>CAYHJO010000014.1:0-35917 GCA_964356715.1 uncultured Turneriella sp. | reverse complement strand
CTACGGCCTTCCCCGATAACGCGGGTGGGCATCAGCTTGCGGGGCATAATACCCTGCTGTTCAGCGACGAGGGCGCAAACAAGACAAAACTCGTTCTCACCGCGGCAATTCTCAAAGCCGGGCCCGGCCTCGAAGGTGCGCTTGCCGGCATGGATCAGGGCTGGGCAGAAACTCTCGACCGCCTCGGCGAGAGCGTCGAAGACACGTCTGATCGCGAGATGCATATCACACGCGTTGTCGATGCGCCGCGCGAACTATTGTGGAAAATCTGGACTGAACCTGAACACATCAAAGAGTGGTGGGGACCGAACGGCTTTACCAACACCATTCACCAATTCAACCTTGCGCCGGGTGGTGAATGGCTGCTGACGATGCATGGCCCCGATGGTACAGATTATCCCAACCATATTCGTTTTGTCGAAATTATCCGCAACGAACGGCTGATCTACGATCATGGTCGGCCTTCCGCCGTCCATGGCTCGGCCGACTCTGGGGCATCCGTGCCCCATGACCAGCCCGAAGATGGCGGCCAGTTTCGCACATTCGTGAACTTTGCGGATGAAGGCGGCAAGACGCGCATCACGATGAAGGGCGTCTTCAAAACTGTGGAGTACAAGAATCTGGTCGTCGAGAAATATGGCGCGCTCGAAGGCCAGAAACAGCACATTGCGCGCATGGAAGCCTATGTTGCTAACTTAAAACGCGCAGAGGAGAAAAGATGAGTTACATTGACGGATTTGTGATTCCCGTGAGGAAAGCATGAGGCTCAACAGCATTTACCTGAATTTCGCCGGCAACGCCGAAGAGGTGTTTCTCTTCTATAAGGATGTCCTGAAACGCGACTTTGATTCACTAGTCCGCTTCAAAGACATGCCGATGCCGGGTGTGACGCTCACTGAAGCCGACGGCAACAAGATTATGAATATCGCCCTGCCGATCGGCAAACACAGCGCGCTCATGGCGTCAGATGCGCTCGAATCGCTGGGACAAAAGGTTGTGCAGGGAAATAATTTCTACATCAACTTGTCACCCGAAACCAGGCAAGAGGCTGACAGACTCTTTGCTGCACTCTCTGCTGGCGGCGCCGTCGAGATGGCGATGGCCGACATGCCGTGGGGCGACTATTTCGGTTCGTTCAGAGACAAATTCGGCATCGGCTGGATGATCAGCTTACCGACGAAAAAAGCATAGTTAGATCAAATCAGTTCAAGGAGAAAAAAATGAAAATTGTAAAACGAATCTTGATTGGATTAGTAGTTGTGATTGCCGGTATCTTCATCGTGGCGGCAACCAGACCTAACACGTATACCGTTGAGCGTTCGCTGAAGATCAATGCTGCGCCAGAGAAGATTTTCCCCTATTTGATTAGTTTTAAGAAAGGCCTCGAATGGTCTGCATGGGATAAGGTTGAAAAAGATGTGAAGCGCACCTTCACTGGTCCTGAGAGTGGCCTGGGTGCTGTCTATGAATTTGAGGGTAAAAAATCAGGGCATGGCAAACTTTCCATTAAGAGCTTAGTGCAGAATGAGCAGGTAAAAATAGATTTAACATTCTATAAGCCGATGCAGGGTTCGAATGATGTGACCTATTCGTTGAAAAAAGACGGCTCTGAAACCGTCATGAAGTACCACATGACCGGCCCGGCGCCCATTTTTGCGCGCATCATTTGGCTGTTTGCCGATATGGATAAATTTATGGGCGATAAATTTAACGAGAGCATGCAAAGCTTGAAAGCGATTGTTGAAGCGAAATAAATGGAGTTTGAATGAGCCTGCCAGAAACAGGACGCTCGTTAAAAATCACGCGTGTCTTCGACGCACCGCGCGAACTCGTATTCAAAGTCTGGACGACTCCCGAGACGATGCTCAGCTGGTGGGGGCCGAAGTTGCACCCGGCGACGCAGATGCAGATGGAAGTGCGGCCCGGCGGCAAATGGCGCGGTTGCCTGACCGGTGTCGAAGATGGCCGCGCGTTGTGGCAGCATGGTGTCTTCAAAGAAGTCAATCCGCACGATCGTCTTGCATTCACTTTCGTCTGGGAAGAAGAGGGCGAAAGGGGGATTGAGACTTTAGTCACGATCAGTTTCACGGATGAAAACGGCAAAACCCGGATGGACTTTCACCAGACTCCGTTCCAGTCGGCGGCGGAACGCGACGGACACCAGGGTGGCTGGTCGAGCATGTTCGATCGCCTGGCAGAATTTCTTGCGGCAGGCCAGAGGGGTTGAAATTGCCGCAATACAAAATCGCGCGCCTGCTGCCCGGCCAGGTCGTACAGTTTCGGCAAATGAATGCAATGTTTGCCGAGGTTTTTGGCGATGCCGATTCATATCTGGCGAAACCGCCAAGGGATGCATATTTGCAGGGGTTGTTGCAGAAACCCCACGTCATCGCCCTAGCGGCGTTTGAGGGTGAAAAGATCGTCGCAGGTCTCGTCGCCTATGTGCTCGAAAAGTCTGAACAGCAGCGCAGCGAAGTTTATATCTACGATCTCGCCGTGAACGAAGCACACCGCCGCCAGGGTATTGCGCGTGCCCTCATTGCCGAGTTGAAAAAAATTGCACAGGCAATCGGCCGTGGGTCATCTATGTGCAGGCCGACAAAGCGGAAGAAGACCTGCCGGCGCGCCGTCTTTACGAATCGATGGGCGAGCGCGAAGACGTCTTTCATTACGATATTGCGGTGAAATAATATGTCTAAAATAGCCGCCGCAGAACAAATCTACATCCGCGACCGCAAGGCACTGCGTGTCGCTTTTACACGGCATTCGCCCCACGGCAATACCGATGAGCGCTGGAAAAAGATGGCGCACGTTTCACTTGTGCTTACATTCTCGTTGGGTCTCATGGCGATTGTTTTCTGGTCGATACGCAGAGATTTTGATCTCAGCTGGTGGCTACCGAATCTCTACCTGATAGTGTACCCGATCTATTTTATCAAAAAGCTTCTGGAGGAGAAACATGAGTAAAGGAAAATTAATTGCGTATTGGATCATCACCGTGCTGCTCGCGGCGAACTATGCGTTCGCGGGGGTAATGTACATCGGCCGCGGGCCGGATGTACAGATGGGCGCCAAGGCTCTGGGCTATCCGGTGTACTTTTTTGTGATTCTGGGTGTCTGGAAACTGTTGGGAGCGGTCGCCATTTTGGCGCCACGGATGCCCGTTGTGAAAGAATGGGCGTACGCCGGCATGTTTATCAACCTGACTGCCGCAAGCGCATCGAGTGCAGTCATGGGAATGCCGATGCAGCATATCATTTCACCGCTGGTGGTGCTGGTGTTTGTTGTACTTTCGTGGGCGCTGCGTCCTGCGAGCCGCCGGTTCAGCGGTCCGCTGATCTGAAACAAAGCGTCCCTTATGGCGGTTTCACAGCGCACCATTGTCAATGCGCGCGTACTCCCGTTTTCCTGCGAAGCGGTGTTTGGCGCATTCACTAACCCGGAGCTGCTCAAAGAGTGGTGGGGGCCGAATGGCTTCAGCAATACGTTTCATGAGTTTGATTTAACGCCGGGCGGTGCCTGGCGGTTCACGATGCATGCACCTGATGGGGCAGCGTACGAGAATTTTTGCCGCTTCGCCGAAATTAAACCCTTTGAACGCATTGTCATCGACCACATCGAACCCGTGCACTCGTTTCGTCTATTGGCAGAAATTACCGAAACGCGTATGGGTACCGAATTACAATTTCGCATGACCTTCGCGTTGCGTGAAGAATATGAACGCGTTAAAGATTTTGTGCGCGCGGCCAACGAACAAAACTTCGACCGCCTTGAAGCGGTGTTACAGAAAATAAAAATTACCACAAAGGAAAAATTATGAGTTCACCACAACCGACCAAAATGCGTCTCACCGACCGTTGGCTTGCCAAATACACGGAATGGATGATTGCGATTCCGGAATTTTCGTTCCGCCGTCGCTGGCTCGTGCTGGCCTTTTTTTCAGTGTTTACCGCAGGCCTGAGTTTTGGCTTGAAAAACCTCAAGATCGACCAGACGATGGATACCTGGCTCGATGCGGGCGATTCATCGCTCTTAGATTATCATCGTTTTCGTTACTTTTTCGGTTCGGATGAATACATGATGATCATGTTTAAACCGACTGGCAAAGACGTGTTTGAATCTGAGACCCTGAAAAAAGTCAAAGCTTTTGAAGATGAACTTAATAAGAAACGCTTCGAAAAAAATTCCCCCCTGAACCGTATCACGCGTATCCGCACGATTATCTCCGCGGATTACCTGGAAGCCAAAGGTGATACTCTGAAAAACCGCAAGTTTATCGGGAGCTTCATTCCAGACAATAAGCTGCTTGCGGATATCAAAAAATCCGCGTTTGCACAGCGCGATTTTCCAGGCAGCTTCTTCTCCAAAAACGCAGAATTTGGCGCCATTCTGATACAGACAGATTACGGTGCGCGGCTTGCCAAAACAAAAGACGAATCGGGCGCAAAAAAAGAGGCAAGCGAGTTCGATTTTTCTGACAACAAGGCGCCGAAGAAAGATCGCAGCAAAGTTCCGAAAATGGAGAGCGCCGACCCTGAGGACTATATGGCATTCAACCAGGATCTCGAAAAACTGCTCAAAGCACAGAAATGGGCAAACCCAACGGTAGGTGAATCTTCTTCGCAGGTGATGGATTACCTCATCGGTGGTGGGCCGTGGGTGGCGGCCTTCTTCATGAATATCATGATGTCGCAGATGGGTATGATCATGATGCTGTCACTCATACTGATTCTCATTACCCTCGCGATAGCCTTTCGTTCGATCTCGGCGATGCTGTGGCCGACATTGATTATCATACTCTCTGTGGCGTGGACCCTGGGCCTGATCGGCCTTTCCAATGTCACAATGACGATGATGATCAACATCGTCGTCATTCTCAATCTGACCGTGGGTATATCTTCGGCGGTGCATATCCTCTCGGGGTACAAGTATTTCCATATTACCATGGATAAGAAAGAGGCCTTGAAGAAGACCTATGAAAAATCCGGCGTCTCGATCATGCTCGCGACGCTGACCACCCTTGCAGGTATGATGTCGCTTGTTGTTGTACCGATCGTACCGATCCGCAACTTTGCCGTTGCGGCGTCGTTTGGCATTCTATTCGCCTATATCGGAACCATCTTTCTCTTACCGTCGCTGCTCACGTTCTGGGCGCCGGGTGTCGCGAAGAACAAAGAGACCGGCGAGAAGATGCAGGGCCTGTTCGAACGGCAGATACAGCGTTTCATTGGTTTCATCATCCATTCGACAAGACACAGACCCAGGGTCGTCATTGCCATCTTCAGTGTCATCATGCTGCTGAGTCTCACAGGCTATCCGCGTGTAACGGTCGACACGAATTTCATCGAATCGGTGAAGCCGGGATATGGTTTCAAAGAAACTTTCGAAACGCTCGATAAACATTTCGGCGGAACAACCAACGTTGAGATCGTGATCAACACCGGTAAAAATGACGGTCTGAAAGATGTGCGGTTGCTCGCCGCGATGGACGCGCTCGCAGAGCGGGCAAAAAAAGAGCGGCCGGATTTCGTAACCAAGACCACCTCGCTTGTGAATGCCGTCAAAGATTCGCACAAAAATCTCATGGCCTCGGCAACAGTCAAAGCAGGTGCTGAATCTCCCTTCTATTCGATACCGGCGGATAACCAGAAGCTGAAGCAGGTGCTGATACTCTATGATTCGGCCGACCCCGAATCGCGCCGGCTCTTCGCCGACGATGACTGGGAGAAGGGCCGCATCACGCTGCAGGTGGTCAACAAAAGCTCTTTCGAGTACGTCGATTTTCTGAAACAGGTCGATGGCTGGCTGAAAGAATATCTCGAGCCGCTCAAAAAAGACAACGCCGAGCTCACCTACTATGCAACCGGCGGAATTCCGATCATGATGCGCCTGACCGGCTATCTGACGCAGTCGCAGCTGTCTTCTTTCGGCCTGGCACTCGTGGTCATCACGATTATCATGTTTCTCATCTACGGCACGATCCGTTACGGCATCATTGCGATGTTGCCCAACATCTTTCCGATTTTGCTGACGGTCGGTGTCGCCGGCTGGTTCAGAATTCCGCTCGATTCTGATACGCTTCTGGTTCTACCGATTGCCATCGGCATAGCCGTCGATGATACCATCCACTTTTTGACGCACTATCGTGGAGAACTCAGGGCAGGCCATGGCAGGCTTGAATCTATCACCATCACACTGCGCGAAGTAGGGCAGGCGATGATTTTCACCTCGGTAATTCTCACTACCGGTTTTCTGATCTTTCTGCCGTCGATCTATGTGCCGTTCCGCAATTTTGGCTTATTGTCTGCGGTGGCCATATCGAGCGCACTTCTCGCCGACCTCTTTTTCCTGCCTGCGCTGTTAACGGCGTTTGGTAGAACCAATAAAGTACAAGGAGCTGATACATGAAACCACCCTCTGAAAGCAGAGACCCGAAGCGGGTCGCAACCCCCAACCCCTTCTCCCGTAGGGAGAAGGGGGGCACATTTTCCCCTCTCCCCGCGGGAGAGGGGCTAGGGGTGAGGGTAGCAATAATGCTGCTCGTATTTACCCTCCCCGTCTTTGCACAAAATCTCAAAGAACCGGAAAAAGCAAAAGAGATCGCCCGAAAGATGATCAAGCGCGATGACGGTAAAACCTCGTATAACCGCACCAAGGTGATTACTTGCGCGTTCGACGAGCAAGGCGGCAAACGCAAATGTTCGGGCCAGGCGCGTACCAAATCTTTTGAATCGATATCCAAAGATATCGGGCCGCAGCTCGAAGATACCATTGGGCTGAGCATCATTGACGATCCCGCAGACGAAAAGGGCACAGCTTTTCTGCAAAAAGATTATGAAGTGCCCGGCAAAGACACCGAGCAGTGGATGTATTTACCCGCGCTCAAGAAGCTCAAGCGCGTCGTTGCCGAGACATCCAACTCGCCGAAAACAGGTACGCTGTTCGGCTCTGAGATTGCGTACGAAGATATCGAAAAGGTGCGCATGAGCGACTATGTGTATTCGTACCTGGGTGAAGAAAATGTCGACGGCAGGCCGTGCTACATCCTGGAGTCCTTTCCGACTGCTTACCGTGCACCGAAATCGTCTTACGGACGCGGTGTGCTCTGGGTTGACAAGGCAAGCTACCTGGTTCTGAAATCCGATTCGTACGACCGTCAGAATCGCCTGGTCAAAACCTTCTTTTCGAAAGATCTTGAGGTCGTTGGTGGTGTCGCAGTGGCAAAGCAGCTGATTGTGGTGAATCACAAGAACCGCCGCATGAGCCTCATGAAACTTGAAAAAGTGAAAATCAACGTGCCTATTCCTGAGTCGCTCTTCGATACCCGCGCCGTGCAGGATAGCGCGTTCCGTGAGTCGCAGATGGGCGCGGTCAGGAATTGACAAACATGAAACTCGCTGTCGCGAGTTTCATGTTTGTCATGGGCTCGCTTTCCGCGCAGGAATTTGAATTCGAGGGGGAGCAGAAAGAAAGTTCGTCGGTGGCCACGGGCTATAGCCCGTGGCTGCCTAAGCTACCGCTCCGTGGCAAACTGTCGGCAGAGTTTGGTCGCCAGATTGACAACCGCTGGGTTTTTCTCGGGCCCTTTCTCGGCCTGACGCTCGACCAGCAGACCAGCTGGGGCCAAATCTACGGTGAGGCAGCGTTCCGTTACAACGCGGCGTATGCTGTCGAAAAAGATAGCACGTATATGCGCGAAGGCTACCAGTTCGAGGCCATTCTCGCGGAGTTATACTGGAAAAAATCTTTCGACAACGTCAGTGTTTCCGCCGGCAAAATTATCACGGTGTGGGGTAAGGCAGATATTCTGCCGGTGTCAGATGTGATCTCTGCGCGCGATGCGACGAAGGCTTTTTTTGCGCAGCCGCAGGAAGCACGCCTCGGCCAGAATTCTGTCCGCGTCGATTGGTTTTTGCCGAAGCAGGAAATCCAACTCATTTTTATACCATACCCGGTGAATAGCCGTTACACCGACCGCGACCACCCGTACTCGCTCTTGCCCGGCGTCGAGATCAACAAAGCGTCGGCATATGGCCGCGAGGTCGAGGGCGGCGCGCAGTACACGGGATATCTGGCCGGCGGCGCAATCTCGGTCTTCGGTGGCCGCTTCTACAACCGTGATCCGCTCTTCAGGCTGAATCCCGCTAACTCAACCTTCGATGCGCGGCACTCGCCTTATGCCACGACGGGTCTGTCGGCAAATTTTCCGCTGTGGGGAATGCTCTTGAAATTTGACAGCGCTTACCAGTTCAAGCGGCTCAACCAGACGGCAGCGCAATTGCCGAACCCCGAATGCCCGCTCACCTGCAATACAATCACGATGCCCTACGACGTCAAAGCCGCCGACACCGGTGGCGTGACCGCAGGCGTTGACTATAACACCAACGACTATGGCAGCTTCATTCTCGAATATTCGGTGACCGGGCCGTTGAAAAAAGATCCGGAGTTGCTGCGCGACGAACCTTTGCAGTCGTATGCATTTGGCTATTCGAAAAACTTCGTCAGCGACACTCTCAGCTTCAATTCGTTTGTCGTCACGTTTCTCAAATACAGCAATATCCTCTTTCGTTTTAATCTCACGTACAAGATCACGGATGTGATTTCCACCTATGTGCAATATACCGGTATTTTTATCGCCTCAGGCGACCCTGATCTCAGAATCTTTGATAAATATGACAGGGTGGATTTTCAGCTTTCGTACGCCTTTGACCTCGCGAAATAATATTGGCCTCATTCTGATGCAGCATTTACCCAAGGAGAACACCATGAAAATTCTGAAAATTTTTTCCACATTATCATTTTTGACCATTGCCGGTTTCCTGGCTTTCGCCGCGATGAGGCCAAATACCTTTAGGATCGAGCGGGTAGAGCAGTAGGATGTCAGAAGTACCCGGAGCGCACGCAGCGCCAGCGGCAGAGTTTCCCGCCAGGCGCTTAGACCGCTGGAAGGCTATTCTCGGGCTCGCATGGCCGCTCATTGTCGCCAACAGTTTCTGGAATTTGCAGATGACCATCGATCGCCTGTTTCTGGCCGACTATTCGACGGAAGCGATGGGCGCTGCGGTCGCCGTGATGGGTGTGTTCTGGACGCCGATGGCGCTACTGCAGCAAACCGCGGCCTACGTTACGACATTCGTCGCGCAGTACTTCTGCGCCGGGCGCAACAATATGATCGGCCCGGCCGTGTGGCAATCGCTGTGGGTCAGTATTATCGGGGGATTGTTGTTCCTGCTGCTGATTCCCGCTGCTGGCTTCATTTTCGGCGGCATGGGACACGCGGCATCGATGCAGCGCCTCGAGTCTGATTATTTCATCGCGATGTGCTTCTCTGCGCTGCCGACGGCAATCGTTGCCGCGGCAAGCGGCTATTTCATGGGCCTCGGCAGAACGCAGGTCATCATGCAGATCAACGGCGTCGGCCTGGTGGCAAACGCGGTGCTCGATTACTGCATGATTCCTGGTAAACTCGGATTTCCCAAAATGGGAATTGCCGGTGCGGGTTACGCGACGGCAATCGGTACGGCGGTTGCGGCGCTTTACGGTCTCGTGCTGGTGTTTACTGATAGACAGCGCCGCGAGTACAATCTGACATCCGGCTGGAGCTGGAATGCTGATCTGCTTAAGCGCTTCATCCGTTTTGGGCTTCCGAGCGGTATGCAATGGGCGCTCGAAGGGTTGGCGTTCAGTGTCTTTCTCATATTGATTGGCCGCATGGTTGACGGCAGCGCGGCTCTTTCAGCCTCGAGCATCGTCGTTACAATCATGATGCTGTCAATTCTGCCGGCGATAGGCATGGCGCAGGCAACCTCGGTACTCGTTGGACAGTTTCTCGGCGAAAAAAAACCGCACGAAGCGGAGCGCGCCGTGTGGGCGGGCTGGCAGGTAACGATTATGTATATTCTCGCCGCCGGACTTACCTTCGTGCTGTTTCCGGGTTTTTATCTCAGCTGGTTCAGCAATCAGAGGGATCCGGAACTATGGGCAAAGGTGAGTCTGCTTGCGCCTTATCTGCTGATGTTTGTTGCAGCGTTTACGACGTCTGACAGCGTGAATCTGATATTTTCATTTTCCCTCAAAGGGGCAGGCGATACGCGCTTCGTCACGATCGTGGCTCTGTTGTTGCCGTGGCCTGTGATGGTATTGCCTGCCTATTTGCTGCGGGAGCAGCCAGGGGCAGTACACTGGGCCTGGGGAGCTGCCACATTCTACAGCATGGTTCAGGCAGTCATTTTCTGGCGGCGTTTTGTCGGCGGCAAATGGAAAAAGATGAGTGTGATTAACTGAGGGGGCGCATTTAGCGACCCTTAACCAGCTCATGCATCTTCCTGAACGCACGATCCATCGCAATGATGCCGGCATTGTGGCGCTTGACCAAAGCAAAGATTAGGATGTCGAAATTCGAAAATGTTTTTCCCCGGCTGCGAAAGAGGCGGGCATACTCTCTGGCCGAGATCCATACTTCGCTGTCGCACGCCAGCACTGGCAGATTCTGTTCGTATTCGCGGATCATTTCCAGTTCTTTTTTGCCCGCAGCACCCGCATAAAGTTCGAGCAGCACCGGGTCGCAAACGGCGGCCACATTCGAGAGAAGCGCGGCCTGCACTCGCGCGCGAATATCGGCACGGCCTTTTTTGCGGAACGATTCAATCAGCGCTGAAGATTCGAGAAGTATCATTTTTTCTCATGCGCTTCAGTTTGCTCTGACTCATCATTCCGTCGTCGTCGAGAGTGCCAAGCTGCGCCGCCATATCCTGAAGTTTTTTGTAACGGATCACTTCGTTTAGCGCAAACAGAATGGCGGCCTTCTTCGTTCGCAATGCGTATAATTTCTGCACAGCGCCCAAGGTCTCAATAGGTATATCAACTAGCGTCTTCATATATATATATTGTTCGTACTGCATATATAGTAAAGTGTATTTCTGTCTATCGCGGCGTATTCTGCAACCCGGCGCTTAATCCTTGACATCCCAGCCCTGCCGTATTATGTCGCATTATTGCGCTATTGGTGGGTTCTATCTTTAATTGCAATTCGGCAAAAAATCAGCCAATGGCTTCGTCGCTGGTCTGACCCGACGTCGCCTAATCTCAGTCTGGCATTTCAATCCCCGGCCGTGGGCTTCGGTTCCGGGGTGGATATATATTCGCTGTCGATGTTTGCGGCCGAAGATGAGGGCCGCACCGAAGATCCGACCGAACTCAGAAAACGCCGTGAACGTGAAAAAGGCCGCGTTCCCAAGAGTGCAGAGATACCGGCGGCGCTCGGCACGCTCGGTGGTCTTATTGTCTTGTTTGCGACCGCAGGCTGGATTCTCTCGTCACTGGCGCGTATCATGAAGATCTACGTCGGCAATTTTTCGAGCCTGGGTACAGTGCAGGAAGCGACAATGATCCCGATGATCATCACTGTTGCGCGCGAATTTTTTCTGCTCCTGGCCCCATTTTTTATTGCAGTCATGGTTCTTGGTATTGTCGGCAATGTGTCGCAGACGGGATTTCTCTTCTCGCTCGAGCCTCTGCGACCCAAACTTTCCAATATTTCGTTTTCTTTCAATCGCATGGTTGAGCGGATTTTCTTTTCAAAGCAGATCTATGTCAATCTCACCAAGACAATTGTCAAAGTGGCGTTGATCACTTTCGTCAGCTACCTCATTATCAGCGACGATTTCCTGAGCGTGATGAAAACCGGTAACATGGGCGTCGGCGAAGCGCTGCGCTCCCTCGGATATATGTCGTTTAAGCTCGCTCTGGTGTTAATCATTATTCTGCTGGTGATGGCTATACCTGACTACTTGTTTCAGCGTTCGCAGTTCATCGAAAGTTTAAAAATGACCAAACAAGAAGTCAAACAGGAATACCGCGAACAGGAAGGTGATCCGCAGATCAAAGCGCGCCAGCGCCAGCGCATGCAGGAATCGCTGCGTAACTCTATGCGTCAGGCAGTGGCCTCTGCAGACCTCGTTATTACCAACCCGACGCATTACGCGGTGGCAATCAAGTTTGAATTCGATCTCGAAGGTACGCCACCGCGGTTGGTCGCGAAGGGCGAAGACGAGGTGGCGCGCATCATACGCGAAGTCGCCAGGCGCAACGATGTGCCGCTCTACGAAGACAAACCACTGGCGCGCTTTATCTACGACAACGTTTCGCTCGACCAGATTCTGCCGGGCAACCTGTTTGAATTGCTGGTGCGCATCGTGGCGGCGATACCCAGCCTCAGGGAAAAATTCAATCGGGGGCAGAGAGTTGCATAACTTTGCTTCACAAGCGGGGGTTGTTAAGGGGGTGGTGCCCAACCACCCCCTTAAATACTTCTTTCAAGCCCCGATAGGGGTTGAAACCCCATGAAAAAGTGGTATCAGCAGGGCGATATCATGCTGGGTATCGCGGTCATTGCCGTTGTGGCAATGCTCATTGTTCCGCTGCCGGCGATGCTGCTCGATTTTCTGCTCGCTATCAGTATCATGATATCGATCGTCGCCCTCTTAACGGCGATGTTTAACCGCGAAATCGCGGATTTTTCCATTTTTCCGACACTGTTGCTGGTCTCGACGGTTTATCGCCTTGCGCTGAACGTGTCTTCGACGCGCCTGATCCTTGCTAAAGGGCCGGCATTTGAGGGCCAGCTCATCCGCGCATTCGGTGAGTTTGTCGTCGGCAACAATTACATCATCGGTTTTGTCGTGTTCATCATTCTCGTGTTAGTGCAGATGATGGTCATCACCAAAGGTGCGACGCGCATCTCCGAAGTCTCTGCGCGTTTCGCCCTCGACGCCTTGCCAGGCCGGCAGATGGCGATCGAAGCCGATATTACCTCGGGACGCGTGACTGAAGAAGAGGGCCGTCGCCGCAATGAAAACCTGCGCCGTGAAGTCGACTTCTACGGGCAGATGGACGGTGCGACGAAGTTCGTGCAGGGCGACGTCCGTGTGGGCCTTATCATTACTGCAGTTAATATCGTCGGTGGCTTGATTATCGGCATGGTAATGCGCGGTGAAAGTTTCCAGGTAGCGCTCAAAACATACACGCTGCTGACGATCGGTGACGGCCTGGTGGCGCAGATTCCTTCGCTGCTTATTACCACGGCAACGGGTATGGTCGTGACGCGCGCCGGAGCGAAAAACGACATGACGACCGAGTTTTCGGCGCAGATGTTCCAGAATGCCCGCGCGCTCTACATTACCGCCGGCGCGTTGTTCACGGCATCGCTCGTGCCGGGTTTCCCGAAAATTTCACTGTGGGTAATCAGTCTTTTTCTCGGTTTTCTTGCCTATAACATGCGCGCGCAGAAGAAGGCCGAAAGCCAGAAACAAGAGGCAATACAGGAGCAGGCAAAGGTCGGCTCCACAGAGCGTTTTCTCGATGAACTGGCGGTTGATCCGCTGAAGATTGAAATCGGATTTAACCTCGTACCGCTGCTCGACCGTAAGCAGGGCGGCACGCTGCTTGACCGCATTACCAACCTGAGGCAGAAGATGGCCGCCGATCTCGGCATGATCGTGCCGCCCGTGCGCATCAACGATAACCTCGACCTCGACGGCAACGAATATGTGATTCTGATCGGCGGTATCGAAGTCGCGAGAACGAAGGTATATCCTGAATATCTCGGCGCGCTTTCGAACCCCAACGTGCGCGAAGAACTTAAACCTGCATCGCCCGACCTCATCATCAATGACCCTGCTTTTGGTCAGCGCGTGATTCTGATCGAATCGGAGAAAAACCGCGAAGCCGAGGAGAAAGGTTACATCGTGATCGATGCCAGCACGATGATGATCACGCATCTGCAGGAGACGTTTCGTGCCTACGCACCGCAGATTATGGGCCGCGAAGAGGTCAAACTGCTCATGGATAAAACCAAACAAAAATATCCCAGCGTGGTCGAAGAAGTTTCAAAGCTGTTTCCCAACCCCGGTGTGTTGCTGACGATTCTGCACAACCTGCTGCGTGAGAATGTCTCGATACGCAATCTGCCGGCGATTCTAGAAACATTGGCAGATTATGGGCAGCGCGTACAGAATCCTGAACTTTTAACCGACATTGTCAGGCAGCGCCTTGCACGGCAGATTGTGGCGCCATATCAGGATAAAAACAAGGCAATCTACGCTGCGGTCATCGATCCGCAGATCGAATACGACGTGCGCGGCAATATCACGATCGACGACCGCGACGGACGTGTGCTGGCCATCGACCCGCATTACCGCGAGCGCCTGCGCGCGGTTTTGCTCAACGCCTACAACCAGATGCAGAACGAAGGCAAGTTTCCGCTTTTTGTCTGCGGTTCAGAAATTCGTTCGAGCATTGCGGAAATTATTTCGCGCGAAATCTCGACGCGCTCGTTTGCAGTCATAGCCTATGAAGAAATCCCCCGCGACGCAAGATTCGTGGAAATGGCAAAAGTAATTCTCGAAGCGAGTGAGGTGAATGCCTGATGCAGTACTTTACTGAACACGGCGATACGCATGCCGAAGTGCTGGCGAAAGTACGCAGCAAGTATGGCAGTGGCCCCGATGTGCTGATCTCACACCAGCGCGAAGTGCCGGTGAAATCGGTGTGGGGCAAAATTACGCGTGCAACGCGCTGGGAAATTCACGGTGCGCTTCTCGAAAAGAACAAGGCGCAACCGAAAAAGAAAGACGAGACGATAGACAACAAGCTCAAACTGCTCGAAGAGATGCTCAACCGCACCTCGTTCAAAAAGTCTCTCGATTTGGCGAATGGCGAGCGCGCTTCAAATGCGATGCCACATGCGGGTATGAATGCTTTCGAAGGCATGCTCACCCGTGAGATTCAGCCGTCGCTCAAAAAAGAAATGCTGCCGATCAGCGTGACGCCGCCATCCGCTGAGCACATCCGCAAGCTCGAAGCCGAAGTCGCCGAGCTCAAGAATGCGCTGAAGGCCAAAGGTGGGCCCGATTTCGATCTCGTCAAAGAGCGCGAACTGTTGTCGCTCTATGAGCACTGCGTGGCGATTGGCTTCAGCGAATCCTTTGCCGAAAGTCTTGCGATGCGCACACGCGCAGCAGTGGCTTCTACGGATTTTAAGCTGCGCAAGAAAATTCATGCACGCGCGCGGGAAGTGCTCGCGGAGCATGTGCGCACGACTGCATCGGCCGCGCAGCGCATTATCACACTGGTCGGCCCGACGGGTGCCGGCAAGACCACGACGCTGGTCAAACTCGCCGCACGTCTGAGCGTGATGCAGAAGCATCGCGTAGAACTCATCACCATTGACAACTATCGCATCGCCGCCACCGAACAGCTCAAGGTCTATGCGCGCATCATGGATATCCCCTGCCGCGTCTGCCGCACGCCCGAAGAGCTGAAGCTGGCGATCGATGGCAGCGTCGCTGAGTACATTCTTGTCGATACGAGCGGATCGAGCCCTGCCAACCGCGAATTTCTGACAAAGCAGAAGGCTTTTTTTGACGCGATCACCGCGCAGCATGAAATTGAGGTGCATCTGGTGATTCCCGCGACGACACGCCTGGTCGATGCCAGGTTGTTGTTCGACCGCTTTGAGCTGTTCAATTACAGTAAGGTGATAATCAGCAAAATCGACGAGAGTTACAGTTTCGCGCCGATCGTTGAAGTGGCTGACACATGGCACAAGCCCTTTTCGCTGCTAACCAACGGTCAGGACGTCGCAAAAGACTGGCTCGACGCCGACCGCATGCTGATTTCCGACGCTTTGCTGAAAAAATGGCTTGATGAATCAGAGCCTTCTGAACGAAAATAGAAAGAAGAGGCTCAATGGATCAGGCTAGCACATTACGGCAGATGGTGGGTAAATCAGACCCCGGTACGACCACCCAGATCATTACTCTCACCAGCGGCAAAGGCGGTGTGGGCAAGTCGACGATTTCGGTTAACCTCGGTCTTGCGCTCGCTGCGGCAGGCAAGAAGGTGTTGTTGTTCGACGCCGACCTCGGTCTCGCTAACGTCAACGTGCTGCTCGGAATCGTGCCGAAGTTCAACCTCTACCACGTCATCAAAGGCCACAAAGAGCTCGAAGACGTTATAATCCGCACGCCCGAAGGGCTCGACATTATCGCCGGCGCCTCGGGCTACAGCATGCTCGCCAACCTGTCCGATAAAGAGCGCGGTACACTGGTGACGGCGTTTGAAAAGCTCTCCGGTTATGACATCATGCTAATCGACACCGGTGCCGGTGTGTCGTCAAACGTGGTCGGATTTACGCTGCCCGCAGACAAGGTGATCGTGGTCACGACTCCCGAGCCCACCGCGATCACCGACGCTTACGGTATTATTAAATCGATCGTGCTCGTGGCTCCGGACAAACACATAAAATTACTCGTCAACCGCGCGACATCTTCGCTCGAAGGCAAAAAAGTCGCCGAGCGCGTGATTAACATTTCGAATCAGTTTTTGAATGTGCGCGTTGAGAATTTAGGATTTATCTACGACGACGACAATGTACCGAAATCGATCAGGCGCCAGAAGCCTTTCTACCAGCTGTTTCCTAACTGCAAAGCCGCCTCGTGTCTCGATATCGTGTCATCGCGCATTCTCGAACAGGAGCTGCCGAAGCGACACGAGTCGGGAGTCGGCGCCTTTTTCCGCAAGATCTTCAGCCCTGCGATGTGATCTATGCCCGCCTTCTTCACGTCGGCGCATATCAGACTGAGTCTTCTGCTCTCTGTTCTCGGCGCGCTCATCGCATTGATTTTCACGCTTTCCTCTGACAGCGGCGTCACCGCACTGATTTTCAGGCCGCTGGTGAGCGCGCTCTTAATGTTCGTTCTCGGTAGCATCCTCTACGCCCTGTTTGCCTCAAAAGTACCTGAAGTCATCGATGTGATCGAAAACAAGCATGAAGACGGGGCAGAGGGGCTTTCCGAGGGAGCGCCTGGCGGTGAAGGCGAGGTAGTATTCTCTGACGACGGCGAAGGCATTTCGGCAGAAGATGGCCCCGCGGAAGCAGCGGCGAGTTATGACGCAGATTATGGTTCGGGCGGGCAGAGCAAAGTATCCGACATTCCGCGCAAGACTGGGGTGCAGATCGGCAAAGAAGAAATTACCGTCAACGGTGTGAAATTCAAGAATCAGCCTGAAGTGATGGCTGAAACCATCAAACAACTCATGGACCAGGATAAAGATTAACTTTGTAGGGGTAGACTTAAGCCTACCCCTACAAAGTTAATCTCGTCGCAGAATCGTCACCGCCAGCAAGGCGATCAATCCGCCTATCAACGTCGTCGCCCTGACCGGCTCTTGCAGATAGAGCGCAGCGATAAGCAGGGCGGTTGCTGGCACAATAAAAATGTAAGAGCTGGCGCGCGCAGAACCGAGCTGTTTCACGGCGTAGAAATACACCGTCGTGGCGAAAGAATTCGATATCACACCCAGATAAACAATATTCAGCCAGTAATTTATGTCGCTGACCGCGGGTGTCGCGGCGAGGCCCGACCCAATCAGCGGCGCTACGATGACCGCGCCGAACACGTTCACATAAAACGAATAGACCACGATGGAGGTGTTGCGCGTTGCTGCGTTTGTGGTCAGTGTGACAAAGGCATAGACCAGCGAGGCGACGAGAAACAGCAGATTGCCTGACAGCAGCATCTGCTCCACGGAAAGCTTCCAGATTTCAATGAGTACAGCGCCACCGATCACACCGAGACCCAACCCCAATGCGTCGCGCGGCCGGAGTGTATGACGAAACAGCACGCGCGTCAGAAAATACGTAAAGATGGGGTTCATCGAAGTGACAAGAACGCCCGCAGCGCCGGCAAAGCCTGTTTTGAGCCCGATAAAGAACATAGTTGTATAGATCGTGATGATAACTGCACCGAGACCGGCCCATAGCGCCTGTTGCAGCGTGATGGCAAAGCGCGCGCCGGTCAGTGGCACCAGCGGAGCCAGTGCAATCGCCGAAAACAGGAAGCGCCAGAATAGGGTGACTCTGGGATCAGCGCTGTTCGCAATAAGTTTACCCGAAGTCCACGAGGCGCTCCAGATAATCATCGCAAAGATGAGTAACAGTTCGTTGCGGATTTTCACCCCTCACCCCGCCGCGAGAGCGTCGACCTTCTCCCGGAGGGAGAGGGTTGTTTGCTCCCCTTCTCCCTCCGGGAGAAGGGGGCGGGGGATGAGGGTGTCACAACCGCATTCTCTGTTGTAGTAATTTTCCATCACGCAGATAGATCTGCCGAATCAGATCCGCTTCGTTGTAGCTGAGGCTCCACAGGCGTTGTAGTGCCGCGATCTGCCATGACCTGCCGCGCTGCGAAGCGGTGACAAGGCGCAGAGTCGTGGTGAAATAGCCCGGCTTCGCGAAGGCTTCTTGTCCCTGCTTTTTCAGCACATAGAAGTCTTTATCGGGGTAAAGTCTGCCGAGCGCGGCAAAAATCAGGTTGCGCTCGGGTGATTGTTTGTTCTCGGGCTGGTTGAGAAGATCGCTGACGCGGCGCTGCATGCGCTCAGCAAGCGAAGGGTCGAGACGGTAATATTTGAGCGCCTTTTTAAGGTTGGTTCTGACATCCGCCCCGGAATATTCGGGGTAGGGTTTCTGTTTTAGTGTGATGACGTCGGTTTCTTTGGGCAGACTGTCATAGCCGTCGGTGGTAACAGCACGGGTGTAGCGCACCGCGCCCGTCGCAATTGGCCGCCCGAATGCGCTGCCGAGCAGCCGCAAGGACAGATCGATCGACGCGACAAACCGGCGATCGCCGGCGGAGCTGCGGCGCAGCGCGTAAAACTTGTTAACCATCGATCTATCCTGTGCGTTCACCGCGACGCGTGTCAGGTAGTCGAGAATGGCGACGCGCGCTTTCAGGGGCAGACTGCGCTTTGCTGCGAGTTTGAGCAGGTACGCGCTGCCCGATTCATGGCCCGACGCGATACTCTGCACAGCCTTGTCTTTGACCTCGGGCGGACCATCGCCGGTGAGATACTGCAACAGCACTTTCTCAGGATCGAGATCTTCGGGACTGTCCTTGGGTGCGCTTTCCTCGCCTTCAGCCGCAGCGTCAGTACCCTTGATTTCTTCGATGCTGATGTTTGCTCCCCACAATGAGCCGACGTGGGTCGCTGTGTCGGGAAAGGGCAGTATGCCGGGATTAATCTCCGCATATTTCAACGCCGGCAACGCCTCGATGGCTGAGCGGCTGCGCCGGTGTAGGATTTTTCCCAGGGCTTCGACGGCGATTTCGTCTTTATTGGGGTCTTTGCCGATTTGCTGCTTGAGCAGGCGCACAGCCTCGGGGTGGTCGGTGGCTCCCAGCGCGCGGATTTCCTCTTTGCTGAGGCCGCTGAAATCGCGTGCATTGTTGCGCGCAGCTTCGATCAGCACGGCATCGATCTGGTCCTTGTTGGCGTCGGTGCGCTGGTGAATCCAACCCGCGGCCGCTTCGCCGCGCAGCTGCCGGTTCGACAGATTTTCCCTGAGCGTTGCCTCTGCCCGTGGCGATTGAATGGAGCCAATTGCCGCCAATGCCTTTTTCTGCATCTCTAAATCTGCGTCCGCGTCACCACCTTTGACAGTGCGTTCGAGCGATACCCAGCCTCGCTCTTCACCGGCCTGCGCACGGCGTTTGGCCGTCTCCAGTTCCATGTCGCTGCGCAGTTGCCCGCCGGCACAGGCGACGGTGGCGAGCCCCAAAATCAGTGCAAAAACAGGGAAAATACGCGCTGCGGACATGCTCAGGCTCATAGTATAATATCGGCCTCCCCACAGCACCAAATCCTTAAAAAATTGACCGCTTGTCTCAACGCCCGGTTCTGGCCCAATGCAGGCAGTAATCAAAGTCGGGAGCAAACAGTACAAAGTTGCGCAAGACACGGTTTTCTTCGCGGAACTCACCGGCACCGAACCCGGTAAAGACCTCACTATCAGTGAAGTGCTCTCAGTGAACAACAATGGCCAGGTAAAAGTCGGCCAGCCATTCGTTTCAGGCGCCACAGTCACTGCAAAAGTGCTCGAAGAAGTTAAAGGCCCGAAGATCGTGGGCGTATTCTACCGCACTAAAAAGCACAACCACCGCAAGTGGGGCCACCGCCAGAAATACCACAAACTGCAGGTAACCGGCATCAAGGCCTGAGCATTGCGGAATACCCCATAAAAAAGGCCCGCCATGCGGGCTTTTTTTATGGGGTATTCCGCGTAATTTTGTTTCCTGCGCATTTTCACCCTGCAGGGTGACAGTCCTTAGCCACCAGCCATGCGAAAATTCTATAACATATTTATCCGCGGTAAGATTCTCATCTACCTGCTGATTATCTTCTCGTACCTCGGTGTGCGCGTCTTTCTCGCGCACAATCGCTGGAGCGACGAAGAGACTGCGGTCATGCAGAAGCTCGCGCTCTACAAGCAGCAGCTCGACCGGCTGCGCAGCGGAGCGATCTCACAGGATACTGTGGCTTCGATCGAACCGGGTGCTGTGGCGATTCCCTCGAAGGTCTTTGATCGATCGGGAAAACTCATCGG
The DNA here is from genome assembly GCA_964356715.1 of uncultured Turneriella sp. Classification (GTDB taxonomy): domain Bacteria; phylum Spirochaetota; class Leptospiria; order Turneriellales; family Turneriellaceae; genus Turneriella. The sequence continues at coordinate 15,474 of CAYHJO010000014.1, read as the reverse complement.
CGAATTCTATACAGAACGCCGCAGCCTGTTAAACTACGACGATTTTCCGAAATACCTGATCGAGGCGCTGATTGCGAGCGAAGACAGAAAATTCTACGATCACCACGGCGTCGATTACGGCGGTATCATCCGGGCGGTATTTCGTAACCTGCTGCGGCTGCGATTTGCGCAGGGTGGCTCGACGCTGACGCAGCAGCTTGCCAAGGTATTGTTTACCAATCAGGAAAAAACCCTCGACCGCAAGCTGTTCGAGTTCTTCTGCGCGCGCGCTATCGAGTCGAAGTACGGCAAGAAAGAAATACTGGAAATGTATCTCAATCTGATCTACATGGGACACGGTATTTACGGACTCGAAACCGCATCGCAGTATTACTTCAACAAATCGGCGCGCAATCTGACGGTCGGCGAATCGGCAGCGCTGGTGGGAATTATCCCGAATCCCAAAGGTTTTTCACCGATTACAGACCTGCCGCGTTTTCTCGAAAGGCAGCACACGGTATTGAACAGCCTAGTCGCTGTCGGCAAGCTCAATGACGAGAAAGTGAAAAATGAGCGCCGCCGGTTTTTCCAGGCATGGCGCATTGCCGCCAAAGACAGCCGCCATTCTGGCATCGCGGATTTTCCCGACCGCCTCACCGGCAAAAACTATGCGCCGTTTTTTCTCGATTACCTGCGGCAAAAACTCACCAGCCAGTTTTCACAGGATGCGCTGACGCGCAGCGGGCTGAGAATCTACACGACGCTCGATCTCGACAGGCAGATTGCCGCGCAGCGTGCGGTCAAAGCCGCGGTCGAGCTGCAAAAGCAACACTATGAGAAGCTCATTACCGCGGCAAAGAAGAAGAACAATCCTTCCAAGATAGCGGAATTTGAAAGAGCGCTGGCGACCACGAACGCAGCTTTTATCAGCATCGAACCCAAGACCGGCTACACGCTGGCGATGGTGGGCGGCGGGGAATTTTCGCAGCAGAACCAGTTCAACCGCGCGCTCAAGGCAGACCGCCAGATTGGCTCGACGATCAAGCCGCTGCTCTATTATCTGGCGCTATCGAAACACGCAATCACACCCGCGACGCTCATTGCAGACGAAGCAATACAGGATTACCAGAACTACGACGGCAAGTTCATGGGTAAAATCACACTGCGCGACGCGCTGAAACTTAGCCGTAATCCGACAGCGATACGCGTGCTGCAGAAGCTCGATTTCGACGATGTGCGTGCGATGTTCCACGAAGTGCTGCAGATGCCGTACGCAGAGCTCGAGAAAAAAATCCCGCGCGAACTGGGTGTCGCCCTCGGCAGTTCGTCTTTTACCCCCGCGCAGCTCGCGCAGATGTATGCGACAATGCTGAATCAGGGCAAACGCGTTGAGCCGCGCGACCTGTTGCGCATCGAAGACAGCCAGGGCCGGCAGATCTGGGAAGCGCCGGAACCACCGCCGCAACAGCAGGTGATGGACCCGGCTGCAGCATACGTGACAATCACGCTGATGCAGGCCGTCGTCGACGGCGGTGGCACTGCCGAAGGTGCGATGAAAACGCTGCGCAACTCAGAGGGCAGGCTGATCTTTGATGTCGCGGGCAAAACCGGCACCACCTCCAAATACGTCGATGCGTGGTTTGTCGGCCTGATTTCCGATGAGGCCACGGTCATGTGGGTAGGCAACGACGCCAACACCACGCTCGGCGCCGGCCGCTCAGGCAGCGGCCTGTGCGCGCCGCGCTACGCCGACTACCTGCGCTCGACGCGGCGCGGCGACAACAAGCCGCGTCCGTTCGCCGAAACATTCGATCAGGAAAATATCGTGCGCAAATCCTTTTGCCCCGAGACGGGGCTTCTGTCGCGATTCCCCGGCGCGTGCGAAAACGAAGTGCAGGATCAGCCTTTCATCCGCGGCACCGAACCACAGGAATTTGACCCGGCAGGTTCACCAACGGAAATGCCGCCGCCGCAACCGGGTGAAAATCCTCCTGTGACGCCGCCCGAGCAGGGGCAACCGCCGGCCACACCGCCACCGGCTCCTGTTCAACCACCTGCCGCAGCGCCCATACCGGGAGACAAACCGCAATGAGTTCACTCTATAGAAACCGCGTGCTGTTACTGTTTGTGGCGGCAGTCGGCGTATTACTGTTAGCACTGTTTTGGCCCGAAGCGAAGAAGCCGGGTGAAATACAGAAGTATTACTCCATGCCGGGCGAACAGCTGTTGGCACTGGAATACCAAGGTGAAATGGTTTTGGTAGAGAAGGCCAAAGTGCGCGTGCACTATGTGCTCAGCCGCGAAGAAAATCCGCTGAATGCGAAAGAGGCTGCGTATAAAGTGGAAATCCGCGAGCTGAAAGCACTCGATGAAAAATCGACGAAGCGCGTGGCGGAATTATCCCGTCTGCGGACCTTTTATGCCAGTGCGCTGGTGCGCACAATCGTGAACGACTGGGCGGCACCGGATTTCTATTTCATCATTCCGCACGAAGCGCAGCGCGACGCGGAATACGGGCTGAAAGACTGCCGCGACCAGCTGACAGTGCAATTCAGAACCAAAACCCGGAAATTCTGCATCGGCACGGCTACGCAAGGCGATACACGCCGCTACCTGCTCGACGCGGACAATGACAAACTGCTGCTGACGCCCGATTTCACCGTGCGGCGCATCGTGAACAATATCTTTGCGCAGCGCGAGCAGTCGTTGCATCCGTTCGGCGCCGATGGGGCTGACCTGATTGAAGCGGCGATCGGCGCCGATGAACTCGCGCGGCTGCCGCTGCTACGCGAAAAAGCCGGCGGCAATATTAAATTGCGCATGCTGGTAAAAGACGAAGGGAAGAAAAAAATCAACGTCTGGCACGTTGAAAATACGCTCAGCATCATGCCTTCGCATGCGGCCGAATTCGCGCAGCTGCTCTATGCTTTGCGCGTCAGCGCACCTTTTGCGTTAAGCGCCGGCAAAGCCGATGCGACGATTACGGATCTTGCGCAGCAGGCAGGTATCGATGCGAAACTCAGACCATCTCTCAGCGGCTCGATAAAACTGAAAAAAACCGACAAACAGGATATTCAGCTGACGACCTTTGCGTTTTATCCGCCGGGAGTGAAACCACGCGAGACGCATGCATACCAGTTTGACCAGCAGCTCGTGCGCCCCAAGGACACGCTTGTCGTGACAAACTATAACTCAGGTTATCTCACCGCCGATTTATACCCGCGGCTTTTGACCATTCTGCAGAAGTTTGAAAACGACCTGCTCGAAGCGCAGAAGAAAGGCGAGCAGCAGAAGAAAAATAAACAGTGAAAATGGATGCGCTAATGCGCATCCATTTTCACTGCTTTTTCACCCCAGCCGGCGAAGATTTTCGGTATCTGCAATTTGGATGTTTTCAGCCGGTAGAACTGCATGTTCTGAAAACCGATAAACAGCCACGGCGACAGATAGCGTATACGCTGCTCTATATCCTGCACCTCGGTCACGCTATAGCCCGAGCGGTCGAGCATCGCGTCGAGCCGGCTGTCTTTGACGTGCGCGCGGTTGCCACCGACGCCTGCGTTGCGCGAATGGAACAACGGCCCCAAAAAGTTCTCCGCATGCGGGTAATCACCCGACCATTTCATGAGATAAATCCCATGCGTTCCCTTGTTGCTCTCGCGCACCATGCTGGGCAAGTCGACGATGCGGAATTGCAGTCTGATATTGAATTTGCTGAAGATGTCGCGCATGTATTCGGCAATCAGAATGCGTTCCTTGTCACTGAGCGTAAACAGCGTCACAACTTCCGGGTTTGCTGGTTTAATGTAATCGCCCGCGGGCGGAAAAGACAGTGACGGTGGGGCAGAGAGTACGGCAGGCACGGGATAATCCGCACCCAGACAGGCGCCGAGCAGCGTGTTCTGGCAGAGCGTATTGCGATCAAAGGCAAGATTGAGCGCTCGCCTCAAACCCGGCTGCGCCAAGGCCGAGGTTGCTGGGACATTAAATGCCGCATAGAGCACGACGAGGTCATACATCGTGCGCGGCTCGTAGAGATCGGCGTCGTAAGGCATTTTGCGATGAATGCCCAACGCCTCGTATGAATCCAGGCGCGCTTCGCGAAAGGCAAAATAGCGCGCCGTTTCGTCGGGCATGGCGAGAAATTCGAGTTTGGGCGAACCGTCGGTCGTGCTCAGCAGAATACGGTCGCCGGTCTGCTCTTCGACCCGGTAGCGAGAGAAGGGTGTGAATGTCTTGTTGCGCCTGTGATCGGCACTGCTGAATATCGCGCATTGCGGCAGCGTGAGTTTGATTTTCGCGAGCTGCCAGTCGGCCGAGGGCGGTCGCGGTGAGGATTTCAATTGTACGGCAATTGTGTTTACAGACGCAGCAGACACGCTTTCGATCTGCTCCATCACCCAACTCTGGTTGGCATCTTTCTGCACCCGCTTGAGCGCATAGATGACATCTGCTGTAGTCGGGCCAGGCGGCTTTAAGGTGATGGTGACGGTGCGTCCGTTCAGCGTCTCGCTCTGCGCCAGATCGTTTTCTAGATTCCCTTCAGGAGAGTAGGCGTATAAGCGACGGTGCAAAAAATTCACCACCAGGACTGTCGATTCATCTACAGCCTGTAGCGGATCGAGAATCTCTGCGCGGTATTTGAGCGGTATGGTGATATAATCGCTGCGCTTGGGTGTTTTGCCGCAGAACAGCAGTGAGCCGAATAATGCGAGCGAAAAAAGGAGTCTGCTGAAAAGAGAGATCCCACTTTGGTGTTTGCTTTTTTTCAGCATGGGATTAAGATTCGCCGGCGCAGGTGCCAACCGCCGACGTCGCGCATTTGCGCTTTTGAATGAGCGGGAAATGGGACTTGAACCCACGACCCTCTCCTTGGCAAGGAGATGCTCTACCACTGAGCTATTCCCGCGATAACCGCCAACCTGCACTTTCGTGCAACCGGTGTGCGAGCGGAGGGACTTGAACCCCCACGCCTTTCAGCACGGGAACCTAAATCCCGCGTGTCTACCAGTTTCACCACGCTCGCTGACGCGTAAACGCTTTTGCATTTTGCAAGAGCGAATACATTTGGTTCGCACATGCATCACGCAGTGATGCATGTGCGAACCTATGGGTGATCGACGGGGCTTGAACCCGCGACCACAGGATCCACAAACCTGTGCTCTACCAACTGAGCTACGATCACCATTTTTTTTGTTGCAATAGCAGTCTGCGATGCGAAGCATCGCAGACTGCTATTGCAACATTTTGCGCACGACGGGAGTGGCTGTTCCCTTCGGTGCTACGTGTGCGCACGAAGGGAATCGAACCCCTGACCCACAGCTTAGAAGGCTGTTGCTCTATCCAACTGAGCTACGTGCGCATTTCGCGCAGTCTACGTATGAAACCAAATCTCATACATGCTACCAATGTCGGGATGACTGGATTTGAACCAGCGACCCCTTGCTCCCAAAGCAAGTGCGCTACCGCTGCGCTACATCCCGGTGAACCGCCTGTAAAGGTCTTTGAGACACAGCGTCAACTTGAAACGGGGATATGTGCCCGCAATCGAGGCCGGCGGACCGTAAATTCTGCGTTTTTTCGTCGTGCACTATAAAGATTGACAATCTGTACAAACCGGCTACCAGCATACATGGATATCAAGCGCAGCGATATGCTTAAATGGGCCCAGAGTACCCAGCTGAACTCGGGCGCGGCCGACACTGCGGATCGCCCCGCGGAAGTGCGTAGCGAGGCCAAAGGACAGGTCAGCGTTGATTCGATGCGCAGCAAGGTTTTCAGCCTGCAGCAAGAGATACGCGAGTTGCAGACCGGCATCTCTATGCGCCAAATTCAGCTGGGTTTTCTGAATCAGGTCAACGAGGGTTCGACCTGGCAGAAAGAATTACGCCGGTTCATGAATGAGCAGTTTCCCAGTGTTGCTCTCGAAATGCGCGATGCGCAGAATATCGACGAGTTCAAGACCGAAGCGGCACAGGTTGTGTCGAATCTGCGCAATAACCTGATCAAAAAAGAAATTCAGATACAGAATATTCTTTCCGCCGGCGTCTTTGAACCCGGTGCCGAACCGCAGCACGAGCCGACCGTTGATAATTCTAAAATCGTGAAAGACTTCACCGAAACGCGCGATATATTTTCAAAGCTGCGCCCTGAAACCGTTAAGAGTCTGGTAAACTAGGTTTTGGCGCCGCACGACAACCTGCGCGAAATCATGCGCGCCTGTGCTCTTGAGTACGGAGGAGCAGGGGCACCGGTTGTGCGCTGGTACGCCGAGGGCGAGTCTGCCAAGGCGTTGGTTGATATTGCACGGCGGCATGGCGTCGAAGTGCGGCCTGAACAGGAAGAATCTCTGCTGCTGGCGCTGAAAACCGTGAAAATTAACTCTGAAATTCCGCCCGACATTTATCTTGCGGTCGCACGGATTTATGCATATCTTCTCCACAAAGGTGCAAAGGCCGCGCAATGAATTTTTTACCGGACAATGTATGGTATGGTGGTAAGCTTAACCATGGGGATAAAGGCGCGTTGAAATTCCACCGCGCAGCCGGTGCAGATAAATATGCTTAAAATTCGCAGCGGAACGACCGAAAATCCTCTATGACCCGGTATCAGGTCAAATTATTGCGCCCAGGGGTTTCTTTCACGAAACCTGTATACATCGACCCAACCAATATGCTGGCTGCGGCAAACGTGATCATCACGCAGAGCGATCTCGATCGACTGAACAAATGGAAAATCGAAGAGGTGCTATCTGCCGGCGAGCCCGTCTACGCCTCGAAAAAAGACGAAGCCGATTTCATGGACGGCCAGCAGAAGCTCGACATTGAGAACCTGAAAAAAGACCTCAAAAACCTTATCAAGATGAAGCAGTCATTTAACGCCCTGGCTGCAGCTACCGAAACCGTGTTGCGGAATTTTTACGAGCGCCTCAACAGCAATAATAACCCGCAGCCCAATGATGTGCGCAGCAAGGCCGAAGAAATCACCAACCTGGTCACCGATAATCCATTGATGGTGATTTTCGTCGCGGAATATATCGTGGAAACCAATGTCTACAAGCATGTCATTGCCTGCTCGATGTATGCTGCGCGCCTGGGTATTGCACTCGATTTCTCACGGCCGAAAATTGTCGAGCTGATCTTTGCGATACTGATGATGGATGTGGGCATGCTGAAAGTGCCGCAGCCGATTCTTGAAAAAGCGGAAAAGCTGAACGAGACTGAATTGCAGATCATACACGCGCATCCGGTGCACGGTTACCAGATGCTGACGCAGATCGCGAAGATAAAGAATACGATTGCCTCGGTCGCGCTGCAGCACCAGGAACACTTTGACGGTTCGGGATACCCGCGCAAGATCAAAGGCGCCGAGATGTCTGAATATACGCGCGTTGCTTCCATTATCGATTCTTTCACTGCCATTATTTCGCGCAAGCCGTTTCGCAGAAACCGCCTGCCGTACGATGCGATGAAAGAGCTGCTGACGCTCGGAATTTATCGTTATGATCCCGTCTACCTCAAGGCGTTTCTCGATTCACACGCCATTTATCCGCTGGGTTCAATAGTCGAGCTTTCAGACGGGGCAACAGGCATGGTGGTTTTTGCAGTGAAAGGCAAACCCATGCGCCCGGTCGTCTGGGTGTTGCGTAATGCGAAGAACGAGCGTCCCGCGAGGGTTGAGTTCGCGCACCTGCTCTATACGGCCGACAAATTCATTGCCAAAGCCAAATATCCCGAAGACGCTGGTCTCGTTCTCGACATGGAATACGAGCAGCTCTTGAAGCAGCTGTAAGAAATCCCTGGCGCGGAAGCTACGCCACGGGTTGACACGCCTATTTGCTTTTCTTTGGTTTTGACTCTTTGGCGTCTTTGCCCTTGGAAAAACCCAGTTCGCCGAAGTTCGTCAGCACTTTGTCTGCAAGGCCGTAGTCCACGGCATTTTTGCCATCGAGGTAATAGTCGCGATCGGTATCTTTTTCAATGCGTGCCAGCGGTTGCCCCGTGGTTTCTGACAAAATGCGGTTGAGTTCCTGCCGGGTCTTTTTGATTTCTTCGGCGTGTATTTTGATGTCTATCGCAGGCGCAATAATCTGCCCGCTGATCAGCGGCTGGTGGATCATCACCTTCGCGTGTTCAAAAACGTAGCGATGGCCCTTTTCGCCGGCTGTGAGAAGAATCGCACCCATCGATGCAGCCATGCCCATGGTGATAGTATAGATCGGAGAGGTGACCATGTGCATCACGTCATAGATCGCCATACCCGAAGAGATTACTCCACCTGGGGAGTTAATGAAGAAATAAATCGGTTTACCTGGATCAAAAGCCTCAAGATACATCATGCGCTCGACGATCATTTCTGCCGAGCGGTCGGTCACCGCACCCCACAAAAAGATCTGGCGCTTATCGAGAAAACGTTCGGCGATGCGCTCGCGCAGCATTACGGGACGTTCTTTTTCTTTTTTTTCGCCTTCTTCTTCGTCGGCGACAATCTCAAAAGCATTACGTTGCATGTGCGCAATATACCATTTCGTTCACACGACGGACAGAATTTTCTCCATGACAATGGCATCCGCGCCATTTGCATAATACTTTCGGCGGCGCGCAATCTCGGCAAAGCCCTGGTACCGGTAAAACTCTATCGCCGTGCCGTTATCGGCCGCGACATCGATCAGGCAGCGGCGCACCGTGGGATAAATTCCGTGTATGCGGGCGATCACCTGGGCCAGCAATTTTCCCGCGAGACCCCGCCGACGGCAGTCGGCGATGACGCCCATCTTGCGTATTTCAAGCTCGTCGCCGGCGACAGCCGCAGACACGAAAGCTTCGGCGTTGCCCGAAGTCGCCGTCTGCGCCAGCAATACGCAGGCAGACCTATTCGCGAGTTCGTCCCGCCATTGCTCAGCTGTGTAGGCCGCGCTGCCGAAGACCGCTTTGTCGAGCGCCAGCAATGCCGCGGTATCGGCCGTGCTGGCGACCTCGCGGATCAGAGAAATCTCAGCAGGATTTTGTTGAGCAAAAAACTCGTGAATTGCAGCGCGGCCGCACTGGCGAGCAGGGTTTTTGTGGATTTGATGGTCAACCGATCGGTTAGCCGGTCAGCGAGATAAAAGACGATGATGTTCAGAATAAAGCCGACGAGCAGACCGAAGATGCCCAGTGTCACGAAGTTCAGTATGCCCTTCACAATACCAAGAGTGATCAGGTTCAACAGGCCGGCAGTCCACATGATTGCGTAGTTAACGCCGACAAGTATGAGACCGACGATAGGAATAGCTCCGGTTTCGAGATGGAAATCGGGCATCACCTTATTCAGTATGTACAGCAGTGCGCAGAAGACCGCAAAAATAACCAGCAGTTTAATAATCATGGGTTAAGGCAATACACGCGGCTGCTTCTGCAACGATTTTAATCTGTCAGCCCACGAATTAATTCGTGGGCTGACAGAGATCAAAACAGCGGAGAAAAGCCGTGGTCGGTTTTGCTCGTCAGAATCTCAAACGCCGCACGGTTGGCGGTTTTCAGATTGAGTTTCAGGCCGATGCGGCTCTTTTCGGTCAGTGTGAGTTCGCAACCGGCAATCTTTGAGTTGAGGCAGGTTTTCACGTCCCCCGGTGGATTGTAGTAGTTGAGCGCGACAAAGTCATTGCGATCGGCAAAGATACGGCCTTCGATTTTGAGGTCTGAGCTTTCACCCGAGAATGACCAGTCGAAATATTTGACATCCGCCTTATTGCGGAATGCCTGCCAGTAGGTGTTGAGCGCAAATTCCTGGCCTTTGTGCCTGAGCACAATCGGCGTGATGTACGGTGTCATAATCGGGCCGAATTTGAGTTTTGCCGATGCCACTTCGAGAAAACTGTCGCTCTCGCCGTCGAAACCAGCAACCTGGCCCCAGGCATATTCGTCGGTATGGCGCGAACCCCAGTTGTGGTTCTGGCTGCCTTGCCAGTCGCCGATGCTGATTTTTTTGCCGTTGACATGCAGGTGGCCCGAAAAATTGACAAACGGTTGCGGCACCAAAAGTTTCGCGCGTGGCAACGGCGCGTCGTAGGTTGAGAGCGGCATGGGAAAGAGCGCATTGCCGTCTTTCGCGTTTTTGATCGGGTTAATTTTGAGATCCCACTCGATCTTGTTTTCGCCGCAGTTATTCGCGCTGCCTTTGAGCGAGGTAAAATTGAGCGTTGCGCCGTCGAAGTTCAGATCGAAATTGGTATTGGAATACTGCGCTTTACCGATCGGAAATTCTGATTTGGCGGCGATGGGCGCTTTGCCTTTTTCAAAATAGATGGCCCACAGCTCGCCCATTGCCTGTTTTTTCGATGCGGCACCCGATTCGCCTTGAAAGACAGTGTAGCGAATCCAGAATGCATGACCGCTCGCCGCGTCGTTGGCGCGCATAAAATAACTTTCGTAGTGGCCGCCGGTTTTTTCGCCGCGGTAGCGCGTGAAGTTTGCCGCCGCGCGGGCTTTCTCGAGTTGTACTTGCATGCGTCTGATTGCGGCGCAGGGGTACTGCGTCGAGTAGATTATGACATCTGTGTCATTAAATTGGTTCGTTGTTATTGAATCACGTCGATCGCCGCCACCTTGTTGAAGTGGCGATCCAGAGTATAGACTGGCAGCCCGTTCTGCAAGGCCAACGCAGCAATCCACAGGTCATTCGTGGGTATCGGCGTGCCATTCTGTCTCAGCGTTGCATAGATGCGCTCATAAAACAGCGAAGTTTCTGAATCTGCATATAAAATATTCACTCGTTTGGCTGCAATAAAGCGCTGCAGATTTTTTTCATTCTGCTGTGTCTTCGTGCCGCAGGCAAAACCGGCCCGGAGTTCAGCGAGGCTCACAAACGTGATGTGCACAGTCGTTGCCCGGCGTAGTTTCTGCAGGGCGGCAGTGTTGCCTTTCGCGACCTCGACATAGGCATTCGTGTCGAATATGAGTTCCATCAACGCCACATTTCGCGGTCGATACCGCGTTGCTCTTTCAGCGTCGCTTCTGTCGTTTCGTCGCCCTGCCATGAACCGGCAAGAAAGTCGAGGTCATGCTGTTCGGTTTCGCCTGCTGCGCCCGCAAGCGCCGCCAGCAGGACATCGTTCAGGCTCTGGTTATTTTTACGCGCATTGGCTCTGAGTGCCTTATCGACTGTAGATGGAACCTGCCGAATAGTATATTGCATGCTGTTCATGCCGGCAATATAGGCAGAATTTGCCTGCATGTCAAGTTTTAATGGGATTTGCTCAGTTCTCATGATTATTTCCCATAAGCAAGCCCTGTTCGAACGCGAAATACAGCATTTCTTCGAGCTGCCAGGTGAGCGCGAGGCCCCGCAACTGCAGCTTTTTCATCAGGCGAAAAGTTTTGATCGTGAGCCGGGCGCGGCTGCTCTTGAGCTTTTCGCCGCGCGGCCTGAGCGAACTGCTGCGCGCCAGGCGGTAGCCGTGCGGCGTGGTGTAAAACTGCGGTTCAACCGCAAAGCCGCGGTAGCGTTCGCTGGTCAATTTGTCGAAAAAGCGCTCAGCGATGAATTCGAGCACACGCGGCGAACCGAGCGATTCGAGCGCGCGCCGTGCGGGTGCCGACAGTGCAAAAGACATTTCGATGGTGGTCATGGCATTCTGGGCCTCTATATATTAAATACCAGAAAACCACCGGATTTTCTCAGTCTGCGCGAAAAAAATCATTTTCGCCGGCGCAGACGCGCGATTGCAGCGACAGCGCCGATGACCAGCAGATATACCCACGGTTCTGACATGCGCACCGGCTCGCCGGCATCGGGTTCATTTACGGCCCTGAGCATCTGTTTATGCAATTCGGCGAGCTTGCGGCGCTGCGCCTCGGTCTCGAGCACAATGGAGCCCGCGGCGGGGTTCAGCGTGTTGCTTTCGACCGCGGTGATGACGGCGTGCGCCCTGGCTGCCGCGTCACCCGACCAGAAATCGAGATGCTGTTCGAAGCCGTCGAGCGCCGGCAATTTTTCGCCGCCACCATTGGCGCCGGGCACCAGCGTTGCCGCCGCGCTCACCAGCCGCCCGCCGGCATTGCGCACTGGCAGAGGAAAGCGCGGTTTGCCGCCGGTAATGAGGTTGCCGGAAAATCCGTGCACGAGCATCTCACCGCCCTGCATTTGTATGAAGCCATCGGCATCGGCGTAAAAACGGCGCGCGAACGAGAGGTCCTCCCACGCAAGCGCGAGCTTCTGCGGTGAGAGTATCACCAGCAAGGGAAAACTATTACCCCCGGCCAAATAGGCGTCGTGCAAAATAGCGCGGATGGCGAGTTCGGCAAAAAATCCATCTTTACGCACCGGGCAATTGATATTGCCGTCAAAATTTTCGCTGCGGATGGATGAGTTCACATAACTAATGCGCGCGCGTTCGAGAGGCACGCCGAGTTTTTCAGCGGCAGTTTTTGCCGCGGCCAGAGCATCGGACGGCGCCTGCGCACTGCAGTCGACGACAAAATGCAGGTATGGAATGCGCGTAAAACCTGCATCGGTTTTTGCCGGTGCCAGCAGTTGCATGCGACCGCTGCTCGAACTGAAGGCCGGCAGCGGAGCGGTGAGCGCCGGCAACGCAATTTGCCTGCCGGCAATTTGCAACTGTGCATCGTAGGCATGCGAGAGCTCAAGGCGCGCTTCGCGAAAGCCTTTGGCCGGCACAGGGAACACGCGCCAGCGCAGCGTGTTTGGACCTTCAAAATAGATGAGGCTTGGGTCGCGTTGCCTCTCGGTGATGCGGTCATATACCCAGATCGCTGTGTTTTTGGTGGTGATCTGCGCCGGCACTTCGATGCCGCCGATCGTCAGCCAATGCCCAGTCACAAAAACCCCGTCGGGGAGGGTTATCTGACCGCTGAATTCGGAGGCGGTGTTGCCGGTGTTGCTGAAACGCACGCGCAAGGTGCTGGAAGTGAGAATGCCCTTGCGCCCCGATTGTGTCTCAATTTTATCCAGAACCGCCGTAGCAGCTATGCGGCCGGGTGCGCGTTCTACAGTTGCAGGCCCGGCAGAAAACACCTGCCCGATTCTGCGGCGCAGATTTTCACTGAGTTCAATGCCGTCGAATACGATGGATCGGTATAGGTCATCATAGATCGGCAGGTGCCCCGTGGCATGGCGGAATCCGCGGGCGTTACGCTCGGCGCCTTTCGCAAAGGTAAGCGCCAAACCGGCGCTCACCGGAGCCTGTTGGTTTATGTTCAAGGGCGGGCGTTGCACATAAATAATGGTCTTAGCGAGGCGCGCGCGGTCGCGGTAGACATGCGCGATGAGCAGCGCCGGCAAAAGCAGAACGCCGGCCGCAAAGGCGGCAGTGATTGCCTTGCGGTCGTAGCCGGCCGCAAGTTCTGTCAGGTCACGGCGCAGGCGCACAATCTGGAAGGCAGCGGCCAGGTATGGAATCAGCAGCAGAAAACCGAGACCGAACGCCAGAATGAGCACCAGCGCGAGGGGGAGAAACAGCAGAAAGACGACGCAGAAATACAGTACAAAAATAAATCCGGCGGAGCGCAGCGCGAATAGCACGAGCGAAACCCTGCGGTTCTGTACCGGTGGCAGAATAAAGAGCACCGCATTGATCAGCGCCAAAAGCCAGATCGTGAATGAAGTAAAGTTACCGAGCGCCATCTGGCTTTCGCGCGCCAACGGGCCGTGTGCGTTCAGCACGAGGCCCAGAAACGGCAGCGCACCCACGAACAGAAACTGCGCGAACAACAAATTACCGAGATGTTGCAGTTTTTCGGCATGGTGGCGGCCGAGGTACAAGAATAGCCGCAGCAGCAGAAACGAAAAAGCCGCGTTCAGCGTCAGAAATATCACCTGCGCAAAGTGCGCAAAAAACTGCCCCTGCGGCAAAAAGCGAAGCGCCTGGAAGCCGATATAGAGCGTGACCGGTACGGCGACCGTGGTAAGTCCGGTCCAGATCAGAGCGCGACGCGACTCGATCATGAATGCAGCAGCCAGACGGTAGAGGAGAAAATAAAACAGCGGCAGTTGCGCCGCGATAATCACGGTCGTGTAGGTGTCAGAGTCGAACATCCAGCTGCGCAGCGCGGGTTGTGGATCGGGCAGATGGAAGTAACCGTAAAAGCAGAGCAGAGCCCAGGCAAGAAGGAACAGCTTGGCGAGACGCGGTAGCGCCCGCTTTTTGCAGAGCCCCCACAGACCGAAGATCACAGCCATGCCACCCGGCGCTGCCATGAGCACGAGGCCTTCGATTGCGCCATATCGGCGGTTCATTTCGAGATCAGGCCAGATGAACCACAGCATGCGCGCGCAGATGCCGAGCGCGGCCAGGGTGGGCAGGGCGGCGATACCGATGAGCGAAATATTAACGAGTTGGGTGCGTTTTGGCATCGCTGAACCTCATAATCAGTTGATAGTAACCGAGCAGAAAAGTGATAAAGACGATTGTGCCGACTGCCTCGTGCAGCCACGCATGGTTGTGTGTCAGGTGCAGCATTTTCAGACTCAATCCGATACGAAAAGCGTTGGCGACATTGGTAGCGCACCAGGCCGCCAGAAGCAGACACGCAATAATTCCCGCGAGCTGCCGCAGAGATTGCACGCGCGATCTTAAGTGCCATGCGCCAGCCACAAGGCAGAGCAGCAGAAAATTGACCCCCGCGCAGCTGTAGTCCAAAACAAACGATGGGAAACGGTATATGCCCGTGATTTCGGTATAACGCTCACCGCTCAGCTGCGCTGCCAGCTCTGCCGGCAAAAACAGCAGAGTATGGTAGAGTGGCGCGAATTCGAGCATGGCTGAAACTTTGGCCGCGACTGCAATGAGAACCAGCAAGACCAGAAAACCCAGCGGTAAAAGATGCACGCCGCTATTCTGTGCACTCAGCGCGCGACGGCAACGCAATTCCGGGGCGGCCTCTGCGGGAATTTGTTGCCAGTCTGTCTCTCCAGAAAAACTCCCGGCAATGAAGAAAATCCTACCCCGTATTTTCGTATTGCCGCTCATGGCTCTCGTGGTCGCCGACTGCAGCAGCCTGCCCGTCGGCCAGCCCGGTGAAGCCGCCGAAAAGCTCGCGCAGAAAATGATCAAAGCCGCCGATTACGATAAATGGCAGAACACCGCCGCCGTGACTTTCGTTTTTCGCGGTGACGATCGAGTGTTTTGGGATAGAAAACGCAAATTAATAGAAATCCAGTTCAAAGGAAAGACCGTGCAGTTCAGCGAACTCAGCGGCAAGTCGCTGTGCTTCGAGGGCGAGCGTCGCCTGCTTGACGAGTGCGGCGAGCTGACGCAGAAAGCCGTGAAACGGTTTTACAACCACACGTTTTGGTTGAACCCGGTGTTCCATATTCAGTCGCCGGGAGCCGAGCGCGCGCTGGTAGACGGCGAAAAATTGCTGGTCAGTTTCAAATCGGGCGGATCGACGCCGGGTGACGCATATCTGTTCACGGCAGACGACGAGGGAAAAATCGCCGATATGCGCATGTGGGTTTCGATTCTCACTATCAAAGGCATGCGCGCGGTGTTTTCTG
>CAYHJO010000013.1:21867-36565 GCA_964356715.1 uncultured Turneriella sp. | reverse complement strand
GATGTTCTGATCACCGCATAAAAAACTCCAGCGCGAACCAGAACGTGTCCATCGCACCGGGGCTCGTGACCGTCGAGAAAAACAGCCGGCGTGGTATGCCGAATTTGAGATTGAGATCTTTCAGCTCGTGCATCTGTTCCGAATCGAGCACTGCCTTGCGAAAGGCGGATTGCGACTGCGCAGAGAAATTTTCGCGTAACAGTGTCTGCGCCGCGGTTTCACCAGACAGGTAACCCATCATGAAAGACGACCGGATACCCGAGCCGCCGCGCGCTTCGACCTGACCGACCGCGTCACCGGCTACAATCAGGTTCGGCAGCGGCAAAACTTCGCTGCCAATATTGCCCATCGGTATCAGCGTGTTGGTCTCGTAATAGCGCTCGGCGCCGCGCAGTTTTTCTCCGAACACCGGGTGCAGAGTTTCGAAATTGTCGATGATGCCCGCGATAATTTTGAAATCCACCTCTTTGGGCGGCTCGCGCCCGGAGGAGCCTCCTGCTCCGCGCGAGCCATGAACGTCCTTGTTCGCTGGTTTACTCGCCGAGTCGGTGAGAAACATGTAGAGCACCTCTGCCTCTCTGTTGCCGCGCGGAAAAATCGCGCAGATCGCCGGGTAGGTCTCATCGACGTGGAAAAAATATTCGAGGTGCGTGTCGCGGCCCGCATAATTCTTCACGAGGTATTTCCGAATCGGAATATCCATCTTGCTCTGCGCACGCTTCGTTGTGTCGAGCGCGGTGTCTTTGTGGCCGGCGGTAGAGAAAAAAACATCGGCTTTGAATTCTTTGCCGCCCGCCAGCACTGATTTGACCCGATCTCCTTCTTTGTTGATGCGCTCGACAGGCATCGACTTCAGAATCTCAACACCCGCGTCCGTGGCGGCTTTGGCCAGCGCCTGCACAAAGCGTGGATACTCGATAATCAGGTTCCAGGCTGAGATCTGGCGGTCGGCCTTCTTTTTGCCCGTGTGAGAATAGTAGGTACGCTGATTAATCTTGTGAATAGTCTGCTCAGCAAAGAAGCCTTTATACAACTTGTCTTCCATGCCCTGATGAAAGCGGATAGTCTCGCCGCGGCGGTGAATGCCGATCTCAGCTTCTTTTTCGAGCACTGTAACTTTGATGCCTTGCCGTGCAAGGGCTAACGCAGCGCCCAAACCTGCCGGCCCCGCACCGATCACCACGGCTTTGGATGTTGACATTGCTGTCACTATTTCAACCGGACAGGCCGGCAAGTAATCATTGACCCCTCCCCGGCCTGCGGCCACCCCTCCCCACGATGTGGAGAGGGGTGTTGTAAAGTATTATGCGATCTAAGGAAAAAAACCGAGCTCTGCGTCAGCGGACTACCGAAGCTGAAAAGGTGCTTTGGGAATATCTGCGGGCTCATCGTTTTGGTGGCCTGCATTTTCGGCGGCAACACGCAATTGCACAAAAATATATTGCAGATTTCTATTGCGCAAAACTGAAATTGGTAATCGAACTCGATGGTGAAATTCACCAGAAGCCTGATACTCGCGAATACGACGCCCACCGCACGAAGGATCTCGAATCACTGGGAATTCAAGTTATCCGGTTCACAAATGAAGATATCCTGAACGATAGAGAAAAAATCTTCCATGTGTTAAATCACCTTACTCCAAGCCCCTCTCCACCTAGTGGGGAGGGGCGGATCGGCAAAGCCGATCGGGGAGGGGCCTAAATCGTCAGTTTCAGTAGCGCGTTCTTCACCAACTCCGCCGCATAATCTGCGCAACCCGCCTCGCCTTCGCGCGGCGCCCACGGCGCAAAGTCTTTGTCGCTCGCCGGCGCGTAAGGCCCGGGTTTTACCTCAAAACATACTGCGGACTCGCTCTCGACGATAATGCTGTGCCAGACGCCTGCGGCAATGTCGATACCGTAGTTATCTTCGGCGCCAATGCGACACGCAGATGCCTGGTGCGCGCTATCCGGAGGAGATCCCTGCGCGCCCAGCCGCGTGACAGTTTTTACATCCCCTTTGTCTTCGAAGGTGATAAACAGCAGCTGCCCGCGCAGCACCACAAAACTTTCGCTCTTGGGCGGGGTGGTATGCCGGTGCGGAGTGACGTAGGTGCCTCTGACCATCACGTTCAAAAAGCGGTTCGGATTTTCATCAAAACTCTGATGGAAGTTGTGGTTGGTGCGCTGGCGCTCTGATTGCCGCGCTTTAGCTGTGAGGCGGTCGAGCAGCGCGGTGCTGATGATCTGGATGTTTTTGGTCATAGATCGGAAGTCATTTCAGCGTGAGTGTGCTGGAATTCGCAGTTAAAGGCGCTGAGTCAATCCAAATGTGAAATGCCAGCCGCCGCCGGTTTTGGGACCGTTATTTCAGCTGACAGAATGACAGAGCAGTGAATATTTTAACCGTGCTCGATCACACGTACCCGTGCCCCCAATGCCATTCGCCACGCGTTTTCGTTCAAGTCGCGACGAAAGGTCAGCACGGCACCGTCCGGGCTGAATGCAAAGCATGCGGTTACAGAGAGTCAGATCGCAGGGTTGGCGCGACCACGAACTGCCGTTGCCCCCGCTGCGCTTCGACTGAAATAAGCAGCGAGGTTCAGTCCGCGCAATCCGGAAATACCGATTGGGTAATTTTCTCATGCCGCCAATGTGGTTTCATCAGCGGCCTCCTGGACGACCAAAAGTTCGAATCCGCGTGCGAATGGTACGATCCGGTGCGATATATCTGGATTTTACAGATACGGCGAGGCCTCGAATAATCTGCGCAATCAGGGTAGAAGCCCAGGCCGGCGAATTATTAGAAATTATCTCAGCCTTTTGGCGAAGATAAACCAACCTTTCGGCCGATTGCAAAATTTCCTGTTAATGCTATAATAAACCATCGCTGAGAGTTGCAGGAGGCCTTATGAACCAAAGACACTTACGCATCAATCTGAAAAATAGCGTCAAACTAATCTGGCACGGCTTAAATACGCCGGCGAAGATTGAGAATATTAGCATGTCTGGTGCCCTGGTGCGCGCAGATCTTCCGGTCAAGATCGGAGAAATTGTGGCAATGCATCTGGAGGATAAGGCGTCGCCCGATGCGATGGAAATGGACGGAGAAGTTAGCCGCACGATCTTGATGCTGCACAATATGCCGGCATTTGGGTTGAAGTTCCTGAAGATACCCGAAGAGCTGCGGATGTTCCTGCTCCGTACGTTGGCCAAGCACAACGCAATCATCAGGGCATAAGATCCGCTTTTCAATCCTGCCTGCGCGTTTTTTCCGGAGCTTGTTTCTGGGCACGAGTGTTTTGCTGTTGGCTGGCTGTTCCGGTTGGGGTAACTTTTGGCAAACGCAGAATGAAACAGGAGCACAGGCCTCAGTTCCTGCGATACCGACCGGTCTGACATTTTCGACAAAAACCGCGGCATCGATTTCTCTGACCTGGGGTGCAGTGCAAGCAGCTACCGGATACAAGATTTATCGCGCCAGTACCTCCGGCGGTGCTTTGACACTTTTGGGCTCGCCGGGTAGCATAGGGTATGCAGACACAGGACTTACGGCAAATACTCAGTATTATTATAAAGTGTCAGCACTAAACGCAGCCGGTGAAAGTTTATTAAGTGCAGAAGTTGCCATAGCGACTTATTCCATTCCCAGCCTTGTCAACATCACACCGGCTGACGGCGCAACCGGCGTCGGCACGACGACGAACATCGTACTGACATTTTCCGAGGCGATCAATCCGAGTACGGTCGACGCCACGTCCGGCGGACCTTGCGCTGCGCAAACTGTTCTGGTCTCGTCGAATAACTTTGTTAATTGCTACGGTATGACTACCTCGTTTTCGGGCGGCAATACGATTGCAACGCTCGTATATGCGCTTTGGCCGGGCGCGACAACGATCAAGGTTCGCATCACTACTGCCGTGCAGAGCGCGAACGGAGTGCCGCTGGGATCGCAGTATACTTCGACGACCGGTTTTACGACGCCTTAGCCGCGATCAGCCTGGTTTCCGCAAGCCGCTTTTTTTGGACTCCGAGGGCATTTTCTCAACTTTTCAATGTTGCCTTAAAGTATTCGGGTATAGTGTTTTCAAGATGCGCGATCATGCTTTTATCGCTCGTCATGACATACATTTGCAGCGAACCCTCGTACATAATCATGATCTGTCTGACAAATAACGGGACAAATTGCCGCGGGATTGGCCGCTTCAGAAAAGTACACTCAGCGAGATATTTTTCAAGCACATCCCTCCACAGGTAGATCGCATTTTTTATTTCGGGCCCGAAATTATCTTCTGAAGCAAAAGTCTGATTGGCCAGATTCGCGAACGGACAACCACGGTATCCGGGGGAGCATAAGTCTTTCCTGAGAAACCTTAGCCAGCTTTGCCAGAAATCTTCAAAGGCCGGATATTTTTTCGCTAAAGCATCAAAAAAGGCGACGTGGTGCAGTTTTTGGAGCTCGATATAGGTCTCACCCAAATCCCTTTTTGAAGTATAGTAGCGATAAAAGCTCTTTCTGAATACGCCTGCCTCTTTGAGCAACTGATCGACGCGGGTGTTACTATATCCGGTCTGATAAAACACCTTTAGCGCAGACTCTTCCAGCCGCTCTTTTGGGCTGAGGGCATTATTTGTCATCTTGCACAGTATATAATAAGTAGACAATATGTTCTACTTTTTCTCTTGGGTGGAACAACTATTCTACCGGGAGGACAAAATGCTGGAAAACAAGAAAGCAGAACTGCAAGGCGACCATGAAACCTATAAGGCCTATGTCAGTTTGATGGAGGGCTGCGTGGCTGCCTGGAATCGTTCAGATGCCGAAGCGACAGCGGCTTTTTACGCAGAAGATCTCGATTATCGGGATCCAAATTTACCGAATGGGATTCACAGCCGGGAGAAATTTACTAAGTACTTAAGAATCTTGTTCCGTCTTTGGCCTGAACAGCAATGGACAGGCAAGATAATTTTGCCCCACGCAAAACCAGGCGCTTTTTCGATTTCGTATAATTTTCGCTTCGCCAATGGAAGAAAATCAATTCAGGGATTCGGCATCGATAGACTTGAGTTTGAGGGCGATAAAATCAAACTGAATCATGTTTATCTGAACGCCGACCAATGGCCGCATTGGATTAAGCAATAGCCATCCAGGAATTCCAATTTTCATCTCGATACGCCAACTGCGGGGGGATGCGTCACCGCATTAACTCACCATTAATCTTCCGCACTCGCTCTTTCCAACCGATCATTAATCGCAATGCCGAAACCCTGCTCGGGCATACGCTCGGCGATGATGAGTTCGGCACCCGACTGGTCGAGCCGTCGCATCGCGGCAAACAGGTGCCGGGCGGCGAGAGCCAGATCACCATTGGCAGCCAGTATCTCACTCGAAACAATATTGTCTCCGCGGGGAAAATCCGACAGCGCAAGCACTGCCAGCTTTTGGCCGGCATGTTTTTCAGCGAGCCTGGCGAGATTGCCGACCACAAGGCGCGTGCGCGGCGCATAGTGGGATTTTAAGAGCCCCGGCGAACCGGTGACAGCACCGGTTCGCATTTCGAGGAGCGGGCAGATTTCCTGTAATGCCTCGAGTGTGACCCCACCGGCGCGCAACACCATCACCCGCTCGCCGTCGAAAGCCACGACCGTCGATTCGAGGCCGACCGAACATTCGCCGCCGTCGAGCACGTAGGGGATCTTATCGCCGAGCTCATGAGCGACATGCGCTGCGCTGACGGGGCTGATATAACCCGAAGGGTTGGCGCTCGGTGCAGCGAGCGGAAAATCGAGCAGCGACAATAATTCGCGCGCCATGGGGTGTGCGGGTACGCGCAGCGCAACGGTGTCGCCGCCGCCGGTCACGACATCGGGAATGATCGCCTTGCGTGGCAGTACGTAGGTCAACGGGCCGGGCGAAAACCGTTCGGCGAGCCGCCACATGTTGAGCGGAATATCCGCCGCATATTTGCCGATGTCGTTGGTTTCAGCGACGTGCACGATCAGCGGGTTAAACGTCGGTCGCTTTTTCGTGGCATAAATTTTCATTACCGCATCGCTGTTGAGCGCGTTCGCGGCGAGGCCATAAACCGTTTCAGTGGGTATTGCTACGAGCTCGCCGCGCCTGAGCAGCGTCGCGGCATAGACAAGGTCGGTTCCGGTTTCGATCATAGCGAAGCTGCATGCCCGGTGGCAGATTTGCCGGGTCAACATGTATCGGCAGAGGTGCCAAAAACGACAAATAGCGGACTTAAAAGTCTTTTTTAATTGCCGCCGGTATCTTGCCGGTGGCAATGACCCATGCGCAGGGTTTTGATTCTCGGTGCCGGCACCGGCGGCAGCATCATGGCGAACCGGCTGAGAAAAGAATCGCGCCGCCACGGTCTGGGCTTCGAAATCACAGTTGTTGACCCCGAAGCGCAGCATCTTTACCAGCCTGGGTTGTTGTTTTTGCCCTTTGGCCAGACGACGCTCAAAAAAATACTCAAACCCAAACGCCGCTTTATCCATAAATCGATACCGATTTTTGAGTCGCCGGTGGCTTCGCTCGATGCGGCGGCGAAGCATGTTGTACTTGGTAACGGACAAACGCTCGCTTACGACATCCTCATTATTGGCACTGGCGCGAAGGTTGCACCCGAAGAAACCGAGGGCATGACCGGCGAAGGCTGGTACCAGAATCGTTTTGATTTTTACACTCTCGAAGGTGCGCAGCGCCTGCAGGCGGCGCTCAAAAATTTCACGGGCGGGCATCTCGTCATCAACATCGTCGACATGCCGATCAAGTGCCCGGTCGCCCCGCTCGAATTTGCTTTTTTGGCGGATGCATACTTCAAAAGACGCGGCCTGCGCGACAAAGTGAAAATCTCATACGTCACGCCGCTCGATGCCGCGTTCACGAAGCCTGTTGCCGCAGGCGTGTTCAAAGATATTCTTACCACGAAGAACATTGAACTCATCACAGAATTTAATACGGGCCGCGTCGAGGGCAACCAGATCATTTCGTGGGATGAGCGCACGGTGGATTTTGACCTGTTGGTCACCATTCCGCTGCACAACGGCGCGGATTTCGTGAAGGCGAGCGACATCGGCGACGATCTGGGGTTTGTGCGCGTGGACAAAGAGACGCTGCAGAGCGAAAAATATCCCGAAATTTTTGCGCTGGGCGATGCGACGAATGCACCCGCGTCAAAGGCCGGCAGCGTGACGCATTTTGAGTCTGAGACGGTGGGCGACAATATCGTACGCTTTGTGAAAAACCAGGAACTGCTCAAAGATTTCGACGGCCACTCAAACTGCTTTATCGAAACCGGAGGATCAAAAGCCACGCTGATCGATTTCAGCTATGACATCGAACCGCTGCCGGGCAAGTTTCCGTACTCTGGCATCGGGCCGCTCAGGCTCTTAAAAGAGACGCGCCTGAACCACTGGGGTAAGCTTGCATTCCGGCTGATCTACTGGTACATTCTGCTGCCGGCGCGCTGGCTGCCGATCGGCCGCCATTGTACCATGAAAGGAAAGTATAGGCCTAATTAAGGGGCAGCTGCGCGCCCTCGGAGAATGGGGCGAAAACGGGCTGCGGCGAAGCCGCAGTACCGGTTTTCGCCTTTCTCCCGAGCGCAGCGAGGGGAGATATGGCAACGAAAACATTGGGTGGTAAGACCTTCGAGGTGGACGAACAGGGCTACCTCAAGAACACCGCAGACTGGAGCGAAGAGCTCGCGAAGCTGTTGGCCGCCGACGTCGGCATCGCAGAAATGCAGGAAGGCCACTGGAAAGTGGTGAAGTATATGCGGGAGCGTTTTCTCAAGAACGGCGATTCACCGTCGATTCGCACGCTGGGCAAAGATTCGGGTGTGACGACGAAAGAACTCTATGCATTGTTCCCGAAAGGGCCGGCGAAGCTCGCAGCATACGTTGCCGGCATTCCCAAACCAAGGGGTTGCATCTAAATTAATATGCCAGCAGAGTGTGCGGCCAAGCCGCACACTCTGCTGTGCCTTAATAAAGAGGAAAAAATGGAAAATACGATTAAAAAAGTTTCAATCATCATCTCAAAAGGCTCTCTCGAGGGCATCTATCCCGGGCTCATTATGGCGAACGGTGCGCGCATGGAGGGGATTGATGCGAATCTCTTCTTTACGTTCTTCGGTCTCGATGCGATCCATAAGAACAAGCAGAAGCACATTAAGGTTGCCACGGTCGGCAATCCTGGTCTGCATATTCCCACCTGGCTGGGTGGCATTCCCGGCATGTCGGCGTTTGTGACTTCACGCATGAAAAAATCGATCGAGTCGCTCGATATTCCACCGGTGGGCGAGTTTCTGCAGCTAATCCATGATTCCGGTGCGGGGCTCTATGCCTGTAAGGCGACGGTGGATATGTTCAAGATGAGCAAGGCCGATTTTGTTTCGCCCGTCGATGACATCATCACCGTGGGCGAATTTTACGAGAAAGCGCAGGGCGGAGAAATCATTTTCACCTGATCGGTGAAAATGTTGTGCCAGAAGTATTTCGGGGCTTCGCCCCGAAATACTTCTGGCTATACTTTCATTTACGAGAAGTCAGATTTTCCGGTTTAGCAAACCATGTTCGAACGTAACGACATCGCCTTCGCTTCTGGCAACAAAGACGAACTCTGCCGCGGCTGGCTTTATCTGCCGGAAAAACGCAGGGGAAAAGTTCCCGCCGTCGTTATGGCGCATGGTTTCGGCGCAGTCAAAGAGCTGCGCCTCGATGCCTATGCCGAAAAGTTTGCAGCGGCGGGTTTTGCCGTGCTGGTCTTTGATTACCGGCACTTCGGCCAGAGCGAGGGTGAACCGCGCCAGCTGATCGATATCGGCCAGCAACTCGAAGACTGGCGCGCAGCACTCACTTACATCCGCCTTCATTCTGATATCGACGCCGGGCGCATCGCATTATGGGGTACGTCGTTTGCCGGTGGCCATGTGGTCGAAATTGCTGCGACCGACCAGAAGGTGCGCTGCGTCATTTCGCAGGTGCCGCATCTCGACGGTTTTGCCTCGGCCTCAATGGCCGGTGGCACGCAGGCCGCACGTCTCGCGATGGAGGCAGCGCGCGACGCGGCGAGTGGTCTTATCGGCCTTGAGCCGCACTACGTGAAAGTCGCGGGTTCGGCCGGCGAACTCGCGGCGATGACCTCAGACAATGTTGCAGCGATATGGCCGCGCATGATTCCGCAGGGGTTTTCATTCGATAACCGCGTTGCCGCGCGCATTTTTCTGCATCTGCCGCTCTATTCACCCGAACGCTTTGCCGAAAAGATGACGATGCCGTGGCTGATTCAGGTGGCGACGAAAGACCAGACGACACCGGTTGACCCGGCAGAACGCGCTGCGGCGCGCGCACCGAAAGCAACGCTTATCAAATATGACGCCGACCACTTCGACGTATATCTGCCGCCCCTCTTCGATACCGTGGTCGCCGCGCAGGTCGAATTTCTGCGCGCGAATCTGTAAAGATATGCCGCGCTTGTTGAAACTATTGTCAGGCGGATTTATCCTTTGCTGCCTGCTCTTTTCGCTGCGCGCGGCAGAAACCGATGCGACTGCGGTTTTGTGGGCGAAGGTCGGCAAAACTTCTGCCGCCAAATCGAAACTCAATAAAGAAGAAATCAGGCAGTTGATTATTCTGCACAGCGAGTCTAATAGCGCGCGCGCTGTAACGCATGAGCAGCGTCTCGACATCGTGCGTGCGCTGAGCGCACAGTTTGCCGCAACCCCGCGAGAGTGCATTGCGGTGTTTAATGACATCCTGACCGCCGAGACCAGCATACCTGCACAGCAGTTTGCTCACCGCTTTATCGCCGCCTGTTATGAAAACCCGCCTGCGCCCGACAGGGAAAAAGCTGCGCAGCACCTGCTGAGATTCGCCGAATTGCGCTACGGAAAAGGCAGCGAACAATATGCGTACTTTCAGCAGCTAAAAGAAAAAGGCAGGCTGGAATCTGCTGCCTATCCTGACCTGTTTCGTTTTGACGCGGGTTATGCGCAGAGCAAGATTCATCTTGCTTACTGGAACATGAAGGATGGCGACAAACGCCTGCAGTCACTGGGTACAGGCACCGAGGCCAGGAAACAGACCGAAGCCATATTGCAGGAATATTACCTGAGCGGTCTCAACCACCTGTCGACGATTCTCGGCAAAGAGCAGAGATCTCAGCGCAAATTTATTCAGCTGCATGCCGCGCTCTACCAGCGTCTTGCAGCGAACTATTACAAGCTGGCGCGTTACGACGACTGTTTTGAAAATGTGCAAAAGTATATCTCGCTGCAGGCTGAATATGCGCGCGATACGACGGCGCTGAAGGTCTGGTTTGTCTGCGCCGACAAAACGACCGATATCGGCGCAGAGGCCACGAATTTCGCGCAACTGCTGCCGATTACGAACAGCCGCGCCCGGCTGCAGCAGAATATACGCCAGCTGTGGGAAAGCGAAAAAGACGAAAAGGTCAAACAGCAGCTCGGGCAAATGCTGCGCGGCAAATTCGACTTTGAGGCGAACGAATTCGAGCACTGGCAACCACCGGGAATTTTGTTCGGCGACAAGGACTAAGAAAGGTCTCGGTGGACCAAAATCTTAACCTCAACGCCTGCCAGAATACTTCTCGACGCGCCGAGGGCCCCGCTTATCGGTAAGCATGGTTCAAGAGAAATGCAAACGCCTGTTTGGTGTAATGCTCGTCGGTGACAGCGTGGTGACTCTTGCACAGCTCGACGAGGCTCTGGCGATTCAATAAGAACAGAAGCGTGCCCAACCACCCGTAGAGATCTTGCGCATCGGCACAATTCTGGGCAACCTCGGTTATCTTGACCTGCCCACTATCGAAGAATATGTTGAGCGCGTCATGAAAGATTATATGTAAACGCGGCATAAATAACCCCGTAAATATTCACTCTCGGGAAACGCCAGCAGTACAGGGTGATCTTCGGCCTGCACCAGCGGCTGTAAGATCTGTAGTTGTTTACCGGCATCGTGTGCGGCATAGTGCAGCACCTGTCGCAGTTTATCGAAAGTCATCGCACCCGAGCACGAGAAGGTTGCGAGCAGCGCACCGGGTGCGGCGAGGTGCAGCGCCTGCAGGTTCAGGTCTTTGTAAGCCTTTTCAGCTGCGACAGTCTTGCTGCGCGACGGCGCCAGCTTCGGCGGGTCGAGTATGATGAGGTTAAATTTTTCCCCGGCAGCTTTCATTTTTCGCAGTTCTTCAAATACATCTGCCTGTACGGTATTAATTTTTTCCCGTTGCGGCAAGTCAGCCGCATTGAGTTCAAGGTTGCGTGCGAATAGCTGCAGCGCATCGGCCGAGCTGTCGATGGCCGTCACTGCCGTGGCACCGGCTTTGGCGCACGCAAGACTAAAACCGCCGCTGTAGCAGAATGCATCGAGCGCGCGGCAACCCGCAGCGTGCTCTGCGACAATCGCGCGGTTCGTGCGCTGGTCGAGATAGAAGCCGGTCTTCTGGCCGGCGCCAATGCGGGCCGCGTAGCGAATGCCGCCGCTCATTATGATCGTCTCGTCTGCGTTATGGATCCGACTGACGCCCTTCAGGCCCTCTCTGTTACGAGCGTCATTGTCAGAAGTGTCGAAAATTTCTTTGGGTTTCAGCAGCGCATTGAGGCTTGCGAGAATATCCGCCCGGTAGTGCTCGGCAAAAGCGCCATTGAGTTGCACCGACAGTATGCCGTCAAACTGGTCGACAATAAGCCCCGGCAGAAAATCGCTTTCGGCGAACACGAGGCGCGCCGAATTATTTTTGCCTGTGAAGAGTTGGCGGCGGCGCTCTATGGCAGCGGCCAGACGCCGGTGGATTGTCTCTGTCGAAAAAATCGGCTCGCCTGGCTGGGCCAGCATTCTGACCGCGAGTCGCGCGTGCGGCGTGTAAAACCCCTGGCCCAGCAGCTCGCCGCGCGACGAGAGTATATCTGCCAGTGTGGCATTCTCTGTTTGCGGGGCACTGGCCAGCGCGCCGGAGAAAATCCACGGATGGCCGAAACGCACAGGCAGCTCGCGCCCTTTTTGAATTTTGAGTCTGAGATTCAAAACGCCTCTTTAAAGGTGAAGTAAAAGTTCGCATCGCCGTGGTTGGTGAAGCCCATGTCGAGACGCATATTGATCTTTTGCTCTTTGTCTACCAGAACGCGCAGGCCGGCGCCGTATGCGATTTTATAATTTGTCGACAGTGGCGCGCCGAGGTCGCTTGTCACGTCGCCAATGCCTGAGAATAAAACCAGGCCAAAGCGCCACCAAATCGGTAAACGATAGTCGATCTGTGTCACCCACAGATGATTATCGATGTAGCGGCCGTAAAAAAAACCGCGCATGAGAAACTGGCCACCGAGTCGTGGCATCGCGAGCCAGGGCGTGTCGCCCGCCGAGGTTGCGAGCAGCGCGTTAAACGCGAGCACGTGACCGAACCAGATGCGCTGAAAATGGCGCAGATCGAAAACCGATTGTGCGAAGACACCGGCACCGCCGAAAACTGCGTCGCTCCACGTGAGGCGCATCTCGAGCCACTGCCCCCTTTCGGGCGAGAACGCATTATCGCGCGTGTCGATTAACAGGTGTATGCCGGGCCCGTTGCCGCGCGTGCCGCTGTGTCCGGTCGGGCGCACAGTGTTGAGGTAACTCACCGGGTTGGCCGATTCGATTGTGTCGAACTGGCTCTGCCACATGCCGCCTAAATATACATTCTCGGCCACCAGCCACAGAGCACTCGTGCGGTTCGCGACACCACGCGCATCGTACTTGTCTTCGTTCACCGCCGGGACATAAGGGCCGAGCCCCCAGAACAGATTCGGCTGCCGGTACAGATCGAGGTTCTGCATGATCTTCAGCCGGTGCTGCAAAAAATAGGCTTCGGCGACCAGACCAAAACTGTACTGTTGATTCTGCGAAGCGGTGAAAAAAGTCATGATTTCAGTGATGCGTTTGCGTGGCGCTTCGGGCCAGGGGTTGTACCAAAAGATGCCGCCACCGGCGACCATGAATCGGGTTTCGGGTGTGTAGAGCGGCACCAGCAGCGGTATAACTCCCCAGGTTTCTTCTTTTTTGGGGGCCTCACCCAAGGCTGGCTTTTCGTCGGCCGACAACGGAAAAAAATTGAGCGCAATAGCGGCCAAAAGCAGGCGGATGGAGACTGAGCCGGGTTTCATATTCTGCGGGCGGCAGATTATCCGCCGAATGTCTATATGGTATTGGCGAACAGCGCGAAAATGGAATTGTGATCCCAACGGCACTTTTTTACTTTCCATACCGAGGGCGAAGCGCAACGGTGGTGTATGCAAATTCCCGTTTCGCAGCTATGGGACAATCTGATGCTGTTCATGGTTGTCGGGGTCTTTATTGAGCTGGCGGTTTCAGCCATTTTTTCGGTGCGTATTATCGACGATCTGTTAAACACGACGCTTTTGCGCTCGGTCAAAAATGCACTGGTGCTGATTGCCTCGTTTGGCGTGTGCGCCAAAATCGACCAATTGCGCTTTCTTTATGGAACCAAGATTGCGATTCCCGAGATGATCCATTTTATACTCTCAAGTCTGGTGCTCGCACGCATGGCTAACCTGGTGCACGATTTTATTAACTACCTGAAGACGCGCAGCAAGGCCATGTAGATAGCTATGGATTTCCATAGCCGCTATGGAAATCCCGGGCTTTAAGGAAATACTTTGAAAAACCTCTCACTCCGCTACAAACTCATGGTGATCACCTCGGGGTTGATTATTGTCAGCCTCATTGTACTTTCCGTTATTTCGATACGGAATTTTACCACCGATAAGGCAGATTTCGTCAAATTGCAGACCAATGATACCGCTAAGCTGATCGGAGAAAAACTCAGAACCGAAATCGCAGCAAAGATCGATGCGCTTACGGTGTTTGACCGTATGGCCGCCGGTGCTCCTGCGGCGCCGCCGGCTTTGCGCAAAAAAGGGCGACGCGCGGCGCGTAAAGTTGTGCCTGCCGCTCCGGCAGAGTTGATGCCTGCCAGTTCAGGCGTGCTGAGAGTCAGCCGCTACATCTATGACGGCAGCAAGCCGCGCCGCGTCTATGCGCGCGATATGACTGCGCTGCAGCAGAAGCTCGAAATCGTAAACGAAACTTTCGAGCGGGACGAGGCGAGGCTGAGCGATCGGTTGCAGTCGGTTTTTAAAGGCCAAAGCATCGTGCTCAGCCGCACACAGGCATTTAGTAAGCCTGTCTGGTTCATCGCTTTTCCGATTATTGAAGGTCAGGTCGCGACAAGAGTCGTCGCAGCGTATCTTTCGGCCGAAGTTCTCGATTCCGCTTTCACATCGCATGTGTACACCTCCTTCTTTGTCGATACCGATCGTACGGTCATCGTCCACACAGATAAGAAAGAAACTCTGGGCGGACGCAATGTGAAAGACCATCCCGGTGTAGTCTTTTTGCAGAGCCAGGAAACTACAGCGGGATTCAGCATTTACACCAACAGCGCTACGAAAAAGGAATATTTCGGTGCGTATTCGAAACTTCCGGTCGGTTCAACGGCTGTCGTCGTCGAACTCGAAAAAGACAAGGCGCTCGAATCAGTCAATCGCCTGCGTACGACCGCGGTCTTGATCGCGGGCATTATCATTCTTGCGGCTCTGCTGCTCGTGTACTTCTTTGCGAAAACAATTTCAGAGCCGATACGCGAGCTGAAGCTCGCCGCCGCTCAGTAGTCGCGAGTTCTCGCAGCGGATTTG
>CAYHJO010000013.1:8646-21857 GCA_964356715.1 uncultured Turneriella sp. | reverse complement strand
AGCGAGGCAGGGATTTTAATAAAAAAAGAATATAAAAATACGCCGCCGATAAAATCAAGGCCGGCGATTACAGCACGCATCTGACGCCGCGCTCGGGGGATGAAGTCGGTGCGCTCACGCAGTCGTTCAATGAAATGGCCGTCGGCCTCGAAGAGCGCGAAAAGCTCAAAGGTGCCCTGGGCAAATTTGTGAACCCCGAAATCGCCGAAAAAGCGATGAAGGGTGAACTCAAACTGGGCGGTGAGCGCCGCACCGCGACGATCTTCTTTTCAGACATCCGTTCATTCACCGCAATATCGGAAAAACTTGAACCCGAAGAAGTAGTGGAATTTTTGAACGCGTATATGACCATCATGGTCAAAATCATCGGTGACTACAACGGCATCGTCGATAAATTCATCGGTGATGCGATTATGGCGGTCTGGGGTGTGCCCGAATCGAAGGGCAACGACGCGCTCAATGCCGTGAACGCGACGATTGAGATGCGCCGCGCGCTGCTCGAATTCAACAAAGGCCGCGGCTCGGATAAAAAACCGATCATCAAAATCGGTTCGGGTCTCAATACAGGCCCCGTGCTTGCGGGCCAGATCGGTTCCGAGGATCGCCTGGATTATACCGTAATCGGCGACGCGGTAAACCTCGCCTCCCGCGTGGAAACACTGAACAAACCTTTTGGTACCGACATTCTGATCTCACAGGATACCTATAATATCGTCAAAGACGAATTCGACTGCGAACCGATGCAGAAAATCAAAGTTAAGGGGAAATCCGAAGCGCAACAGATCTATGCCGTGCTGCGCAAGAAAAATGACAAGACCGGACCGAAAAATCTCGAAGAATTGCGTAAATTGCTCGGTATCGATATGAAGGGAAAACCGACCAAGTCGGGTGATGACGAAGAAGTCAAATATGAAATTCTCGAGAAATGACGCCATCTTCAGTGCGGCAATTCTGCTTGGGATAACTGGCCTGTCGGCGCTGCTCTATATGCACATGAACACCCGCAGCACAGGCAAGGGTGAGTCGATCGGGAAAGTCTATTACAAACGCGAAGTCGCGATGCGCAAATTCTCCGACCGCATGGTATGGGAAGACGTCGAAAGCGGCAGCCCGCTCTATTCGCACGATGCCGTGATGACCGGCAGCTATTCCGATGCGGAGCTTGTGCTCAATAACGGCCTCAAGCTCAAGCTCGAAGCCAACACTCTGGTCGAACTCGACCTAGAACAGGAAGGTTTGACACTTCGCCTTTCCGGCGGTGGCATCAAGACGGCAGGCGCGCAGAACACGCAGACAACTGTCACTACGCAAAACGGGCAGGCAATCAATGTGACAGATGCTTCAGCGAGTATACGCTCACAGGGAAATCAGGTTTCTGTCGAAGTCAAAGAGGGTAAGGTCGAGGTTACGAACAAAGAAGGCAAGAAACAAACCGTGGCAAAGGATGAGATTCTCGCGGCGGGAAAAAAGGCGCGCGTCGCGCTGCAGCTCACAGCTCCCGCCGATGACACACAATATCTGACCAGCGCGGATGCGGCTCGTGTGGCATTTACCTGCGCGCCTGCCAGCGCGGCGAAACACATAGAACTCGCGCGTAGTACGGATTTTTCCGGAGCCCGGCGCATCGCTTTGAATGGCGGAAACGCGACAGCAGCAGTGCCGGCCGGTGACTGGTTTGCGCGCTGCCATGGCAGCGACGATTCATTGTCCGGTGTGCGGCGTGTGCGGGTCGTGCAGGCGGGCAACTACCAGATTCTGCGGCCTGAGAAAAGCGAAATCAGTTTCACGGATAAGCCGGCGCTACGGCTTGAATTCCGCGCGCCCCGCACTGTAACCTCAACGCGGGTCGAAATTGCCGGCAATGCGCAGTTTGCCAATGCGGTATTTGCGCAAACCGTACAACGCAGTTTTGTGGAGCTGAATTTACCCAAGGCCGGAAAGTATTTTTACAGACTTTCACCCGCGAGCGACGCGGGCAGCGTCGAATCGCAGCTCACGGCATTCAGCGGTAGCGTCACGCTGACCCGCAGCGAGGTCGCAGTACCGCTTGCATTTCTCAGTCTTGCCCCGCCTTCTTTTCCGCTTCCCCAAGTCGCAGCCGGTAAGGCCTTCATTGGCTATGAAGGCAGCGGCAGGTACAAAACGGAGATTCTCAATGCCGACGGAAAACTGTTGCTGGCATCAGAAACACAGGGCGGCACCTTCACGGTGCCGGCCGCACTCGCCGGTGGCAAGTACCAGATTCGTCTGACATCCGCCTCTGGCGAAAAAATTACGCAGCGGTTCGAAGTGCGCGATAAGGTGAAAGTCGATCTGCTCTCGCCCGAAAATGGCACGACCATCTACCTGACTCCGGGGGAGAAGGCGACCTCGCTTTCGCTGTCCTGGCGTGCCAACGGAGAGGTGCAGCTCTATCAACTGGTGCTGGCCGAAGACGCGGCGATGAAGCGCGTCATCAAGAAAATCAATGTTGATACGACTGAGTTTCGTTTTACCGGGCTTGTGCCACGCCGTTATTTTGTGCGCGTTCTCGCGCTGGAAAATAACATTCCGCGTTCCGAGTCGGCTGTGGTTTCGGTGGCTGTGGAAGAGAAATTGCAGCCCGTCGCGGAGTTGTATCCGAAAAGTGCACAGACTGTGGATATAACGAAGACTGCGGGCATACCTCTCAAGTGGCAAGCGGTGGCTGGCGCGAATTCATACGAAGTGAAGTTGTTCCAGAAGCGCAAGGGCAGCCTCGTATTGGTCGATACGCGCACGACGAAGGGTACCGCGATTAACGTGGCGGATTTCAAAAAATTTAAAGAGGGCGATGTTGTGTGGGAAGTGCGTGCGCAACAGACCGATAAAAGCGGGCGTGTGGTGCAGAAGAGTGAACCGACGCGCAGCCATATGAACCTGTCTTTTGGCCCGAACCTGCCGGCGCCGGAGATTGTACCGACGGTGGATGAGTAGTTATGCTGCGTAACGCGTTAGGTGGATTATTTCCATTGGTTCCAGACGATTTTTTGGAAAGAATGTCGATTCTTGCGCATAACAGATATGCGCATTATGGTTCTGCGTGGTTCGACATGAGTAGTTAATAAAACCCTCTTGAGATTTTCGTTTTCGTCGGTTGTGTCTTTTCTCCCAAAATGGAGCGTTGCGGGCAGCACGGTAACAACGCGGCATAGGAACGCAAAGCAAATTCTCCAACAATCGCGGCAAGTAATTCCGCACGGCAAAATCCAACATGCGCGACACTGATTCCCCCGAATGAATCGCGCGCTGCCACATCAGAGAGTACAGCACCTTGTTCACATACCATGGACGGATGACGTATTTTGACCCTTCGGCGTTGTAGCGCCGCGCAGATGCGGATTTCTCAGAATTGCCGCGCCATTGCTGCAAATATAGTTTCATCAGCCGTCTGAATAATTCCGATTCAGAATGATGGATGCCATTTCGGCGCAATATCTTGAGCGCGGCTCTTGCGCGTCGATACGAGGATTTGCGCAGCGACACCGAGCTATAATGGTATTCGAGAGCGTGTATTCTTTGCATCTATATATTAAATACCAGAAAATCTCTGAATTTTCTCAGGTTTTCCACAAAAAATATCTTGAACAAAGATTCACTTTTCGCTATATCTCCGCCTGAGAATCGCTCCCATGGAATGGTTGAGCAAGAACGCAGAATTGTTGGGTATTTTGTTTATGCCGGTGACGTATGGTTTCATTGGCTGGCTCACCAACATTGTGGCGCTGAAAATGATGTTCTATCCGATGAAATTTGTCGGCCTTTGGGCGCCCTATCTCGGTTGGCAGGGAATTGTGCCGCGCAAAGCCACGGGCCTGGCACTCAAGGTCGTGAACATTCTGAGCGAGAAGCTCATCAAGATCGAAGATTTTTTCGACAAAATTCCGGCGGATAAGCTCGCTGATTCATATAAGCCGCTGCTCAGGGAAAACATCCCCGGTATGCTGCATCGCGTGCTCGAGGCGGTGCCCGGCGAACAAAAGGCACGTATTGCAGAAAATGAGCCGCAGATTGTAGCCCGCGCCATTGCTGAGTCGGAACAGCGCCTGGTGGAAATTACTGGCCACCTGAAAGAAGATGCTTCGAAGGTTTTCAGCTTCAAGAACATGGTATTGCGCAATCTCACGGGTGACAGAACACACCTGCTCGTTGACCTGTTCCAGGAAATTGGCAGGAAGGAATTTAGATTCATCGGTGCGTCGGGTTGGTATTTTGGTATTCTATTTGGTCTGGCACAGATGGTGATCTGGTGGCTCTACCCCGGCGCGTGGACGCTACCGGTGCAGGGTGTCATCGTGGGTTATGTCACCAACTGGCTTGCGTTGATCATGATTTTTCGCCCGATGGTTGAAAAGCGGTATCTGTTCTTTAAATACCAGGGGCTTTTCCATCGTCGCCAGATCGAAGTATCGGACAAATTTTCTTCGATGTTTGCGGATCATGTGCTGAATGGGAAGAATATTCTCGATGAGGTGCTTTACCGCCGCATCGGCCGCACTGTGGTCGAAACTATCAACGACGACATCATACAGGAAATGAACCGCGCCGGCGCCGACGGCGCGGCGGTCGACGCCTTTGAAAAAGCAAGTGATGAGAGTCGCAAGCAGCTCGCCGGCGAATTCGCTACGCGGCTATCGCTGGCTTCAGAAACAATGGAAAAGCTCATAAACCGTTCGATGAACGTGAAGGCGACGATCTATAACCGCATGAAGGATCTTCCTGGTGCTGATTTTGAAACGCTGCTGCGTTCGGCGTTTCAGGAAGACGAGTGGATTCTCATAATTCTCGGCGCGGTGCTTGGGGCGATTGTCGGTCTGGGACAGATGTTCTATATGATCGCGTTTTCGGGGAGTTAAAGCTGCGGGCTCTTCTTCTCTCAGAACAAAGCGGCTTTACAACCTGAACTGGCGTCCAAAATTCTGGATCAGGTGTTGCAAATGAAATCTGGTCCGTTACGTATTTTTCTTCGCCACTCCGCGTTGTTGCCGGCGGTATTTTCAATTCAGTGCCAGTACGATTATTTTCAAAATGCGATTAATCGAGAGAAAGATACAGACAATCCTGTTATTTCACAGACTGAACCAACACGCAATTCGGTAATCCGAAAGCTAAACAGCTTGCGAATCACCTTTTCAGAGCCGGTAAAAAATGCCACCTCGACCGCCAACTATGTTCTCTCTGGTGATGGTCTCGGCACGCTCGCGCTCAGTGCGGTTGCCGTAAGCAGTGAATCTGAAGTAACGCTGCAATTCAGCGGCACCATGACCGATGGATCTGTTTCCATAAAGATCAATGGGGTTGCTGATAAGGTAGAAAATCCGTTAAACGATAGTGAGATCGTTTTCACTTCAGATGCGACACCGAAATGGCGCTACATCGGCCGAGCGGTTTCTCGGCAAACAATTGCCGTAAATTCTGCGCCGTCGCTGGCATTCGATTCCCAGTATCTTTATGCAGCCATTTCTGAAAGCAATTGCATTAATACCGGCGTAACAGATATTACAATCATGCGATATGATCTTACCGCAGGTACCTGGTCGGTTGTCGGTGACTACTGTCTCGGTGGCGCGAGTCTTGTTAGTACGAACAATTCTTCGGTATTTCCCGCACTGCTCTTGCACGGTGGTTCTCTGTTTGTTGCCTACACAGACGGTGCGACGTACTCCTCACCCAATAAATTTGTCCGTGTCAAGGTTTTCAAAAATGGCATGTGGGAAGTCCTGGGCGCACCGCTGCCAGCGCAAGTTGGTGCAAATTCATCGTACGCTTCGATCGCCGCCACGGGAGACAATATCTATCTTTCTGTGCGTGATTTGGGGAACAGTGGCAGGGTATCTGTGTATCGCAATACAATCGCAACTCCGGGTGCGTGGACGCTCATGGGCACCAACGGACTCTCTGCGGGTAATGTTTTTCGTCAGGCACCCGTACGAATATTCAACAGCGAACTCTATTTAGGCTTTCGCGATGGAGGCAGTGTCGGTCCGACCGGGCAACCGTCGGTACTCAAATGGGATGGCACAAGCAGCTGGGCTACGATCGGTGCGGTCGACACGCTCGCCTCTGACTATTTTAATCTCGTGACGACGGCGAGCGACCTGTGGGCGATCTACCAGCAGGGCGGTGTAGCCTCAGTTGCATTCAAAAAATCTTCAGGTGGCGCTTGGTCGCAAGGCGTCACGAATTTGACCACCGAGGGCACTCCCAACTATCTTTCAGCCCAGGTGAATGGTGCAAATGTCTATGCTGGGTATCAGGTTGCCGCAACTACCGTGTGTCGCTTCAAGTACCATGACGGTGCTGCATGGGCTGAGCTCGGCTCGGGGCTTACCTGCGGTAATCCGTCGATTCTTTTGATCAACGGCAAAATCCATGCGGTTTTTCGGGATCAAGATGCTACTTATGCAGACAAGCTTTCCGCCGCGTATTTCGAATAATCGGGCACAAAAAGGGCTGTCAGCGCAAGCGCAAAGTGTACAGCGTCTCCACCATCAGACGCCATTTTATCCGTTTCTATTGTCTCTGCAGCTTTGGTCTTTTTACGGCAATTCACCCGGTCTTCTCTGATAGCGCGTCGGGCATTTTACGCGGGAAAAATTCCGCGTCGGCGGGCTTTGGCGCCGGTCTGTTTCAACCAGCGGGTTATTTTGGCCGCGAGTTCAATTCAGGCGTTCTGCTCGATCTGCATGGTCGATTGCCAGCGACTCGCTTCATCGACATCAATATCGGGGCGCAGTTTTGGCTGATCCTAGATACGACTCTGCAATTTTCTAACCAATATCTCGTTAGCAAGGGCTCGGCTAATATGATAACCGTCTCGTGGACGGTAGGCCCGGGCATAGTCTATGGCTGGCACAAATTCTTACAGCCGATGGCCATTTTGCAGTTCGGCGCATTCTATAATAGACTCTCGCTTCCATTACGCAATGAAGCGCACAACGCATTCAACCCGGCAGCACGATTGAAGATAGGCTTTTTCACCGAAATCACTCAGGCGATGTTTACCGAAGTCTCTGTCGGGGTACCATTTTATTACCTCGGAAGTGATAATCTTTACGGCGCGGAAATCAGTGTTGCGGCAAACTACCTGCTGGTACCGCAGCAGGCCGTGGTTTTGCCCGCCGATAAGGCATTTGCGGAAGGTCGTAATCTTTACGGCACAAAAAACTACGATGAGGCGGATGCAAAATTCGTGCAGGCATTGGCGCACGATGCAAGCCATGCGCCGTCACTGAAATTCCGCAAGATGATCCGTGCGCAGGCAATTGCCGACAAAGCCCGCGCCGCTAAGGACGCCAATGATCTGTGGTCTGCCCTGCAACTGTTCAATACTGCTCAGGCGGACCTGCCTGAATTGGTCGAAGAGTCACGGGAGATACGCGCTGCTTTGGCGCCGGGGATAAACGCGATTCTGCAAGACGGCATTCGGGCATATGACGAAAAGCGGTACGCCGATAGCGAACATATGATGGAAAAGGTCTTGCTCGTTGCGCCCGAAAATGAACCCGCAAAAATTTATTTGCCACGAGCTCGCAGCCGGCGAAAAGCAATGGAACGCCTGCAATAAATCCTTAGATCAAACGTTATAGTCAATCAATACAAATGTCACATCGTCATCAAAATACGCCGGGTTGTGCGTGCGCAACTCCTGCATAATGAGATCTGCCGTCTCTTCGGTCTCGTCTGCAAGCGAATCCGAAATGATTTCCTTCAATTTGCCGATGCCAAATTCTGCTCCGGCTTTGGATCTGCTTTCCAGTACACCGTCGGTAACCTGCAATAAACGCAAACCTGGCCTGAGCTCATCCGTGCCTTCGACATGGCTAATATCCGGAAACACGCCCAGGAAACCGCCACGCGTTTTCCGATCGTGTATGCCGCCGGTGTTGCGGTCGATCAGAAACAACGGAGGGTGTCCCGCGTTGGCATGCCTGATCTGGCAATGCTTAAAATCCACAAAGTAATAACTTGCTGTCACAAAGTGGTTATCCACCTTTTCGCACAAAACCTGGTTCAGTGCGGTCAGCATTTTTCCCGGAGAGGCGGCCAGCTCGCGGTTCAGCGAGAAAGCCATCTTAACCATGCTGGCAATGAGTGCCGCAGGGATACCATGTCCGGAGACATCGGCGATCAATACACCGAAGCCGTCGGTGTGCTCGACGAAATCGTAAAAATCGCCGCCGACCTCTGCCATCGGATGGTAGCGTGCGGCGATTCTGATGCCATCGAAGCGCGGGTATTTAACCGGTAGTAATGCCTGCTGAATTTTTTGCGCCACGGAAAGCTCGCGTTGCAGGTTCTCGAGCAGGTCCTTTTCGCGCACGGACTCTTTCAGCGAGATTGCGGTTTTCACGCGCGCGAGCAGAACTTCTGATTCAAACGGTTTGGTGATGTAGTCGTTGGCGCCGGCCGCAAAGCCCATCACCACGTCTTCGCTGCGATTCTTGGCAGTGAGCATCAGTATCGGCACCTCAAACGAGCTGAATTTGTTACGCAGTATGCGACTGACCTCGTAACCCGACATGCCGGGCATCATGACATCGAGTAGAATCGCATCGGGTGCCTTTTCGTGCTCAAGGTAATCGATCGCCTGTTGGCCGCTTTCTGCCACGTTCACATCGTAACCAAAGAGAGACAGTTGGTTGAGCAGCACCTGCAGGTTGACGGGTTCATCGTCGACGACGAGAATATTGTATCTGCGGTTGCCGGCCGGCCTCTCAGCGGCTTTGGTTTCCCTGGCCAATGCGCCTTCCGCTGCTGGCAGAAACACGCTGCTCTGTATCGACGGATTCTCAGCCGCAGCCGGCGCGGGTATTCCGGCCGCGGGTTGCGCCACGGCCGAAGGCAATATGAAACTAAAGGTACTGCCGCGCCCGGGAACCGACTCAACGTCGATCTTGCTGCCATGCAGTTGCACCAGCTGGCGACACACGGTGAGGCCGAGGCCGAGACCGCCGTAGCGGCGAGTATCGGCGCCTTCGAGCTGCTCGAACGAATTAAAAATGCGGGACTGGTCTCCTGGGGCGATGCCGATGCCCGTGTCTTTGACGTTGATGCGTATGCCATGTGGCGTGACCCCGGCTGCAAGAGTCACCGTGCCGCTATCCGTGAACTTAACGGCGTTGCCGAGCAGGTTGAACAGAATCTGCGCGAGGCGGTCTTTGTCTGCGAGAACTGCGGGCATATCGGGAGGGATTTCAGAAAGCAGCAGCAGTTTTTTCAGATTGGCGGCT
This sequence comes from uncultured Turneriella sp., assembly GCA_964356715.1. Taxonomy (GTDB): domain Bacteria; phylum Spirochaetota; class Leptospiria; order Turneriellales; family Turneriellaceae; genus Turneriella. Next base: position 12,606 of record CAYHJO010000013.1, on the reverse strand, counting down.
GGTCGCATTACTGTCAGAATTTCCTCTGCGAGATCGCGCAAAATAACCGGCGCGACCTGCAGGCGAATTTTCTTATTCTGCACCTCGCTCATTTCGAGTATGCCATCCACCAGCGTGGCGAGACGCAGGCCGCTGTGTTTGATGGTTTCAATGTTCTTGCGCATTGTCTCGGCTACGGGACCGGCAGCGCCGTCGAGCAGCGTGCCGGCAAGACCGATAATGCCGTTCAGGGGTGTCTTCAGTTCATGCGAAGTGACGGCGAGAAAGTCGTCCTTCATTTTGTCGAGTCTGGTCAGTTCTTCATTCTTTTGTTTGAGCTCTGCAAAACTGCGGTCGAGAGTTTCGGCCATGCGGTTGAACGCAGACGACAGAATTCCCAGTTCGTCGTTGCTGCTGACGGCGACGGTATGGCGTTTTTCGCGCTGCCCGAGGCTGTTCACGCCCTCGAGCAGGTCATGCAGCGGACGCGTTATGCGGCGCGCAATGAAAAACCCGCCTATCAGCATAACGCCAATCACGCAACCGACCGCGCCATAGAGCAGGCGACGCAGACTGTAAATCGGTGCGGTAACTTCTTGCAGGCTGTAGACGAGCTCGACCGTCAGTACCGCGGGTTTACCCGCAGGGCCTGTCCGCGCCTCAAAACGCAGGCAGCGATTTTTCTCCTCATTATTATTGCTGTCGCAATTCAGTTTTGCAAAGCCGCTACTATCCCAGGTTGATTTTCCGGGGGCAAAAAAATCGGGCAGCACGTTATGCACTCGATCAAATCCGGCGACAATCGCCCGATCGCGCAGCGGATCTTTTGAACTCAGATACGCTACTGCCCGCAGTAATCCATCAACCTCAAGATTTTTGTAGATTGCGCTAAGTTCACGCGCGTCAACACGCGTTGCCGCGATGTCTCCTGCGTCCATGAGTAAGATATTGAAGACGTTCCTGGCAAAGAGGCGTGCCTGAAAATCTCCGCGTGCTTCTGCGGCGGCAATACGCTCTTTTTCCTGCGTGTTGACGATATAGACCGATACAGGCAGAATGCCGACGAGTATCAACAGAGCCAGGGTCAGCGAAAGTTTATAACGCAGTTTCATGAAAAAGAATGCCCTACCCATATTGGCGATGGTTTAGGCGCTACAAGCAGAATCGTCCTGTCGTGGTCTCTGCCGTGCTCCGGGGGGATACCTTCGCCGGATTTCTCTTGCCATACCGTGGCGGGCAACGACGGGGGATATCCCGATGACGGAACAGCGCGCAGGTAAAAAGAAGCGAATCCCGGGTGAGGAGCCTTTACAGCAGCGCGCCGTAGCTCTGGCGGCGCGGAAAATGCGCAGCGCTGCCGATCTGCGCCAGAAGCTGATTGCAGAGGGATATGGCGCCGGCGATGTCGATGCGGCGATTGAGCGGCTCAAAGAAGTGCATCTGCTCGACGATACCCGCATGGCACAGGCAGTGGGCAGGCACTACAAAGACCGCGGCAACCGTTTTATCGCGCAAAAATTACGCGAGAAGGGAATCGCCGCCGATCGGAAAAACTCTGCGCTAGAAGAATTGCCGGCTGAGTTCGAGCGCGCCCTCGCCGCCGGCGAGAAAAAACTCCGCAGCCTGCAGGCGATGGAGCCGCGCGCGCAGGCGCAGAAACTCTTTCAGCATCTGGCCACGCGCGGTTTTGGCGGTTCAGTGGTGCAGAAAGTGCTGCGCCAGCTGACAGGCAACGCCGCAGAAAACTGAATGCAAATTCCAAAATTCGCAAATGCACTTTTCAAACCGTGCTGGCGGCACCACGTGGTTGTATGCCTGTAGTCCGGAAAATTGCATTCTTTGGTACAGGCGCGATTGGCGCTTCGCTGGTACGCGCGCTTTACCTCAATCAGCTGCCGTTCACGATTCTTGTGCGTGACCAGAAGCGCAAGGCAGATCTGCTCGCGCATGGCATACGTTACCGTCTGAAAGATCTGACCGAGATCAAACTCGGCGGTGCTTACGCAGTGCAGACAATCGCGGCGGCAAAAAAGTACGACTATCTATTTCTGGGCATGAAAACTCCGCACCTGAAAGCCGCTGGCAAAACGGCGCAGAAACTTCTCGCCAGAAACGGTCGCCTTATTCTGCTACAAAACGGACTGCCCGAAAGCTGTCTATCCGGCTTCAAAGCAGAACAGATCATTTCGGGGATTGTCGGTTACAACACGCAGCGTATGGGTGACGGCAGTTATTTTCAATCGAACCCAGGGCACCTGATTCTGGGCACGGCAGGCGAATTGCCGGGGGATCTCAAAACCGCGCTTGAACCCCACCAGGCAGTGCTGTTGACTAACAACTCACAGGGTTTCCGCTGGAATAAACTCGCGATCAATTCGGTGATTAACGGTCTGGGGGCGGTAACGGGGCTGGCGCTGGGGCCGCTGTTCTCGCGCATTGACGGCAGGCGTGCGGCGATCAGACTCATAAAAGAAAGCGCTGCGGTCATGAAAGGTATGCAAATTTCCGAGGGCATCGTACCCGGCGCAATCTCGGTCTATAAGCTCGCGGCAATGCCCGCGCTTGTGCAGCACGTTATCATTTTCGTTTTGGGTCGCAAATATGCGAAGATCCGCACCTCGATGTTACAGGATATCGATAAGGGTAATAAAACCGAGGTGGATGAAATCCATGGGGCAATTGTGTCGGCCGCAAAAGCGGCCGGCGTTGCAGTGCCGCTGACTACGGCGATTGTCGAGCGTGTGCACCGACTCGAGAAGGGCGAGATCAAACCCTCGCCCGCAGCATTGGCGCAGCTCTTAAAGACCTGAGGTCAGCGCTGCGCGCTGGCGGATGTACCCCAGTCTGATTTTTGCGGGCCGTTGGGTTTGGCGGCTTTTGTGGGTTTCACCGGCGGGCCGGGGCGGACGATAATCTGCGATTTGGGTTTCTTACCCTTGGCTGCACCGTCGCCTGCTGCGGCCATTACCGAACTGCCGAGAATCGCTGCCAAAACCAAAAGGACTTTTGCTGAATGATACATTTTCACTCCAGTTACAATTTCGGGTGATTGAGACACGCTCTCAACCGGAAAAGTGCTGACTGCTGTTCTCCGCAGGCAAACATAACCCATGAAGGTACTCATTGTGGGTGGCAGCGGGGTTGCGGGGCAGTGTGCGATTCGCGCGATCAAAAAACATGACCCCGTGGCCCAAATCTGGGCGACCAGCTCGAAAGACTTTGAAGTGGCTGGCGCTACAGAGACAATCCGCCACATCGATCTCAATCAACCTCAGGCTATTCAGCAGCTGAAAAATTTTGGCGAGAAGTTGGATTTTCTCTTTTGATCTTTTGGCAGCTACGCCGGCGCGCGACGCGCCGGCATGTGCGGAACCTGCGCAGGCAGAGCATCTATCTGATACCGCGCTATTTCGTTTAACGCTCAGCAACCTTCGGAAAGCCGTCGCTGATGTCTTTGTAAGACAACAGCTGGTTCTGCTGAACCAGCTGCCCCTTGTCTCCGCCATAAACCACAACACCGCGCCGGCAATGCGGATTCAATTTTCGGTAATAGACTAGATTCCTGAAAAAATCCGTGGCGTATGTCTTGCCTGCCTTAATCTCCACCGCTTCTACTTTGTTCCCGAAATCGAGAACCAGATCGATTTCATGCCCGTTGTTTTCCCGGAAATAATATAGGTTTGCCTGTTGAGCCTGATGGTAGCGCTGTTTCAATAACTCAGAGACCACCCAAGATTCAAAAATGGCCCCGCGCAGCGGGTGCGTCTTCAACTGCTCCGCGTTTTGTATTCCTAACAGATAACACACAAGTCCGGAATCAAGGAAATGCAGTTTCGGTGCCTTGGTGATGCGCTTGTTCAGATTGCTGAAGTGCGGCTGCACCAGCGTGACCAGAAAACTGGTTTCGAGTATCGATACCCAGCTCTTCGCCGTGTTGTGTGTGATGCCGCATTCGTTTGCGAGCGCCGACAGGTTCAGTTC
>CAYHJO010000013.1:0-8636 GCA_964356715.1 uncultured Turneriella sp. | reverse complement strand
GAAACTGGCGCAGGTCTTTGACGTTGACGAGTGAGCGCACGTCTCTCTCGACATAAGTACTGACATAAAAGGCCATGGCTTCGGTCGGATTGAGCTTTTTGTCAAAGATGCGCGGATAAAAGCCCTTAAACAGCATTTCTTCGAGGCCGGGCTTCTTTTTGGGATAGGCCTCACTCAGTGAAAAAGGCAAGAGGTGCAAAATCGCCGTTCTGCCCGCGAGCGACTGCGTGATTTTCTCGAACAGGGAAAAATTCTGGCTGCCGGTGAGAATAAACATGCCTGCACGGTCGGTCTCATCGACAATGCCCTGAATGTAGGAAAACAGATGCGGCGCCTTTTGAGCCTCGTCGATGACGGCCCCGTCGGGAAAACCTGCCAAAAAGGCGCGCGGGTCATCGAAGGATATGCGGTAGTTATCCGGGTCTTCCATCGACACGTAAGGCCTCTTATGAAAAACCTTTCTGGCTAAGGTGGTTTTGCCCGATTGGCGGGGGCCTGTGAGGGTCAAAACCGGGTATTGCGTCGCAAGACGCAGCGCCAGCTTCTCAGCCTGCCGTGAATGCATATGCCGACGAAAGTTAATTTATACAGATTGTCAATTTAAATTATAAAATGTATAACTTGCTTTTTGCCGCCGAAAAGCGCTGCGACCCCCGCCGCCGCTATGGGGCGCTGATTTTCCGAAAATTGCGCGTCCGCATGTCTTTTTCTGTGATTTTGCCCCATGAAAATCACAAATCCCAATATGCAGGAGCTGTCGGCCAAGGCCGCGGCCGACCTCGGCAAAATAAAATACAAGCAATACGGCAAATACCTCGGTGACTTCGTCGCCGGCGAAACCTACGAGCACCCGCGCGGCATGACGGTCACGGCCGGCATGATCCAGGATTTTTCGACTACCTTTCTCGAAGCAAATCCTCTCTACTTAAACCTCGAATATGCGAAGGCGCTCGGCCACCCGGCAATTCCCGCAAGCCCGATGCTGGTGTTTAACCTGCTTCTCTCACTCGGCGTGCAGAACGACTCTGAGAAGGCCTATGCGAACCTCGGTTACTACAACGTTAAATTTCTGAAAAATGTATACCCTGGCGATACCATCACTTCGTTCACGAAAATCCTCGATAAAAAAGAACGTGGCGAAGGCAAACCCGGCATCGTGACCATCAACACGATCGGCAACAACCAGCGCGGCGAGCGTGTCGCGCAGTATATGCGCAAGATCATGGTGCCCCCTGCGCCTGCAGGCTACCAGCCGCCAAAATTTATTCCTTCAAAGGTGGATGTGCCGCCATATGGCGAATCGGTCGAAATTGAGATTCCCGACTTTGACGCGAATAAATGGCCATCGACAGTAACCCGCCCTGACACCTATTACGAAGATATGAACGTAGGCGACATCATCGTTTCACCCAACGGCCGCACCATTACCGACGAACACTTTGCCTGGACATACCGTGTCGGCAACACGCACCCGCTGCACTTCGACCGCCTGTATTCACAGGGCATGTCGGGTGCGATGAGCGGTGACCCGATCACGTATGGCGGCCTCGTGTTTGCATGGCTTATGGGCCTTGCGGGCCGCGATGTGTCAGAGAATGCGCTCGCCGATCTCGGTTACACTGAAGGTTATCACACACAACCGTCGAAGTCTGGCGAAACTGTATATTGCATTCACCGCGTGCTGGCGAAAGAGCCGGTGGATTCAAAACTCAAAGTCGGTGCGGTGCAGCTGCAGGTAATCGGTCTGCGCGACATCAAGCCAAAGCCAGCGATTGAGAAATATGGCGCCGATCTTTTCATCAAAGAGAACGACAAAAAAGATCTCGGCAAGGAAAAGATTCCGGAAAAGATTTTCGAAATCGAACGCCGCTTGTTGATCCGTTCACGCGGTTAACAAACCTGCTTGAAGGGGCAAAGCCCCTTCAGGCAAGTCATTCATGATTCGCTCACGCCTTGCACCTACACCGAGCGGTTACCTGCACACGGGCAATGCGGTCAATTTTGCCATCACGGCGGCGCTCACGCGTGCGCTTGGCGGAGAGCTGCGCCTGCGCATTGACGATCTCGACGCAGAGCGCGCTCGCCCCGAATACACGGCCGATATTTTTGCGACACTCGCGTGGCTGGGTATTCGCTGGGACTCAGGCCCCGGGACAATCGGTGAGGCCAGCGTCTTCAGCCAGCAGAAGCGTATTGAAAGATACATCCGTCTTATTGCACGACTGATCGCATCGGGTCAGGTCTATGCGTGCACCTGCTCGCGCAGTCAAGTGCAGCAGCGCACGGGCGGTATCGCCTATGATGGGTTTTGCCGCGCTGCGCAGCACCCGCTCACCGGTGGGGCCGTGCTACGCTTTGCGTTGCCCGCCGCGCCCGTTGTGGTGAACGATGCACTGCGCGGTTCGCTCAGCGTCGATGTGGCGATGCTCGGTGGCGATCCCGTGATTCGGCGGCGCGACGGTTTGCCGGCATACCACATTGCCTCTCTGGCCGACGATCTCGACGACCGGATTAACCTGATTGTGCGCGGCGAAGATTTGCTTGCTTCAACGGCGACGCAGCTGGCAATTGCGGAAGCGCTCGGCGACACCGGGCTGGCTTTTCGCAAAACGCAATTTCTGCACCACGGTTTGCTTACCGGTGAAAACGGCATTAAGCTCTCGAAGTCGCAGGGGGATTCACCCCTCAGCGAGTTACGGCAGCGCGGAGAGACGGCGGCGTTCGTGTTTCGCGAGGCCGCGGCTTTATTGCGGGTACAGGGCGCAGAAAACCTCGGTCAGTTAAAAGAATCCGTGAAAGAGCTGGCCGCGCCTTTTGGCGCGGTTCGTGATTTTTAGACAGTCCTATAACTATTTTACACCCTGTTTTTCGCGTTGGACTGCGTCTACCAATGAAGTTGCGTACGAACAACCTTGCCAAGTTGCAGAAAATCCATTTTGACGCGCTGGTCGTCGGCGGTGGTATTAACGGCGCCGTGTCCGCCGCGGCTTTGTCGGGCAAAGGCGCCAAGGTTGCGCTCGTTGACAGGCGCGATTTTGCTTCAGAGACGAGCCAGGAATCTTCGAACCTCGCGTGGGGTGGTATTAAATATCTCGAAACACTCGAATTCGGCCTGGTGCGTAAGCTGTGTATGTCGCGCAACCATCTTATCCGCAATTATCCCTCAACGGTGCAGGAAATGCGCTTTTTTACCACAATCGAAAAGGGTTTCCGCTTTCCGGTCTGGTTCATCTGGCTCGGCACCTGGTTCTACTGGTTGATCGGGAATTTTTTTACGCGCCGGCCGCGCTATCTGACGCGCCGCCGCATCAACAAAGACGAGCCAATTGTGAACACGGCAAACGCGACCGGTGGTTTTGAATATTCCGATGCTTACCTGCACGACAACGACGCGCGTTTTGTTTTCACTTTTATTCGCACCGCGATGAACAACGGTTGTATTGCCGCGAATTATGTCGAAGTACTGTCGGGCACGCGAAAGAATAACCAATGGACTATTCAGGCGCGCGACACAATCTCCGAAAAAAAATTCCAGATTACCGCGGATGTGCTCGTCAATGCCTGCGGCCCCTTCGCGGATGAGTTCAACGTTAACACGCGGGTGCAGACGAAGCACCAGCACGTTTTTTCCAAGGGTATTCATCTGATTGTAAACCGGCTTTCAAGAGAACCGCGTGTGCTGACATTTTTCGCCGACGACGGTCGCCTGTTTTTTGCGATACCGATGGGTGTGAAAACCTGCATCGGCACGACCGACACGCGCATGCCTTCGCCCGAGTCGCATGTCACCGAAGAAGACAGGGATTTTGTATTGAACAACATCAATAAGCGTCTCAGGCTCGAAAAACCCCTAACGCGCGACGACATCATTGCCGAACGCTGCGGTGTGCGCCCGCTCGTGGCGAAGAAGAATGTCGACCGACACGGAGGTCGTGGGGTCGGCGCTGCCAAGGATGGCATCGACGCGACGACCGGTAGCAGCAAAGACTGGATGCAATTGTCGCGCAAACACGAGGTCGAAGCCGATATTGAAAAACAGTATATTACGATCTTTGGCGGCAAACTGACCGACTGCCTGAACGTCGGCGACGAGATTTCAGAATTGGTTGAGGAGATGGGCATCACGCTGCGCTTCGCCAGGCGCCGCTGGTATGGAGAGCCGCACCCATCGGTGCGCGACGATTATTTCCACCAGGCAAGGCTGATGGACCTCGATAGCTACACAGCACCCACTTCGTCTGAGAAACTCTCGACGCGCTTCTGGAGGCGCTACGGCGCGCACGCGCTTGAGTTGCTCGAAAAGATACGCGAGAATCCCGCCGAGGCTGATGTATTGATCCACAGTTCAGAATACACGCGCTGCGAGATTGAAGAAGCGGCGCAGCGCGAAATGGTCACTAAGCTAGAGGATTTTCTGCGACGCCGGTCGAAGATCGCGCTGGTCATGCGCAAAGACGACATCCGCAAATCGAAAGGCATCAAGGAAGCCTGCCGGATTCTGTTCGGCAAAGAGGCGGAAAAAAAATTCCGCGAGTATTTTTCCGCGTAATTTGCCTGCGGCATTCTCAGCGCACAACATCGCCGCAGGGTTGCGAAGCCGTTGGAATTTCTATGACATAATCGAGATGGTTGTTTCTCAGCTCGTTTCCGGCCGGGTCCTTCACATTCTTAAGCAAAATCCGGATATGCCCGGAACCTTCCCCGCTGAAACGGAGCAGAAATGTGTTTTTTCCGCGGTTTTCGATCGTGGTCAGTTTCAAAGATTCCGTGTTCTCGCCGGTGACGAAGTAATTGCCTAACTCTTCAGCACCAACCGCTTCTTTGGAGAATTTCAGCTCTATTTCAGGCAGCGACGCAACTTTGCTGTTGTGCGCCGGCAGCGCCAGTACTTCCACGGGTTTGAGGTCTGCGCGGTAATGGAGTGAGGCCATTTCGGGTGTATTACCGGCGCCATCAGAAATGTTATCCATAACTACAGTGATGTCGCCGTGCGCGGCGCGGCCGGAAAATACCAGCTGATAGTCGTTGGCATTGGCCGCGACGATTTTTTCGAGACGCAAAGACCCGACGCCGCCTCCGGTGAGTCGGTAATTTGCCTTATCGCCGGCACCGGAAACAGGCTTCGAGAAACGTAGTGTTATCTCAGGCAGTTGGTTCAAAGGTGTTCCCGGCGGTGGCTCAGCGGTCACAGTCGGTCTTACGGTATCGCCTTGGTACACAACCGGATTCTGAAGCAGAGCATTCCCCGCAAGATCCGCAATGCCGGAGAGAGTGAGTTGAATCGTGCCGCTTTGCGGAGTGCCCGTCAGCACCAGGCGGTATTGCGTCGCATTCAGCGGCAAAACACGATCAATCCTCAGATCGCCGATTCCATTACCGGAAAGGATATAACTTTTCGCCTCGCCGCCGCCGCTAACCGGCTTTGAATAAGAAATATCAATGCGCGAAAACGCATTTGCCAGCGATCCGCTTCTGGGCGTAGCCTCAAATGACGGTGGGATTGTATCTGCCTGGTAGGCTAACGTTTCTTTTTGCGCCTTGTTACCGGCCGCGTCGGTCACATTGCCGAGTAACACGGCGATTTTTCCATTGCCCGGTTTTCCCGTAAAAGAGATTCTGTACTGGCTTTCTGAAAGCGCCTCGGCAGCCGAAATTTTCAGATTTCCGACTCCTTCGCCTGCCAGCCGGTAATTTTCGACGCGGTCTGCGCCGGTAACAGGTTCGGAAAATTGCAGCAGGATTTCATCCAGACGGCTCAGAGGCATTTTTTCCGATGGCGAAAAAGTGAAGGCCGGCGGCGTCACATCCGCCCTGAAAGTCAGGCTGTTGCCCTGCAGCGGATTGCCGGCCACATCGCTGACATTGATAATGCTGAGCGTCACATCCCCGTTGTCCGGAATGCCTGCAAAACGGATCACATAGTTACCCGATTTCTCCACGGTAACGCTCCTGACACTTAGCGTGCCAGCGCCCGGGCCCAGAAGGCGGTAATTCTTTGCGTTCTCTGCACCGGTAACGACCTCGGAATAGCGGAGAGTGATTGTTTTCACTTCTGCAATGACGATGCCCGAAGGCAGGTCCGTCTGAAAAACCGGGCTGCGACTATCGAGGCGAAAATCCACCCCCTGTCTTGCCGGCGCGTTTTTTGCGCGATCGCTGATACCCTGCCAGCGCAGGGAAATTCGGCCCTCGCCGCCCAGGCCCGCAAGCGCAAGGCGTACCCGGTTTCCCGGCAGCCGTGTCGCGGAGGTGATGCGGAGCGAACCCAGGGCTTCACCGCTCAGCAAATAATTCTGCGTGTTATCGGCGCCCGTTACGGGTTCTGAGAACTGCAATTCGATTTCTCTGAGTTCGCGCAGGGTTGCGCCGGCGGCGGGAGAAATTTTTTGCAACTCCGGCGGCGTCGTATCGGTAAGGTATTCCAAAATACCGGCAGCGAGCGGATTTCCCGCCACATCGGCAATATTTTGCAGCTTAAGGGCAATTTTCCCGTTCCTGACAACGCCGCTGAATGTTATGCGGTAGGAATGTTCTTTGAGCGGCGTAACCGCTGCTATGAGAAGCTGTTCCGCACCTTCACCGGAGATTGCATAATTTTCCCGTTTCTCTGCCCCGACGACCGGTTCTGAAAATTCCAGATCTATTTCGTTGATTGCATTCACATACGAACCCGGCAAGAGTGAAGCAGTGTACCGCGGCGGCGTGATATCTGCCGGGTATTCCAAAGTATCAATCCGCAACGGATTTCCCGCGGCATCGGCTATATTTTTCAGCCGCAAAACAATCCTGCCGTTACCGGGAGTGCCGGCAAAAGCCAAAGCATAGCGCGCTGCGTTTATTCTGCGGATCTTCTGCAGCGCGAGATCGCCGGCGCCGTCACCCTGCAGAACATAATTACGCGGATCGCCGGCTCCGTACACCGGTTCAGAAAAGTCTATCTCGACAGCGCTGAGGCGCGAAAGCGCCGTTCCAGGTGCCGGCAGCGCGCGCAATTCGGGCGGCTGCACATCCGTCCGGTAGGTGAAAGTGTTGCCCCGCAGCAAGTTTCCCGCGAGGTCGCCGACATTAGCCAGGCTGATCTCTACGCTGCCATTCGCGGCTGTACCGGCCAGATGCACACGGTAGCGGCCGTCTTCGCCGCGGACAATTTCCCGAACGCGCAGATTTCCTGCGCCGGTGCCGGAGATAACAATATTTTCGCGATTGTCCGCACCGGTGACGGCTTCTGAAAAAATCAGTTCGATACTGTGCAGTTCGCTGAGCAGCACATTGGGCGCGGGAAACACGGCCACTGTCGGGCTGAGCGTATCGGCCGTGTAGGTGATCTCGGCGGATTCCAGCGGATTTCCCGCCCGGTCGGCAATATTGCGCAACCGCAGCCTGATTTCGCCGTTACCCGATTTACCTTTGAAAACAAGCCGGTAATTATTTCCTGCCGCTGTATCCTGCGTCACTGCGGCGAGCCGCAGACTGCCGAGCCCGGAGCCGGAGAGTTCGTAATTGGCCCGCTTCCCGGCCCCGAAGACTTCTTCGGAAAACTGCAGCTGCAGCGTATCGAGCGCCCGCACGGCAGATTTGTTTAACGGCGCCGCATCGACGCGTGGTTTTGTGGCATCGAGTTTGTATTCAATACTGTCGGTAATGAGCGGCGCACCCACGTTGTCGGTGATATGCTGAAGCTTAATCACGAGATCTCCGTCCGCAGGCTGCCCCGACAATTGCAGCTCGTACGTAAAAGCCCCCGTCCGCCTGATACCGGCGATTTTCAGCGTGCCCAGAGCTTGTCCGCTCAGTCGGTAATTTTCAGGTTCGTCGGCGCCGAGTGTGGGCTCGGCAAAAGTAATCGATATCGTTTCGAGTCGCGCCAGCGGGACTGTTGTGGCCGGGCTCAGCAGCAGCGAATGCGCGAGCAGCGGCAGTTCTGTCAGGTCTTTTTTTTCGAGGATTTTTTCCTCAGCGATGTAGTCGAGGCGCACTTTGTACGCGGTCTCGGTTTCCTCAAGCAGAATTGCATTGCGCAGGTGTTGTCCGTCCTTGAAACGAAAATTATATTTTTTGCCCGGCTGTAGCGAAAAAATCTGCCCCGCGATCACCAGGCAAAGGATGAGGGCAATAGAGAATTTGCCTTGGTTCATTCGAAGGCCTTCTGGCTGTCGATCTCGCTGCGCTGGCGGATTGCCTCCTTCGGCAGCGTGACAAGCCCCATGACGGTTATCAGTTCCACAAAGCGCGAATCTTCGGCATCCACAATACCCGTGAATTCGTTACCGTCTCTGGCGTCGATACGCGTCAGCGTTTTGAAATGCCTGAGCAAGATATCTTTTCTGCCCTGCCTGCTGGTTCTTGGATTCAGCAAAATACTGCGCAGGCGTTCGCCGCGCTGCGCAGATCCAGCGCGCTCGATCATCTGGTCGAGTTTGCCGTGCTTTCGGCTCAGGCTCTCTTCAGTCCATTCGATTTCCTGGTGCGTTTCGGGGTCAATCAGCCTGATCTTTCCGGTGTCATCCTGTTTGCGCTCTTCGATAACCTGCAGGGTTTCTGTGAAAATCTTGTCGTCCCGCAGATGCGCCACTTTGGCCGAGTCGACAGTCTGTTCATAAGTCTCGTTTTCGCGGATAAAGCGCTCATCCCCGACT
>CAYHJO010000012.1:0-36846 GCA_964356715.1 uncultured Turneriella sp. | reverse complement strand
TAATAAACCTTTCCCCCCCCCCCCCCCTCCACTGGTGGGAGGGGGTTAGGGGGTGGGGTCATCTGCCAAGAAATTGCAGATATAGATCCGCAACCTTTTCCGGCGCCTCTGTCTGTGGGTAGTGACCGACTCCTGGCAGAGAGTGTACCTGTGCGCGTGGGTTTCGCTCAGCAAATGCCCTCGCAAGGTGTTCACCCGAAATCGGGTCGAGCGGCCCGTTAATCATCTGTACTGGAATCTGCGTCTGCTCCATCGCAGTGACCCAACGCTCGCGATATTGGCGTCGCTCATTCATGTAGTGTAAAAGCTTCGGCACCACACGGCGCCCGTCGTGATAGTCGATCAGTTCCCAGAAAGCTTCGATCTCCACATCGCTGGCTTTTTTGTTCCCAAAAATGGCATCGAACGATGCGCGTAGTTTATTTCGATTAAAGAATTTTGCGAGCAACGGGCCCAGCGGCGAAAGCATCAGCTTTTGCACCAGCAGCGGCTTGTGGAATTCGGGATAAAGACCGCCATTGAGAAAGCACACCGAGAGCGCGGGTTTTTTCGCCCCCGTCTGCCGCGCAAGAAGCTCCTGCGCGACAGAGACACCGTAGTCATGTGCGAGAATATGGAATGTGGCGATCTTCTCGCGTTCGAGCAGCGCCAGCAGCATGTCTGCCTGCTCGATTACCGAATACGGGTGATTCGTGGGCTTATCAGAAAACCCGAAGCCGAGCATGTCGGCTGTAATGAGGTTGAGTTTTTTGGCGAGCAGCGGCCAGATCTGTGCAAAATCGTACGAAGCCGTGGGAAAACCGTGGATCAACAGTACTGTTGGCTTTTTTGCACCAACGGTCTTCTTATAGAAAATGCGATGCCGGTTATGCTCGAAATAGCCACCCGACATCATCCATTGGCTGACGGCAGGTAGCATCTATTTCTCCCGAAAAAATTGAATAATTGCAAGTAAGCTTCCTGCCAACCCAAGGACGAACACTGCGTGCCAAGAAAAATAGCGAATCTGCCACTCACTTTGCCAGTTGTTTACGGATATTTTCGCTAATAATCTTGGCAATGCCAAGTGCAATAAAATAAAGCCCTGAAGTAACCGAAAGCAGAATTCCAATGAACATCAGGACACTCATAAGTTAAAGTTAACTCAGCATTATCTGGCTGTCAATTTTTCTTGATCGCTTTAACGACTTTTTCCGCGCCGTCTTTGAGACCATCGGCCACGTCGAGTTGTATGCCACTTTTCAGCAGAATTTCTTTTGCCTCTTCGGCGTTGGTGCCCGCAAGGCGCACAATCAACGGAACATTGATGTTCACATTTTTTGCCGCTTCGATGATACCGTTGGCGATGCGGTCGCAGCGCACGATGCCACCGAAGATGTTTACAAAGATCGCTTTGACGTGCGGGTCAGAAAGAATAATCTTGAAACCGTTGGTTACCGTCGTAACGTTCGCTCCGCCACCCACGTCGAGGAAGTTCGCCGGCGAAGAACCCGCGTACTTGATGATGTCCATGGTTGCCATCGCGAGACCCGCACCGTTGACCATGCAACCAACTTCGCCGTCGAGACGTACGTAGTTGAGGTTGTATTTCGAAGCCTCAACTTCGAGCGGATCTTCTTCGGCTTCGTCGCGCAAGCCTGGCTGGTCTGCATGGCGGTAGAGTGCGTTATCGTCGAAGTTGACCTTCGCATCGAGCGCCATCACCTTGCCGTCTTTCGTGCTGATCAGCGGGTTAATTTCCATCAGCGAGCAGTCTTCGCCGTCGTAGCAATTCCACAAGTTTGTCAGAATGCCGATCGCCTGTTTTGCCATGTCGCCCTCGAAGCCGAGACCGTACGCGAGGCGCGATGCCTGGAAGCGCTGCAGGCCGATTGCGGGTTCGATAATTTCTTTGAGGATTTTCTCCGGTGAGTGGTGTGCCACTTCTTCGATGTCCATGCCGCCTTCGGTGGAAACCATCATAACCGGTTTCGAGATGCGGCGGTCGAGTGTGATGCCGACGTAATATTCTTTGAGGATGTCAGAACCTTCCTCAACCAGAATCGATTTCACCTTCTGGCCCTCAGGGCCCGTTTGCGGGGTTTTCAGCATCATGCCAAGAATCGCATTCGCGTGTGTTTTTGCTTCGTCGGGAGATTTGGCAAGCTTAACACCGCCGCCTTTACCGCGGCCGCCGGCATGGATCTGCGCTTTGACCACGGCAACCGACTTGCCGAGTTTGGTATAGATGGCCGCCGCTTCGTCGGCGCTGTTGGTTACAAAACCGTTGGGAACGGCGATTTTGTACTTGCGGAAAATTTCCTTACCCTGATATTCATGGATCTTCATGGCGGATTAATGCCATGCTTGAAACAGTGGGTCAAGAAAGAAGGGAAATGGACTCAGGGACAGTTGACGCTGCAAATGGCGACATTCGAAGTTGTTCCCGAAGAAACGGTTACTGTACCACACTTGTCTGCTGTTTCAGGAAATCCGTCCCCCATTGTACGACCAGCGATGCTCGTATAAAGCACGTTGTCGCAAGCACCAGCGGTGCTGGCAGAAGAACACAGTCGTTTATCGCAGGTTCGGTAGACGTCATAGGAACCGGGAGGGAGATTTGTTATCGTCGTGTTTGTTACTCGCGTTGCCGCAAGAGGTAAGGTAGTTACGTACGGATTTGCAAAATCCGTACCTGCAGGTACCACGGCAAAGTATTCTCCAGAAGTTGCCGCTCCGCCTGTAATACTTATGGATCCCACTTTGGCCGGCTGATAGGTGCGGGCGGTCATGACGATTGCGCCGCCATGGCGCTCATTATTCGTCAGATCCTGAAAAGCGTGGTTGACATTCCAATCGGCCGGTGCCACGTAGACAAAAGCTGAGTTCCTGGAATCGGCTTCAGCCCCGACTGTTGCATTCCCTGTCTCCTGTATCACGTGTGCCATCATAGCGTTTTTGAGGAATATGCGCACTTCCATGACATAGGGTTCATGGTCATTGGAGATATTGAGCGAGAGATCTTTGCGCTGTAATGGAAACATCAACGGTTCGGTACTGCCACCGTATGCATTCTGCAAAAAACTCTCAATGTCTATGCCATAGATTGTGCGGTTGTCGAAGGCGGCTCTCATTGAGTTTACCGCCGTCGCCTTGTCGGTTGAGTTGTTCGCGCCATCGCTAAAATCGCCGTTCCCCCGGAAATTCGCAGCAGGGTAAGTAACAAATCTGCGGAAATAGATGCCGAGATGGTTGAAGCTGCCAGACGGCACATCGACCGCAGGGTAAGTAAAACCACCATTAAAAAACGCGCTCAATCGATCAATACCCGCTGAATCTGCGCAGTTAGACAAACCTCTGCCGTCGGCACTTGCGTAGCTGGAGCACATCAGCTGACGCGAAATGGCGAATTGTGACCAATAGTCAGCAATAGACTGGCTCGAAGATTTTCCTTGGCCCCGGGCAAGGCGAATTTCTGCGATATCGATATAGTAATTTATATCAGACGGTGTGAGTGAATTGGCATAGTCCACAATTTGTGGCGTACCTGTGAGAGCCGGTGATGCGCCGGTAATCGAAGTACTGGTTATGACATCATCTTTGGGTAGACTGGCGGTGGTAGTGCCCACGGCGTATGAATCATTGCTCTCATACGTCCCCAACACTTTCAGCGTAATCGTGTTGTTCACCAGATCAGACAAGGGCAATTCGCCGGTGCAATGCAGCAGCGGTAGAGTGAGTATAGATGCGATCAGTATGCGTTTCATTATCTGCTCAGGTTAAAATTCACCATCAGTCCAAAATTGAAAAAATGGCCGTTATATATTTCGTAGTTAGGATTGTTGGCCGGGGGGCTGAGATGTTTTTCATAAACAAAATAATAGTCCGCCCGGACGCCGATATTCACGAATTTGCCGGCGGGAAACGAGGTCTCAAAGCCGGCATAACCGAAAGGCAGCCAGTTTTTTGCACCCTCGGGGTAGTTGCGCATAAAATTACCGCCGGCCCCACCCTTTACATGGAAAGAAAGCGGCAGGTTGATCGGCAGCGTGTAGACCAAAGCGCCATAAACGGGAATCGAGTGCAGGCGCGCGACCGTGCGCGAGGTGTAATAACTGTACGAGCCGCCGATTTCAAAGCGCAGTGTATTGGAGGGAATGTTGGCACGCAGAAACATACCGCCGCCGAGACTGGTGGTGAGCACTTCTGCCAGCTTGCTGCCGGGCACCGGCGTGACCGGACCGAACCAGACGCCAAGCTGCGGCTTGAAGCGCCAGCCTTCTGTCTCAACCTGCGGATAGACCGCTGTCGTAATGAGCGCAAAAGAGAAAAAGAGCGGGATGAATCCCTTAATTAAAATAATCCGCTGCATTCAACCCGTACCGACTCAAAACGGGATTCAGACGCCGCGTCAAGGCATTCGATAGCTGACTTGCACAGGGGAGCATTTAACTTGACGGCAAGCGTTCATTTGCGGAAAAATCGTCTATGCAGAAACCGAATACGCTCTTGCTGATTCTGGCAGTTGTGGTGCTGGCGCTTTTCCTTCCTGATGGCTGTATACCTTTCATCGTCGGGACCATCTGGCAGATCACTAAGGTGGTGCTGATATTGCTCGCCGTCATCATTATCATTGCGTATTTCCGCAAAAAGAGCTGAAAAGCGTGCGCTTTCTTTTGAAGAATTTTCTGTTTTATCTGCTGGTGAGCTCTTCGGCGCTGTTTGCGGCCGAAGGGCTTGACTATATGCAGAATATCATTAATAATTTTGAACAATTGCGCGCCGAACTCGCACAGGATTTTTCCGCCGAAAAGCGCAAAGACGTTTCGGCGCGCGCACGTGACCTTGCGTTGCAAATTCTCGATGTGAAAGAAATCGGCAAGCTGGCACTGGGCCGGCATTTCGACAAATTGAAACCCGCGCAACAAGAAGACTTTCTCGGTCTGTTCCACGAGTTGATGGCAAACCGCGTCGTCGAAGCCAATATCCCGTCGCAAAAAGTCATTACGGGAAAAATTCCTATCGAGATCATATCCGAAAGGGTCGAGAGCGACGAAGTGTTCGGCAAAGAAGCGATTGTGGTGAATACCAAGGTGCCGCACCGCAAGCAGAGCTTCAAAGTAGAATTTTTTCTTTATCGCTCCGAAGACGGATTAAAACTCTATGATGTGCACATCGACGATGCGTCGACGCTGCTCGATTTCCGGAACCAATTTTCTTCCATAATCAACAAAAAGGGCTATAAGCACCTGGTGAAATTGCTGCGTGAACGCATTCAGAAAATCAACAAAAAATAATCGCCTCATTGCCGTTCTGGCTGTTTCCCTGGCTCTGTTTCTGCACACGGGGCTGGCCGCGGAGAAACCCATCCGTTTTGCCGAGGGTCTGCTGCTGCTGCTGAAGAACAACGCAAAGATTCTGGAAAGTAAGGCGCAGATTCTCAGCTTCGAAGCGCTGAAAACCGAGGCGTCTGCCAGCGATCTGCCGACATTTTCCCTGCTGACGTACGTTGCGCCGATTTACGAGGTGCGCGGCGATGCTACGAAATCGACGGATAATTTTTCCAATTGGGGTCCGTTTGTGCATGGGGAGTTGCAGGTCGTTTACCCCGTGTTCAGTTTCGGCCGAGTGAAAGACGCAAAACAGGCGGCATCGCATGCGATCGAAGGCGGACGCATGTTACACGAAAGCCAGATCAATAAGAGCGTGTTTGAATATAAACAACTTTATATGCAGATCATCTTACTGCAACGGTTGAAGACAGTTCTCGATGATGCGAATGAGAAGATGAAAGCCGTTCTGGCGCGCGCGGAGAAGCTATACAAAAAAGGTACCGGTGAGGTACAACGCAAAGACCTCACACGGTTAAAACTGTTTGATCTTGAATTGCAGCGTTTTCAGGCCGAGTGGATATCCAACAAGAAAACGGCCGGTCTTGCGCTGGGTCATTTTCTCGGTGAAAAAGAGTCATTGCTCGTGCTCGAGAGTGATTTTCCGAAAATCGATGAAGCCACTCGGGCGCTCGAACAGCTCATAGCCGAAGCGCACAAAACGAACCCCGATCTGAAAGCTGTGTCCGAAGGCATGCAGGCGAGGCGGCATCAGGTTGATATGGAAAAAGGCGGCAATTTGCCGGTGCTGTTTATTGCGGGACGCGCAGACATGAACTACACGGCGATGCGCGATTACCAGCAGAGCACATACGCCTACGACCCCTTCAACCGCAATATTTTCGCGATGGTGTTTGGCGCCAAATGGGACCTCGACTTCGGCAATACAAAAGCCAAATCGCAGAAAGCAGAAGCCGAGCTCGAAAAAATGCGGGCGAAACAAAGCGAAGCAGAAACCGGCATCCCGCTAAAAATTGCCATGGCGATGTGGGATTTTGAAAAACAGAAAGTGCAGATGGAAATCACACAGAACAAATATAAAGAAGCAAATAAATGGTCTTTGTCTGAAATGACGGCCTATACGACCGGAACAGGTTCGGCAAAAGACCTGATCGAGGCGCTGGGCGCACAGCTGCTGGTTGAAAAAGAGCTCGCGGAAACGGAGTTCAATCTCTGTCTTGCGGCGGCGAGGCTCGCGATGGAAGTCGGCGACCAGGGCACCCTGAGGGCATGGCGCGAATGAAGTTATTTATCCTCCTTGCGCTCGCCTGTTCGCTGACGTTTGCGCTTTCGGCAAAAAGCAAAGAGGTTTTGCTGGGCGAAAAAGCCTACTCGCGGGGCTCGCATGAGGCGGCGAAAAAACATTTTGAACAGGCGATTGAGAACGGCGATGAAACCGGCGACCCGCGGTTTTATATCGGTCTTATTCTTGAAGCGCGGCGGCAGTATGCCGAGAGCATTCCTTATTACCGGGCTGCCGCCGAGAGGCCGATGCACAAAAAATTCAAAAAGGCGGCATACTGGAAGATCGTGATTCTCTGCCGCCAGGCTAAACTCTACGGCGAAGCTTTGCGTGCAGTCGAACGCCTCGAAGAAATGGGTGAAAAAAGCGAGACCTTTGAAAAAGTACGCTACGAGGCGGAAAATTATCAGGGCCGGCGCGAGTATAAAGGCTACGACAGCGTGCGCAAGGCAACCGCGCTGGAAAAAGAATTCAACGAGCGCACTGCGAACGGAGACACACCCGAAGACGCAGTCGATTTGATTGAGCGCATTATCGCCGCGTACAAACAGGCGATCGCGCAGGATGAACGCTGGAAAGACTATCGCTGGAAAGTTGCGAAGTACTATGAAAAACTGAAACGCAACCGCGAAGCGGGTGAAGCGTATGCGCAGATCTGGCAAGACAGCGCAGATGTCGGAGCGGCGTACAAACTGGGTTATTTTGCGCGGCGTTCCGGAGATTATCGCGGCGCGCTTAAATATTTTGCCGCTGCGCTGGAAAAAGAGATTGAAGATCCGCAACTCAAGTTTTACCTGCGCTACAATGCCGCGCAGGCCAACTACGGGCTCGGCAAATATCCCGAAGCATATGCGCACGCCAGGGCCGCACGCCGCCTCGCGGCCGACCTCGAGTTGCGCAAGAAGACGGCGCTCGGTATCAAGCGTGTGTTTTGCCTGAGCGCGGCCTCGACAGGCAACGACGATGAAGAGTATTGCCGGTTCAGTAAGAAGACAGAGAGTCCCATGTTCCTGAATTTGCTGGGCATGAAGCGCTCGCTGGCTGCCAGGTCATACGAGAAAGCCGCGGGTTTTGCCGCGAAGATCTATGAGAATGAAGCCGTTGAAGACGATGACAATGGCGCGACATTGCCGGCATATGCGATGTCTGATTTGCCGGTCGCCATCGGCGCATTATTTCGCAGCGAAAAATACCGGTCGGTGCTCGATCTGACGGAAAAGTTTAGATCCAAACTCGAAGGGCAGCCCGATTATTACGGCTGGCGCGCAGTGTCGCGGTTTGCGCTGAAAGAATACGGTTCTGCGGCGATCGAATTTGACAAGATCAGATCGCAGACGCCTTCGCAGATGAGTCTGCACCTCATTGCGCTGGCGCACATGGGTGATTTTGCCGGTGTGAAATCCAAAGCACGGTTGTATCTACGCAACGCAAAGGCGCGCGATAAGATCGCGGCGAATCTGCGTAAATTGCGCGTGTTCGAGCAAGTGCGGCGCGAGCCCGATTTTGAACAATTGCTCAGCGGGATTGAGGCGTTGCCCGCGCCGAAACCTAAACCGGTTCCTCAACCGGTAGTTCCGGTTTCTCCCTGACCGGCCGCTACGGCGGGGGTCCGCGGACTGGTTCTGTGGTCTGGCCGTTCAATGCAACGGATATTTTCCCCGTTTGCTGTCGCGCACATAGCGCGGTAATATGTAAGGGGGTACACGCAGCGCGAGGCCGGCATAGATGCGCTTACCTTCTGGTTCGCTCACCTCAAAATGCGCAGAACCCGTCACGCGATCGAGCTGGTGCAGGTAATACGGTTGAATGCCGTGCCGGCTCAAAGTGATACAGAGATCGGCGAGCACATCCGCACTGTCGTTAATGCCTTTGAGCAGCACCGTTTGAGCATAGAGCGGAATGCCGATGTTGCGCAATTCCAGAATTTTATGGATTGCCTCATCGGAGAGTTCTGCGGCATGGTTGATATGCAATACCATGGCAAGCTGCTTCTGCTCATATTGTCGCCGCAAATAGGCGAGCGCCGAGAGAAATTTGCCGCTAACGAGACCCGGAGAAGTCGTCACGGCCCGGCTGTGCAGGCGCAGAAAGCGGATTGTACGCAGGCCGAGAAAATAATCCGCACGTTCTGCGAGATCGCTGACTGGCAACATCAGCGGATCGCCGCCGGAAAAAATCACTTCGTTGATGCCGGTATCTTTGAGCAGGTAATCGCCAATCGCCGCCAACGGCGTTTGGCTGTGCCCGGTCGAAAGCAGTGTCTTGCGCTTCCGCGTGCAATAGCGACAGTAGACGGGACATTCGTCTGTGGTAAGATAAAGTATCTTGCTGCGGTACTTGCGCACGACATCGGGAAACGGATGGATATCCGCATCCTCTTCGTGCAGCGGATCGTCAGAAAATTCTGCATGTTCGTGCAGCTCCTGCGGATCCGGCGTGAATTGGGCCAGAAGCCGGTGTGCATCGGAGTCGGGCAATGTCGCCGCCAGGCGAATTACATGGGGTGAGATGCGCGTACGGAATTTTTCTTTGAGCAGAGCCTCGGACACGGCGTCGGGCGGTTGCATCAGAAGAATAGCCTGGGTCTGAATAGCCTGGCGATAATCTGGTTGCGTCCGAATATGCCATGCAGACGCGAATCCGCGGAGTTGCGCGCGTTGTCGTTCAGACAAAAGAAGTGGTTGGGACGCACCTCGGTTTCGGGAAAATAAAACGCCGTGTCCTCAGGCACTTTCAGTGCCGGATTCAGTTCCCGGCCCGCGGTGCCATTGATGAGCAGCCGGCCTTCGTGTATGCGCACTTTGTCTCCGTCGACGGCAACGATGCGGCAGAGGTATTCGACCTCGGCGGTGCGCGAGCGCACCAGTACGATATCCCCCGGTTGTATGCTGGTCAGTTTGGGGTAGACAAAATAGCGTTTGTCGCCGGGCTGAATTTCCGGTGACATGCTGTCGCCTGTGACCTTTAATGGATAAAAAAACAGTTGGCGCAGAAAAAATTGAAATACAAGGGCAACAATAACGACGATCACAGCCGCGAGCACAAAGCGGCGCAGCCGGTTATTGCTGTGCCTGCCCGACGCACGGTAATATTCGGCCTTGCGGATCACGAGCGGGAAACGCGGTAACGCCGCGGGCGCGTCAAACCATAAGCGGAAGACTGTGGCAGGCAAAATATCTCTCAATCTCGGCGGCGGTGCAGCGCGCGGCATCGCGCATATCGGGGCGATTCGCGCTCTGGTCGAAAATGACATCCGCATCGGTCAGCTGATCGGTATCTCGATGGGGGCGATCTGCGGCGCCGTCTATGCGGTCATGCCCGAAGTCGATTTTCTCGAAAAGCGCATCATGCAGCTGATCGATTTTGAACCGTTCAAAAATTCCGTGGTCGGCAGCTGGACTTCGAGCCATGAGGAAAATCCGCGCAACATCGTGCGGCGCGCGCAGAAGATCTTTACAAGCACGAACATCCTCCGGCGTATTTTCACGGCGACCGGCGTCTTAACCGCCGCAGAGGTCTACGGGGTGTTGCACCCTTTTCTGGCGGACATCGCGATGCATTCGACAGAAATTCCGTTCGCCACCGCCGCGGTGAATATCCGCAGCGGTGAGCTGCGCGTCTTCGCAGGAGCAGACCGCCTGAGACAGGCGGTAGTCGCCTCGGCTTCGATGCCACTCATTTTTCCTCCCGAACGCATCGGCACAGAATCGTATGTCGACGGCGGTGTGCTCGACAAGCTGGGTATCGACACCGCGGCGCGCATCGGTGCGGAGAGAGTCGTGGTGATCGATGTCTCGGACGAAAGACTGCCCGACACAATGCCCAAGAGCGGCTTTGATGTGATTTTGAAAACCGAAGAGATTGCTTCCGCGCACCGGCGCACGATGCAGCTGGAACGCGCTGCGCTGGTAGTGCGTCCGATTCGCGGCAACTACCACTGGGCAGATTATTCTGCAGTCGATGAATTTTTGCTGATGGGCTATGAATCGGTTAACGACCATCTGCACGAAATCAAGGGCATCGCCACGGCGCGGCGCATCTTCGGCATGTTCCGGCGCTGAGGCCGCAAGCCGGGCCGGCAATATTTCTTGTCCCGGCGTTTCATTTACCCAACGAGCCCAATGCTTTCCCTCTTCAAGAAGAAAGAAAAACCCACATACCAGGCGTTCATCCAGAGCATGGGTAAGACCGTTACGGTAAAACACCGGCAGACTCTGCTCGAGGCGGCACTCGAAGCCGGCCTCGATTATCCGTTTAGCTGTGGCGCCGGCAGTTGCACCACCTGCAAAACAAAACTGATCCAGGGCGAATATAAAGATCTCTCCGACATGTCGCTGGTACTGACAGAAGACGATTTGAAAAAGGGGTATATCCTCGCGTGTCAGACTATTCCCAAGTCTGACATGGTCGTCACGCTGGAACCCGACGAGTCGAAAGAATATTCGGGTCAGGTCAGCGGCTACCGAAAACTCACGCACGATATCGTCGAAATCAGGATTAAGCTGAGCGAGAAGCTGCGCTACGCAGCGGGCCAGTATGCTGATCTCGCGGTCGCCGGCGTGAAAGGGTCGCGTTCGTATTCTTTTGCTTCTGCGCCCGGTGCCGGTGGCGGTAACCCCGAAGTGTATTTTCACCTGCGGCTTGTTCCCGGCGGCGAAATGACGACCTGGTTTCACGAAAAGGACCGCACGGGAGAAAAAGTCAAACTACGCGGTCCGCGTGGATCCTTCGGCTGGCGCGAAGAAAAAGGTACCTGGTTATGCATCGCCGGTGGCAGCGGCATGGCACCGATCAAGGCGATGCTCGAAGACGCGGCGCAGAAGAAAGTAACGAAGCGTATCGTTTATCTTTTCGGTGCACGCACGCAGAAAGATCTTTATGCGCTCGATGATATGAAGCGTTTCGGCACGCAGCTTGGCGCGGATTTTCAGTTTGTGCCCGTGCTGTCTCATGAAGACGCGGAGTCTGACTGGAAGGGCGCACGCGGCTTTGTCACGGAATTCATCGATAAACAGAATCTCGATTTTAACGACACGGCAGCATTCCTCTGCGGACCACCGCCGATGATCGACGCAGCCATTGCAAAATTGTCAGAATGCGGCATGCAAAAGCAGGACGTCTTCTTTGATAAGTTTACGGATAAAAGTCACGTCAATAAATGACGAATTCGCGACGGGCTAAAGCCCGTGGCCAGACGATCAGTTATTCGTTTCTGTGCGCAGTTCGTCGCGCAGCCGGGCCGCTTCTTCGTAATTCTCGCGACCGAGGGCAGCTTTGAGCATCTGCTGCAGCACTTCGCTGCGCGAATAAAATTTTACCTTTTCGAGCGTGGTCTCTTTGCCTTCTTTGGGGCTTTTTTTCTTTTCGCCGAATTCTTCGAGAATAGCCTCAAAGAATTCTTCGCGTTCGTCGGCTGTGAGAATTTCGTCGACGTTGCTTTGCCCGGCGGTGCGCAATGCATCTGCATCGGCGTCGCGCAGCGTGATCGGGTCAATTGCGGTACGGTCATAGACGTGCTCTGCCACGTAGATCGGCGCGCGAAAGCGTACGGCCAGGGCTATCGCATCGGATGGCCGCGCGTCGAGTTCGAGCAGGCTACCCGGAAAAATGCTGCCCTGTATGTAGATGCGGGCAAAGAATGTGCCGCCGTGGAAATCGTTGATGAAAATCTTGCTGAGCGTTGAGCCGGTGGCTTCGACGAGCGACTGCAGCAGGTCGGCGCCTACCGGACGTTCCATTTTTTCATTTTGCAGAATCGTCGAAATGGAATAGGCTTCAGACGGGCCGATGAAGATCGGAATGATTTTGTCCTTATGCTCAGGTTTCACCACTGCGGCGAAGCCCATGGGCGTTACGGCGATCTCTCTGACTGTTGCAGGCAGCATATTTGAAAGCCCGGAATATTTTGTTTTCTGTAAAGCTATTTTTGGTTTTGCGCGGCTTTTTAATTGTCACGGTGTGCAAATTTCGCAGGCACACGCATGTTGCACTATGCCATCGTGGGTGGCGGAATTTCCGGTTTAAGCCACGCGTACTTTCTGAAGAAAAAGCTGCCGGATGCGAAAATCACCGTGTTTGAGCCAGGTGAACTGGGTGGGAACATCGCGACGCAGTCGCATGATGGCGTTCTGCTCGAACCGGGGCCCGATTCATACCTCGATCGCACGGGTCTTTTTAACACTATGGTGAACGATATCGGCCTGAAAGATAAGCTGATCTTTGAAGACAAGCGCAGCGCGAAGAGATTTATCCTCAAAGACGGCTACCTCGTCGGTGCGCCAAAATCACCGCTGGGACTTATTACCACGTCGCTGCTGTTTTTTCCGGAAAAGATCAAGATTTTTCTCGCGATGGGTAAGAAGTTTTCCATGTGGCCGACGATCACCTTATTCGACGCGGCGCGGAATGTGCTGGGTTACAGCGCGGCCGAATACCTCGCGTCTCCTTTTGCGCGCGGTGTCTACGGCAGCGAGGCCGAAGACCTTGAATTTTCATCGATGTTTCCTGAGCTGTTCCGCAAAATCAGCGAAGCGCCGAAGCTCAAGGTCGCGTTGAAACAGTATGCGCAGGAAAAGCGCGCCTTCTGGCAGGCAGAACTGGGGGATGTGCAGTTTGCGAAGGGCATATACAGTTTCAAAGGCGGCCTCACCACATGGGTGCAGGCGCTCAAAGAGGCGCTTGAAAAATCGGGTGTCGTGATCGTGCGTGACAAGATTGCACGCATTGGCCGCGATAGCGACAATAGACTCGTGTTGAGCTCAAAATCCAGGTCTTACGCGGCTGCTGACAGGGTCATATTCACCATTGGGACAGCCGACAGCAGTTATATTTTCCGCGATCACGACAAGGAGCTGTCGCGCAAAGCCGCCGAACTTAAGTATTCGCCGATCAACGTCGTCTACAGTTTGTGGAGCAAAAAGGAATTTAATGCGGCCGGGTACGGGTTTCTCGCGCCGCGCAAAGAGCGCGCACCGATATTGGGAACTATCTTCGCTTCCAACGTTTTCAGCGGCCGTGCACCCGAAGATAAGTTTCTCACGAAGACGATGATTTCGGGCGACAGCGAGCTTTTTAAAGATGACGAATTGGGGTCATTGACCGAAGAATCGCTGGCACGCATTTTCAAAGCGCGCGCCAAACCGTTGTGGACAAAGGTATTCCGCCACAGCCCGGGCATTCCGCGTTATGCGCCGGGTTACGGCGAGTGGAAGCGCGAAGTTCTTGCGCTCGCGGCGAAACACCAGGGCGTCCACCTTTCAGGCTGGACGTTTTCCGGTATTGGCTTGGCAGACCAGGTTGAGTCGGCATATATGTACGCCAAATCTCAATCGCCATGACACAGAGTGGAAAAAGTATCCAGGCCGCACCGGCAAAACGCATAAAGTGGAATTTTGACACAGATGCAACTTTGCTGGCGTACCGCAATGTGCATACGGTATGCGAAGAGTCGCGTTGCCCTAACCGGCATGAGTGTTCTTCGCTCGGGGTCGCCACTTTTCTCATCGGTGGCCGCGAGTGCACGCGCTCGTGCAAATTCTGCCATATCGCGACTGCTAAACCTCTGGCGCTTGCAAGCATTGCCGAAAAAGAACGCGCGGATATTCTTGAAGCCGCGCACTCGGGGAAATATGAATATCTGGTGATCACTTCTGTGGCGCGCGACGACGACGAAGAAGGCCTCGCGAGACATTTTTCGCAGCTGACGCGCGAACTGGTCAATATGGGGATTACCGTTGAGCTGCTGATCCCGGATTTTCACCTGAGCCATGAATTGCTGGCGATGATTGCCGAGAGCGGGCCCGCGGTGATTGCGCATAATATGGAAACCGTAAAAAGACTTTCACCGTCGATTCGGCCACAGGCGCGCTATGAAAGATCGCTCGATATTTTCCGGTACCTTGCCGGGCGCCACGGACAGGTAATCCGCAAAAGCGGATTTATGGTCGGCCTCGGCGAATCGCCCGGAGAAATCGCGGATTTACTCTCTGACATGAAGGCGGCGCAAATTGATATTGTTTCGATAGGCCAGTATCTGCAACCCTCGGCCGAACAGGCGCCTGTGATCAGAAAATACAGCGCCGGGGAATTTGCCGCGCTGGAAGCAGCCGTTGCTGAGCGCGCCTTTCTCGCGCACGAGGTAGGTGCGTTCGTGCGCAGCAGTTACATGGCACGTGAAACCATGGCAAAACTGAACGCCGAGAGGCTGCGCAGGGAATATGTCTGAAAACCAGGGCGTTTACCGCGATTTCCACAAAATTGACCTGACGCACCTGACTGCGCTTCTGCGCGCAGGCAGAATCGATGCGCAGGTAGCTGAGAATCTCATCCGCTACTGGGAAAAGCGCCTCGATGACAAAAACGATGCGATCTATTCGAGGTATATAGAATATTATCTGTTTTTTGAATCACTGCGTGCGCTTTTTCTCGCGGTATTCATCTTTGACATGAAGACCGGAATTTCCGGGCATAGCTATGGCATTTATCCCGCGCTGGGGCCGGCAATACACGGCGCAATTTCCGCGGGCCTGCGCAATGATTCGGGTGTGGTCGATTTTGAACTCAGCGGCAGGCATTACGCGCTGCATTATCTGCGCAGCGGATACCACGAACAGGAATACGCTATTGCCGCCTTAGGGCTAAAAGACCATCCGATTGAGGAGAATCTAAAGCGCCTCAAATACGTTTTCGAAAGATTCTATCTGCCTTCGGGATTTTCTGCCGATGGCAGGGTTGCGCTGCTTTTCACCGACACGGTGAATCTGATTGCCGACATGATCAATCCTGCTCTCGCGCGCAAGGAGCCCGTCACATTTACCTATCTGTACTTTGAGTCGCTGACAAAATATGTCGGCCTGGCGGGAGAGAATTTTGCGCGCGGTCTGCTTGACGAGTTGCAGAAAGACGTGCACCGCGTACTGAAAGATACCGATCGCAGCCTGATATTATCGACGCGCGAAATACTGATCGTCTCGCTGAATTGCGAAGAGGATGTCATGAAAAAGCGCTTTGCCGGTGCGTATTTTCATGCCAAAAGTCTGCTGTTATCTTTCCAGGTTAATTTCTTCACGGTTAGGACCCCTGTAGTGGATGTCAACGTACTGTGGGATGATATCACGGGAAACGTCGCATATAAGCGCAAGATCAGCTAAGCGCCGATAAGAACGCCTTGTTAATGCTGAATTTGCAGCTGCTTGAGGTAGCGATCAATGTAAGGCAGGTCGCGGGCCAGCGCGCTATATTGCAGATTGAATATGACAAGATAGATGATGGTTTCGCGCGATCGCGTGATATACACAAAGCCGCCACCGCTTTTTTTCTTAAAGGAATATTGCAACCAGCGCAGATTACCTTCGATGATGCCCATCTTCTCGAGCGCTTTGGACGGCAGCTTGAAGCCGCGCGCAATTTTGGCCAATTGTTGTGCGACGGTGTATTGCGTCCCCTTATTGACGGTATGCAGAACGACGAGCGAATCGCCGTTTGAGTGAAAGCTCATGACCGCGCCGAATCGCGGCGGATTGTCTTCGCGGAAAAACTCTCCCGGCAAACGGCCTTCGAGCGTAATGGCCATCGTCGCCGGGCGCGCCAGCAAAAAGAGCGCAATAAATGTGCAGGCTTTAGTTTTCAGCAAATGCGAGAGTCCCGCCGATACGCAGGCTTTTTGCGCCGGGCTGCGAATAGAGACGCAGCGACGCAGTTTTGAGGCTCGCCAGTGACTTTGCCAGCGCGTCGCGGAATTCGTTGAAATGGCCTGGGGAATAGATCGCGTCGTATTGTTTCAGCGCGCGCTGTGAATTGCGGATGAGCGGGTGCAGATTTATCCTGGCATAAAAACCGTATTTTCCGGATAAATTCAGTTGCGTTTCGGGCGCTTTTTTTTCGGGTAAGAATGATTGCCATTGGAAGCGTTCGCGCCCGGCCGTCAGGTAAGGGGCAAAGAGGTCAAATTTGCGTTTTTCGTAGCGGTAGGCATAGGGATAGCGGATCAGTAAGCCGTTGGCATTGGCTTCAAGCTGGTGCGCTTTGGTCTTGAATGCCTGGCTGAGGAACTCGATGGCCTTTTGGTCGCCGGCGGGGCCCGAAAACAACAACTGCGGAATCAGATAACCGTAATCTGTCGCAAAACCATTGAGCGAAAGCAGGTGCGCGGATTTATTTCCGGCCTTATGAAAGTACACATACGCGGGATAGTCCGGAACCGTAACCGTTTCGTCTGCAATGACGGCAGGCACCGGCTGAACAACGCTGCGGGGCAGGCAGTCGCCGTTCAGCTGAATACTGTTCGCGCCGGGCGTCAGCGATAAGCTGCAGTTGGTGAAATTCTGCGCCGAGAAAATTTCAGACAACAGATTGCGAAACAGGCTGCGCTTGCCGGCAGGCCGGGTGCTGAAGCGCAGTTCGATGCCCAATGTACCCGGCTGCGTGAGCGAGGCGTCGAGCGGCAAATCCGCCGGGGCGGGTTTTTTCATGTACTCTGTCTGCCGCGCAAGTTCGTCTTTATCTGAGGCGATGATGAACCAGTCACCGACTTTCTGCGCCGTCGCGTTACCGATAACGGAAGTCGCCAGCTGGCCTTTGCGGTTTAGCGCGATCGCCAGCACAAACTTCTGTCCGTGCGAGCGGTAGAGCACCGGGCCATCGGTGACCAGAGAATAGAGGTTCCATTGCCACGAACGCGGCGCGTACGAAATCAACCGGTGCAGGTGTGCGGCACTTCTGACCGGCGCTGATTTGAGGAAGTGCAACCCCAGCGGCGAATCGAAGAAGGTTCGCATCTCAGCGCCCGAGCGCAGCTTGTCGATGAAAGCGGGTACATCGGGCAGGGCCGCCATGACCGCGTAGGGCTCGGCGGCATTGAAAACGTCAGAGATACGTGCAACTTTGGCGGCGGCGCCGCCTTGCGGCACGTAGAGCAGAAGCGCAGCGCCGGCAAAAAGAACGCAGCCGGTGAAAATCTGCGCTCTGGGTAACTTCATGTTTTGCTAAGTTCGCGTATGCGCGCTTCGAGGTTATTGAGCAGATACTGGTTTTCGAGGTTTTGGCGGAACTTGCCAATGAGCCCCTTGATATCGTCGCGCATGGCTTCTGCATTCCATGGTTTTTCGATATAGCGGTTGAGGCCGCCTTCATTGATTGCCTTGATGGCCGAATCGAGACCCGCATGTCCCGTGAGCAGAATCTTCATAGTCTCGGGCAGTACGTTGTGCACGCGCTTAAGAAATTCATCTCCCTTCATGTTGGGCATCATCTGGTCGGTGATAATCAGCTCGATAATTTCATGTTCAGAGCGCGCGGCCTCGACAAAAGCCAGAGCTTCTTCTCCCGACGTTGCGGTCACGACATCGTGCGTGGCGATAAAATCGGCGAGCAGCTGTTCTTTGAGGGTCGAGAGCACGCCAGGCTCATCATCAACGCAGAGTATGATTCCTTTCCGGTTTGTTACAGACACAAATCCTCCTGAGTGCTACGCGCGTGGCCTTTAGCCTGCCTGCGGGATTCTATTCCCTGATGTAAGCGAGCTTGACCTTGGCATACTTTTCTTTCTTAACCTGAGTGCGCAAGTTTTTAATAGTATTCAGCGGTATCATGACCACAAAATAGTTAGCGATCGCCGCGGGAATGACTCCGCCGGGATCGGTATGCCCGATTAACTGGACATGCACTTTGCCGCCCGGTTTTGGCGTGAGCACCCAGCGGCCGCGCAGCTCGCGCACGCGTTCGTATTTAGCGTTTAAGGGTGCAAAATCGTGCCTGCCGGTCTAAACCATAGTCACAATTTTGGTGCCCGGATCCTGCGTCAGTTTGCCGTACGCGATCGCCTCGCGATTCTTGAGAGGAAAGGGCGAAGCGGTAATTGTGCGCACAATCGATTCGGTGGGGGAAAATTCTTTGAGCAGATTGGCTTCGGAACAGCGGTCGACCCACTGCGGAAGTTCGCGCACGTTCATCAGTACCGCAACGACCTGCGATAGCGAGCCTTCGATTTCGGTTTCGACTTTATACTCTTTGAAACTGGAAGCCGCGACGGTCCGCGTATAGGCGATGGCGCCGTCGGCGGATTTAGCGTATTTCCAGTCGTCTGCAGAAACAGCGGCGGTAAAGAACAGAATAACAAGAAGCGGGCGCATTGTTGTGGGTTACGGTTGCGTGTAATTTTCGAGCAGGATAAACGCTGTTCCGAGGTAGGGCACATCGGTCCAGATTCTTACCGGCACAAAATCCGCGTCGGCGGTAATCCACATTTCTATCTGCGTCTGCGTATTGAAGAACATATTGCTGCCGGCCTGAGTTTTATTATTGGCGTCGTCGACAAGCTGTGATTTCACGTGAATGATTTCGCGCGTGCCGAAGAACGGCACATCGTTACGCGTTTCGCGGCTGAGCACTTTGAGCACCAGCGAACGGCGCGCGCCCGCGGGCAGAACGGGCACGCGCAGTACTTCGCCGACTTTGGGAATGCGGCCCGTACTGCGCACGTAATAAAATGCGCCCAGCAGATCCTGATATCCGCCTTTGGTGCTGACGTCGTAGTTCTCTTTCCATTCGCCTTTCAGCCCCGAGCTGTGCGGATAGCTGTGTTCATAAAACTTCTTTTCGTTTTTGTCGACGTTTACCTTACCGTTGCCAAAGCGGAACTTGCGGCGCTGGTAGGCATCGCCCTGGTAAGACTCTTCGTACGCGATGACGGGCGATTTGGTGATATGGTTCCATTTGGTGGCGAACGCGCCCTGTACGTAGTAGATGCCGTGCACGGTCTGCAGCGAATTGACGCGTGCGTTTACCGTAATAAACTTATCGCCTTCGGCGCGCGTGCGCATCGTCACGTCGCCTGCGCGGATACCTTTCCACTCGATGCGGAAGTTCATTGTTTCGTTATAGAAATTGGGCAGCTTCTGCGCCGACAGGGCAGCGTTGTAAAGAAGCGCTGCGGCCGCGAATACGCGAAAAATCTTCATTATCGTTACTGCCATTACCGGTGCGCGGGTCAACAAATTATCAAAACGATAGCATCACGCCGAAGCTGGGCATAAATCCGGAGTA
The DNA here is from genome assembly GCA_964356715.1 of uncultured Turneriella sp. GTDB lineage: Bacteria > Spirochaetota > Leptospiria > Turneriellales > Turneriellaceae > Turneriella. The sequence continues at coordinate 17,193 of CAYHJO010000012.1, read as the reverse complement.
AAAATATGTCTGCGGGGTGAAATTGAATGGTGACGGGGCTCCGTCCAGTGTATAACTTTTCAGGGTCGCCTGGCTGAGCATGCTGCCCGTGGCCTCAAACAACAGGTAAGCGTCGAGCTCATATAACCCGAATCGACAGACCGGTCAATCCGCATTCGATTTTCCTTTGACGGCAAATTTTGTTGACCCGTGCCTCGGCGCTCCGCTTGCTATCCCATGACCGCAACCCCTCGACAAGCCCGGGACACGGGCTTTCGCTACCGCTGGGCAGGCATCGGTGACCTGAACGCTTTTTTCGGGCTGATGCTCGATAACGTAACCAATCTCGTCTTTCTTGCGCAGATTCTGATCCTTGTCTTCCAGTTTCCCCCCGACATTGTGTATGGAAAAATGTTCCCCGGCACCGCCTTCGGTGTCCTGGTTGGCGATGTCATTTATACGTATATGGCGTTCCGGCTCGCGAAGCGCACAGGTAACCCAAATGTCACGGCGATGCCGCTGGGTCTCGATTCGCCGTCCACTATCGGTATTGCATTTGCGGTCATCGGCCCGGCATTCATAGCTGCGAAAGCCGGCGGGTTAAACCCCGAAGCTGCGGGCATGCTGGCCTGGAAAATCGGTATGGCGACGATGATTATCATCGGTGTCGTTAAATTTGCGCTGTCGTTTTTCGGCCACTTTGTGGAAAAACTGATTCCTGAAGCAGGTCTTTTGGGTTCGCTTGCCGGCGTGGGCATTGCGCTACTGGGCCTGCTGCCGCTCGAGCATGTATTTGGTACACCGGTTGCCGGCATGGTGGCGCTCGGCATTATTATCTACGCACTGGTCGCGAAGATTAGGCTGCCGTTCAATCTGCCCAGCGTATTCCTGTCGGTGATTGGCGGTGCCGTCGTGTATTATCTGCTCGTCGCGATGAAGGTGGTGCACGGCCCCGAAATAGCGCCGAAGTTTGTGCTGGCATTCCCGATGCCGACGCTCGAGTTTTTGGGCGGATTTAAGGAAGCGCTGGTTTATCTGCCGATTGCCATTCCTTTTGCGCTGCTGACGGTGATCGGCGGTATCAACGTGACGGCCAGCGCGCGCCTCGCAGGTGATTCGTACCGCACACAGAGCATTCTGCTCGCCGAAGCCGTAGCAACGCTCGCCGCGGGCCTCACCGGGGGTGTGGCGCAGTCGACGCCCTACATCGGGCATCCGGCTTATAAGGCAATGGGCGGGCGCGCGGCGTACACACTGGCGACGGGTCTTTTCATCGGCCTCGGTGGCATCTTCGGATTTATCGGCTTTCTGGCTCAGGTGCTGCCGCAGGCGGCGCTGGCACCGATTCTGATCTTTGTCGGTCTCGACATTGTCGAACAGTCATACCATTCGACTCCCAAGCGGCACGCCACTGCGGTGACGATGGCAATCTTACCTTCGATGCCCTATCTGGCGAAGATCAAGATGATCGGCCTGGTGGCGCAGGTACAGGGGCTCTTCGGCACGGTGCAGACGCTGTCGGCAGAAACGGCGGCCAAACTCAAACCGACGATGGACTTTTTCAGCCCTGCCTTTCAGGATTCGTGGCACACGATTATTGCGCTGGGTAACGGCTTCATCATCACCGCGATGATCTGGGGTGCCTTTACAGCGAAGCTGATCGACCGCGAGTTCAAACGCGCCGCGGCGTATCTTTTCGTCGGCGCTTTCCTGTCTCTTTTTGGCCTGATGCATTCGGTAAAGATCGACGGCGATATGTATCTGCCATGGCTGGTGAAGCTTGATGCTCACGGACCGACACCCTATTCGATCGCGGCAGCTTATGCCACGCTGGCGATTGTGATTATTGCGTTCTCGTATTCGCGCGGCGCAAAAGAAGCTGCGGCGGAATTCAAAGCTTAACCCCTCCCCGGCCTGCGGCCACCCCTCCCCGCTACGCAGAGAGGGGTTGTTTCTTTCCCCCTCTCCACATCGTGGGGAGGGGGTTAGGGGGTGGGGTCAGCTGTTAACTAATACTCGCCTGGGATAAGACAGAGTTACCACAGTCTCCCGGTTGCGCGTCTCTATCCTGAGATGTTCAAACGGATCAAGACCCAGCTTATATAATCCCTGATCGACCATGGCAATGCCGAAGCCGGCCGATTCGGTCGTGTCCATATTGTCGTAAGAGAAAAAATCCCCCGCGCGGCCCGCTTTGTGCAGTTCGTGGTGGCACCGGCGGCTGTGTTCGATGCGTTCAAGGTCGCGGCCAAGCATCGGCACCCGGTTGATGACGGAAATAACAATGTCATTCTCTCTGTGCAGAATTTCAAGATGCACGTCGGCATCGATGTTACGCACGAGATGCCGGAATTTTTTCAATAGTTGAATCTGTTCGGCGCTGAGCTTCTGCGCCATGCCGCTGCGGTATTTTTGTTCCGCATCGAAGATCTGTCTTACTTGCCGGCGCAGCACATCCGGCATGACGCGGCTGGCCATGAATTCGCGCAAAGTGCGCTCTTCGATAATTACCTGGAGCAGGTCTTCGATCTCTGAGATTTTGAAGCGGTGCAACTGCCGCCTGATCTCTTCGCGAAAAGCGACGAATTTCAGATTTGCCTTCAGCGCGTTGAACACAATCTCGATCAGCGCATAGTGTATCGAAAATACGTGTTCTTTATTGAGCCGTTCTTTCTCGAAGAATTTGCTCAGCACATCGAGCAAATGTTTACGGCCGAGTTTGGTAAGCGCGTTGATCTTATACCGTAGAGGTTTGCGGCGCGTCAGTTTAGATACAGATTTGGAGATGAATGTGGGTATAAGCATGCTATGGTAATCCGCCCGGTTATTTGCCACTTGGCGAATAACCGGGCACTAGGCTATTTAGCGTTTCAGACCGAGCAGTTCCTGCAGCATCTGGTCTGCTGTGGTGATACTGCGTGAGTTCGCCTGGAAGCCACGCTGCGTGACGATCATATCGGTGAACTGATCGGCAAGGTCGACGTTCGACATCTCCAGGAAACCGGCGTTGATTCCGCCTAAGCCCTGAATGCCCGAAGTACCGATCAAAGCATTACCCGAATTGATCGATTCCGTGAAGTTGTTCGAACCCGATTTCGTCAAACCTTCGGGGTTCGCAAAATTGGCGAGGGCTACCTGACCGAGAATGTTGCGTGCACCGTTTGAATACACGCCGGTGATCATACCGGTGTCGTTGATCTCGAACGCTTCCATGTAGCCCATGGTGTAACCATCCTGCTCGACCGCTTTGGTGGTGAATGCAGAAGAGAACTGCGTGATGCCGTCGACCTGACCCGCTTCGCCGAGGCGCAGCTCGACGTTTTTTACCGCCGGGTTGCCCGCGAGGCGAAAGCTTAAAGTGGCGTTGAGTTTATCCTGATTGCGCATATCGGCGCCGTCAGAGACGGATGTCAGACGGCCATCGGGAGAAAAACCGAGAGTGAGCCGGGTATTGCCGGCCACCTGCGTGTTCTGTCCGTTGGAACCCGCGACATCCACCGAAAGCTGTTCTGCGCCCTGCATCGCGACCGACGCAGTCCATTTGTTGGTGTCTGATTTCCACATATACATCTTGAGCGTGTGCTCCACGCCCTGGTCGTCGAACACGTTAATGCTCGTGATGTGGCCTCGGCGCTTCGATGGATCTGCATCCATAATCATCTTCACACGGTCTGCATCGGAAACGCCGGCAGGAATCGCCTGCACGGAAGAGTTCAGGTTGCTTTTGAAACGCACGAAGCCGGTTTCTTTCGCCGGTTCTTTCTGGTAGAGCGGCACTTTGAGGTTTTCTGTATCGGCTGCGGTGTTTACACCGGGTTTGCCTTCGGCGGATTTTGTCGCATTCCAGCCCTGCACACGCATGCCGTTCGCGGGATTCACGAGCCAACCTTCTTTATCGACGTCAAAGTTACCGTTGCGAGTATAGAACTTCTTGCTACCATCGGCGAGCACGAAAAAGCCTTCGCCCGAAATTGCGAGGTCAGTGTTCTTTGAGGTGGTCTGCAGCGCACCCTGGTGCATGAGTTTATCCACGGAAGAAACCATCGCACCGAGACCCACTTGCTTCGGGTTCACACCACCGACGTTGTCGCGCGGCTCAGAAGCGCCCGACACGAGCTGCGAAATCATGTCCTGAAAATTCACGCGCTCGCTTTTAAAGCCGTTGGTGTTTACGTTAGAAATGTTATTACCTATAACATCCATTCGAACCTGGTGGTTCTTGAGTCCGGATACCCCGGAATACAGTGTTCGCATCATAGTCTTATTCTCCCTTTGGAACGTTTATTTTTTGTACGTGCGGTTGTGCGCCTGCTGCAGGTGCAGCGGCGGGTGTTGCAGCGGCTTTAGGTGCCGCTACGGGTGTGGGTGCAGCTTTTTGGTTGGCCTCGTAGGCCTTGGCGGCTTGCGAGGGCGAGACCCTCACCCCCGACCCCTCTCCCGGCGGGAGAGGGGAGGCCGTAGGCGGGGTGAGGGTGGCGCCAGGCGGTAAGGTTTCACGTGAAACATTACCCGCGCGCACCTCTTGCTCCCCTCTCCCTCCGGGAGAGGGGCTGGGGGTGAGGGTTGGCGCTTCGATCGGCGTTACCTGCGTGACTTCAGTAATATCATCGAGTTTGATCTGGCGACCGTTCACACTGAGGAATACTTCGCCGCTGTGGTCAAATGTCGCCTTCGTGACAATGCCCTGCACGGGTTTTTCGGTCACAAAGTCTTTTCCCTGCACCATCTTACCGATCAATTGGTTTGCCTGCGACGCGCGCAGCTTATTCATCGAATTGGCGACGTTGTTCATCTGCTCGAGCGAAGAGAACTGCGCCATTTGTGAGATAAACTCACGGTCGTTCATCGGGTTAGTCGGGTCCTGCTTTGCGAGTTGTGTCACGAGCAGCTTGAGAAAACTATTCTTGTCGAGCGCGTCATAGCCGCTCTTGCGAATCGGCAGCGGCTTGCCTTTGCTGTCGACGGGCTGCCTGCGCTTATTGCGCAGCATCTCCGTTAGCTCGCCCGCAGCCGGAGCCTGTGCTGAGTTTACCGAAGCACCAAAATCAGGCATAGAGTGCGTTACCCTGCGGTGATGGCGCTTCCGCCGCGCCGTAGGTGGTTGCCGCGGCACGTGTCACGAGATTCTGCAGCAATTCGTCAGCATCGGGTGTGCGCTGCGGATTTTGTGCGTTCTGGTTGCCGTTACGCACTTCAATATCGATCTTATTCATATCGAACTGCTCACCGGTTGCCTGGTTGTCACCGTTCTTCAGAAAGTTCTGCATCTCGTTCTTCACGTCTTCGCTTTCAACGACGATCTTACCGCGAATCTCGCCATCGACCATCTTGAGATCGATTTCCATGCGGCCGATCTCGCGCGGGAAAAGTTTTACTGTGAATTGGGCATTCTGCGTGTCGGTGACCAGCACCTGAGCGCGGCCCATGATCTCATTGAACTGGCGCACGAGATCTGCGCGCATCAGCGGGTTCTCCACCGCAACGCGCATGTTGTCTGTCGTGCGCGCAGTCGCCGCAGCCTCTGACAGGCGGATGTCTGTAGTATGTAGAGCTGTTCCGGTTGCCGAGTGACCGGCCTGTTCGCGATATGCCACTTGGTCCATGCGACCCATGGCCGGTTGTATCGCGAGCCTTTGGCTCTCCGCTTCGGAGGCAACCGGGTCGGGGGTGAGGGCCGATGTTTCACGTGAAACATTGCGCTGCTGCGGCTGTTTAGTACTGCGTGCCTGCGATTGTGACTGGCTCTGCGAGTCGGCGAAACCTTCTTTCATGCCGTCGCCCCCCTTCTGTGCGCGCGGTGCAAGTTGCATTGCAGTATGCTCTGATTTTTCACCGGCTTTTTGTGCCGGTGTGGTTTCGGTTTTGACGTTACGCTCGATGATCTTCTCGCTCACGCGGCCGAGAAATGCCAGCCCGAGCTTTTCGCCGAGGCGTTTGAGGCCATCGGTGTTGCTGAGCACGAGGTCGGGTGTTTTTTGCAGCAGATTCAGCGTGCTCGAGACGTTCTCAGCGCGCGCCTTCGGGTTTTTGAGTGCAGCCACCTGCGCTGTCGCGGTGGATTGAATCGCTTTCTGTGTGGCAGTCGCCGTCGTCGCCGCCTCGGTTTTTTTGGGAGCGACAATTTTTGCGGACAGGCCGAGTGTTTCGAGCAGCTCTTTCTCGGCCCTCGCCGAGCGGGCGGCAACGGGCCGCGCTTCGCCGGCCTCAATCTGTTCCTTCGGGGTCTGTGCGGCGACTTCTTTTTCGCCCGTTGGGGTTTCATGCCCGGTTTTTTGCGGGGCGCTGTCATAGATGGTTTCAACCGGTTTGCGTTCGCTGGCACGCGGTTCGTCGGCGGCGCGCCCAGGCGCAGCGTTTTCCGCTTGCGGAGCGCGTGGCTGCACCGGCGCCTCGGCGCGTATGGGTTGGTTTAATGCCACCATATAGGATTCAAAATCGGTATGGGAGTGTTTTTCGTCCGCCGGGCGCGCTTTGGGCTTTTCGTTTCCCGTAACTCGCGCATGGGCAGCATTATCTGCCGTGATATTCAGAGTCAGCATCTGTATTCTGATATATCGGGAACTCAGCAGAATGCTGAAGTGGATTTTCAGCTACGGCCGTTCACCATTTTGAATTTTTGCTTAAGTTTTTTCCGCCGGTGGTCTGCGGCAACCTGCCTGAAGGCGCTGCGCCCCGCTATGATGTGAAATAATACGTGTTTCGAAAAGTGACATAAACCGGCAGGTATTCCACACCCTTTTCCACAATTGTGGATAACATTGCCCGGAGTTTGTCTTTCCTGCGTAGAACTACGTAGGGAAGTTCTGAAAAAGTCAAGCGCGGCTAACTGCCGCGCGAGGGAATGCGCGCAAACGAAGACATTTGCGCGCCTAATTTTGGCTTTTTCAGAACCACCCTAGCTTAAAGGGTCAATCCGCGGCGAAAAGAGACATAATGTCTGCGGGCAGTGGCGCTTTGAGTACCCATTCACCGCCGTGCAGCGGATGCAGCAGCTTCATTTCGCAGCAGTGCAGCGCCGAGCGACGAATGCGCAGCACTTTCCAGTCGGCCTCAGTCATCGTGTCGTCGGCGAAGTTGAAGTACAGCGATTCATCGGGGCCGTAGAGCTTATCGCCGACGACGGGGAAACCCAGCGCAAACAAAGTCGCCCTGATCTGGTGCATGCGGCCCGTGTGCAGGCGTGCGCGCAGCAGAGTCAGTCGCTGATGAGACATAATCACCGAAAATTCTGTCCAGCTGGTCTGCACGTCGAGCGCCCCGTCCTCGGGTTGTGTTTTCGAGAAAGTGCGCCTGCGGCTCAGCCGCGAGGTGGGTATGCGGTAGATATAACCGCGTGCGTCGATGGGCCCCGTAACAAGACCCTCGACCGCCACCTCGTAGAATTTTTCCACTCCCCCGGCGCGCAGAATGCGCTGAAAGGCAGCCGCAGCCGCACGGTTTTTGCCCAGCGCCAGCACGCCGCTGGTTTCGCGGTCGAGGCGGTGCAGCAGGTAACCTTCCTTAAGTATGCCCCGGCTTTTGAGAATTTCCGTGACCGTCTGGTTTTTATAGATACCCGACGGATGCACAGGCAGGCCCGGGGGTTTGTTCACCACCAGATAGTCTGCGTCTTCAAAGATGACTTCGAGATGAGTGGGCACTTCGGGTTCGTCTGGCATCTCGTAGCTGAATTCAATGACGTCCCCAGAGTTCAGCTTGCGGGACGACCGGCTGGCAATACCATTCAGGCGTATCTCGCCGCTGTCGATGCGGCGCTGCCAGTCGTTGCGGGAAAAATCGCTGAAGCGTTTCGTGAGAAATACGTCGAGTCGTAAGCCCTGCGCCTGCTCGGGAACCCGAATGTGCTTCGATTCAATTCTCATGATGATGGAACGCGGTTTGTCAAATGAGTTGAGGCCACGTGCTCGTTAATAAATCCGACGTTATGCGAAAAGCGCTATTGGCCTTAATGCTTCTTTATTCGGCCTTTCTTTTTACTGCCTGCAAGAAGAAAGCGGGCGACGCAGTAGAGGCGCCGCTCCCCGCGACGACTACGGTTTCATCGCCCGAGCTCAAAATGCGCATCTCGCCTAACACGACTGCAGTAGAAATCGCACGCCTCACGCGCGGTGAGACGGTTAAGATCGTGCAGCGCAGCGCTGACAGCGTGCAGGTCGGCAAGCTCAATGCATACTGGTATAAGGTGACTAACTCCTCGGGCCTGACGGGCTGGGTTTATGGCGCTCACCTCGCCGTTGAGGCCGACGAAGGCGATGTGAAAGCAGCCAGCGAAGAGGCGGATAAAAAACTCAAAGAATCTCTGCTCGGCCGCTGGGATGTATCGAAGATCACCGGCGAGCTCACACAGCAGTTTGTCACACTGAAGCCCGATGGCCAGATCGAGTTTGGTGCCAACCGCAAAGGCCTGCAGTATGGCAAATACACAATTGAGCTCAAAGATGGCGGCGCGTTCATCGTTGTGAGCGACATTAAGAAGCCGACACTGACGGATCTCAAGGCAAAAATGGTGGGCGCGACTCTCGTCTTCACGGGCGTGATGAACGATACCGAATATAAACTCACGTTGGCAGAAAAAGATCCTGAGATGTTTCGCGACCAGGATAAAAAGAAAGCGGCGGGTGCAGCGGCTCCCGCGCCAGGAACGCCTTAATTGCCCGACGCGCCGGCAGAAAAAGCGATCCGTATTGGAAAGCTGCTGGCGCATGCAGGCATAATCTCGCGGCGTGAGGCCGCGGATTTTCTTTCCACGCATGATGTCAGAATCGACGGGGAACGGATAGTCGATCTCAATCACAGAATCCCCGAATCTGAGCTGCCGAAGATCAAACTGACAGTCGACCGCAGGCATATCGTGCTCAGCGGCAGCGATGAAGTGATTCTATTGCACAAACCGACGGGGGTTGCCTGCTCACACCGCCGGCAGCGCATTCGTGGCAAAGACCTGAAAACCATTTTTGACCTTTTGCCCGAAAAATACGCGCGCTGGTTTTTTGCCGGCCGCCTCGACGTCAGTTCGTCAGGCCTCGTGTTGCTCTCCAACGACGGCGACCATATCTTTGCCTTGAGCCATCCTTCTCATGGCGTATTGAAAAAATATGTGGTGCGCACCAGCAGACCTCTATCGGACGCCGAACGCGCGCGTATGGAAAAAGGTATCATGGACAAGGGTGAGAAGCTCAAGTTCGAAAAAATTCTGCCGCTCGACGTGCCCGCGCAATATGAAATACACCTGCGCGAAGGCAAGAACCGCGAGATTCGCCGCCTGCTTGAACGCGTGGGTGTGTATGCGCGGCAGCTGGTGCGCATCGAGCTGGGACCCTATAAACTCGGCGGCATCGAGGTCGGCAAGTTCAGCCTGCAGGCGAAGGTTGCGCCGGATATTCTTTCGCACTTGACGCTTCGCGCGCCGAAGAACAAACAAGCGTAATGGCCGAAGTCACGGTACGCGAAGCACTCAACATCGCGCTGGGTGAAGAGCTCGCACGCGACCCGAATGTTTTCCTGATTGGCGAAGAAGTTGGTCACTATCACGGCGCGTACAAAGTTTCGCAGGGCCTCATGGCGCGCTTCGGTGACGACCGCGTGATAGACACTCCGATTGCCGAAGCGGGCTTTGCCGGCCTCGCAATTGGAGCCGCGATGGCGGGCCTGAGGCCCATCGTCGAATTCATGACGTGGAACTTCTCCCTCGTTGCCATTGACCAGATTCTCAACAACGCCGCCAAGATGCATCTGATGTCCGGCGGCCAGTTTCCTATGCCGATCGTGTTCCGTGCCCCGCAGGGTGCCGGTGGTTCGCTCAGCGCACAGCATTCGTCGACACTCGAAAGTTTTTATACCTACACACCCGGCTTGATTGTCGTGGCTCCATCGAACCCGACCGACATGCGCGGTCTGCTCAAAACTTCAGTGCGCAGCGACAACCCGGTGATTTTTCTCGAGCATGAGAAAATCTATGCGGTGAAGGGTGATCTCGAGCATGCTGAAGATGCGGATTTTTTGATTCCGTTCGGTTCGGCGGTGCTGCATGCGGCGGGCGAGGCAGCGCAGCTGACGATTATCTGCTGGTCGATGGCTGTTTCGGTAGTTAAGGAAGTTGTCACGCAACTCAAGGCAGAAGGTATAGAAGCGGACGTATTGGATTTGCGCACGCTAAAACCCGTAGATTCGGAATCGATCCGTCGTGCCGTTGAGAAGACGCACCGGGTGCTGATTGTGCAGGAAGCTACGCCGGTTGCGTCTTATGGATCGTGGCTGTCGCACCACATTCAGGAAATTGCTTTTGATGAGCTGGATGCGCCGATTATGGTTGTCTCGTCGGACGATGTGCCGATGCCCTATGCGTTTTCGCTGGAGCCGCAGGTGTTGCCCAATACTGCCCGCATTGTAGCGGCCGCTAAAGAACTGGTTCGTTAATTCTGGGATTTTTCCTTAACTACGGAAATATTCCGCGCTAAAGTCTGAGATCATGCGGATTTGCGCTTATTGCGGTATTTAGGCTCAACCTCATGTTCCACAGGGAGGCCTTTTTTGATGCGGTCGATATCCCCCGCGAGCATTTTGTGGATCTTGGGCTCGAGCTGGTCGACGAAGACCTTTCCATCCAGATGATCCATTTCATGCAAAAAAGCACGTGCGAGCAGCATTTCACCCTCTACAACCTTTTGATTGCCGCTCAAATCGTGATAGCCGATTTTTACCCAACGTGGTCGCTTTAGGTCTGCCGACAGGCCTGGAACAGAAAGACATCCCTCTTCACCCTCTTGCATCTCGTCCGATGCTTCGATGAGGTGCGGATTAATAAAAGCGCCCTTTATAAAACCTTTTTCTACGAGGTCGATTACCAGCACGCGTTTGAGGCCACCGATCTGCACGGCGGCTAAGCCCACCCCACCCTGTTCGGCCATAGACTCAAACATATCGCGCACGATGTCGCGCAGATCCTTATCGAACTTTTTTACGGGTTCAGAGACCTGGTATAGGCGTGCATCCTGTATGGTGAGTATCGGTCTTACGGCCACAACAACAACTTAAACTGAAAACTGAAACAGGGCGAAAATAAAATTGGATGTAGGCATTGAAAAAGGGACCGAAACTCCTTGCCTCAATTTTCCCTAGTTAAGGAAAAAACCGACTATTTACCCAAAGCCTTCTTCATGGCCTCGCCAATTTCAGCAGGCGATTCACAGACGTGGATGCCTGCATCTTTCATGGCAGCCATCTTGGTCTGCGCAGTGCCTGCCGACCCGGAGATAATTGCGCCCGCATGGCCCATACGCCTGCCCGGAGGAGCTGTCTGGCCAGCGATGAATCCCACCACCGGTTTCTTGACATATTGTTTAATATACTCCGCCGCTTCTTCTTCAGCACTGCCGCCGATCTCACCGATCATGACAATACCGTCAGTGCCCGGATCGTCTGCCAGGAGTTTCACAGCCTTTAGGTGTGGCAAGCCGATGATCGGATCGCCGCCGATACCAATACAGGTGCTCTGGCCCAGGCCCACTTGACTCAGTTGGTGCACTGATTCGTAGGTCAAAGTGCCGGAACGCGAGACCACGCCGATCGTACCCGGTTTATGAATAAAACCAGGCATGATGCCCATTTTACCGACCCCTGGGGTGATAACGCCGGGACAGTTTGGGCCGACGACAACCGTCTTGCTGTTGCGGATGTAGTCTACTATGCGCGACATATCACGCACCGGAATGCCTTCGGTTATGCAAATGACCAGATCGAGACCCGCCATGATACCCTCGAGGATCGCGTCTGCGGCGAAAGCCGGTGGCACGAAAATGCAGGCTGCATTCGCTGCTTCTTTTTCGACAGCTTCTTTGACGCTGTTGAAGATTGGCAGGCCATGTTCGGATTTTTGACCGCCTTTGCCGGGTGTGACGCCGCCGACAACTTTTGCCGTGGTGTTATATTCGAGCATTTGACCGGTATGAAACGAGCCTTCTTTGCCTGTAATCCCCTGCACGATGATGCGGGTTTTTTCTGTAATGAGAACTGCCATAGAGTTTGAGTTCAAACAGAAAAGAGGGCGTCAAGGAGTTAGGGATTATGGTGGATCAGGTGCATCCTGTGAAAATTTCAGCATTTCCATGCAGTACATACGCTGGCTCGACCATTCAAGGACTTTAAACGAATACTTAAGGAAAGTTTTTGGAACAGAGTCACCAGATTCGAGGCGTTGCAGGATTATCCAAAGCAAATGGGAAACGCTCACCCTGAGAGTGGCAGCGACGGAATGCAATTCATTGTACATTAGTATGGGCCAGTAGACACTCACCCTCACGCAGGGTTCTGCGCCACGGGTGTACTTGCGGAGTCGGTCTCTGCAAGGGCTGCTTTCCCTAAACTGGATCAACAACCCAGGCAGATTCGCTTCTACCATGGCCCGCCCCCGCGCCCATTTCCCGATCAGGGATTCGGGTACTGAGATGCTTGTCTTGAACATCGATTGCTTGACTTCCCGTTCTTGATACATTCAGCCTCTATATATTAAGTACCGGAAAACCGTGTTATTTTCTCAATCTCCGGGAAAAAAAGTCTTATGAGACATAATCCATTGAAGTCTTTTGGAACAGTTAAGGAAAAACTTCCGAAACAGCGCGGCCCGCAAGGCGACGCCCCTAAACATCCCGGTGCGCACAAAACCCATAACCGTTGACGCCTTGTCTCGAACCGCCACCGTATCCGGTCAGGAGATTTAGTGCAAAAATTAGCAGACATATCACAACATTTCAGCAACGGTATCGAGTTGCGGGATAACGAGCCGGTAGAAGGCGCGATCAAAAAATTCAAGCGCGAAGTCGCGAACTCAGGCATTTTGACTGAGCTCAAAAAACGCGAATATTTTGAAAAACCCAGCGTGATCAAGAAGCGCGAGCGCGACCAGGCTGAACGCAAGCGTTTCCGCAAGCGCAACATCTACAACGAAGCATAATTAGTAGACACGCCGTTCGTATGATCGGCGTGCTCGGGCGGTTCTATGGCATCTGACGCCGACCGCATTCTCGCCGCTCTTCCAATAGAAAACTATATCGGGCGCTTCGTGGCGCTCAAGCGCAAAGGCAACAATCTCTGGGGCCTTTGTCCGTTCCACGGCGAGAAAACGCCGTCCTTTTCTGTCGCTCCGCAAAAGGGGATTTATAAATGTTTTGGCTGTGGCGTCGGCGGAAACGTCATCACGTTCGCCAAAGAATTTAACAAACTTTCATTTCCCGAGGCGCTCAAACTTTTAGCAGAGTTTGCCGGCGTCGAACTCACGCACCAGCCACGTAAACCGGGTGAAGACGACCGCAAGCGCGCGTTGCTTGAATTGCACTTGTGGGCTTCTAAACTCTACCAATCGCAATTCGCCAATTCCGACGCTGAGAAGTACACGAAGGGCCGTAGGATTGAAGCGCGCGCAGTAGCGGCGTTTGAGCTGGGATATGCACCCGACCAGACACGATATCTTGAGACCAAGTTGAATGAACGTTACCGCAACGAACCGCAACTACTCTCGAAGGCGATCGAGAATCTGACCGTGATTGGCCTCACGGGCCGCAATGACAGCGACACCTACAACCGTTTTCGTGATCGCCTGATTTTTCCGATCAAAGATCTGCGCGGGCAAGTGATTGCGTTTGGCGGCCGCCTCGTGCGCGAGAAAGAAAATGCAGGCAAATACATCAACTCGCCTGAAACGCCGCTCTTCAACAAATCAAACTCGGTCTATCGTTTAGGCGAAGCGTCGCAGGCAATCCGCAAAGAAGGATTTGTGATTGTGTGCGAGGGCTATCTCGATGTGCTCGGGTTGTTTGAAGCGGGCCTGGAAAACGCCGTAGCACCTCTGGGCACTGCGTTTACCGGCGACCAGGCGAAGCAGATTAAGCGCTTCACGGACAACGTGACCTTCTTTCTCGATAACGACAACGCGGGCACAGAGGCCGCGTACAAATCGCTGCGCATCGCGCGCAAGGCAAACCTCGCGATCAAGGTTGTGCATCCGCTCTCGCAGGGTGACAAGCAAGACCCGTTTGACTTGAGCCGCAAGCTGCCTGCAGACGAGCTGCGCTTTCTCGTGCACCAGGCACACAGCGAGGTGCGCTTTCTCGCATGGTACTATTTCCAATTCAAGCACAATGTTTCCGATCTCTCACAGAAGAAGCAGGCTCTCGTCGAATTCTACGAATACGTGCGCCTGCTCGAGACCGAGCTCGAACGCGACGAATTTCTGAAGGCCGCGGCAAATGCGCTGCAGATCGATGCACAGATTCTGCGCAAAGATTTTGCAACACCGGTTTCCGGCAGCAAGGCAGCAGGCGGATGGATGGCCGCGCAGGAAGCGGCTGCACAGCGGCAGGTCACCGCGCCAGTTAAGCAAAAGCCCGTCAGCAAACAGGAAAAAGAGATTATCGCGATGCTCATCAAATTTCCTGAACTGGGCGATGAACAGATGCTGTTGGCAGAAATTCCGTGGGAAAATGAGAATGCGTACCTGCTCTACTCATTCTTCCACGACCGGCTACGCACGGGAGAGGCCTATAACTGGCAGAACCTGAATGCCGCGATGCAATTCTTACCCGACAACCTAGCCGCGCTCTTGGCCGAGATCATCATGGATTACGAAGCAGCCTTCGACCAGCCAGAGGGCCTGAGTTCTGCGGATGCGAAGCGCAATCTTTCACAATTGGTGCGTACCCTTGCGGTGCAGGCGCTCGACAAGCGCATCCGCGATCGGCAGGCAGATATTTCGCGGCTCGACAAGCAGGGCATTGACGTCGATGAACTGATGGTCGAACAGCAGCAGGATATCGATAAACGGCTGCAGTGGCATAAAATGAAAGCACACAACTAGCCACGGGCTTAAGCCCGTGGCTAGTTGTGCTTGCAGCACTGCGATAAATCCGCGAAGATGCCACATGCCAGTCAAATGTCTGATTCCCGCTGCCGGTAAGGGCACGCGCATGCGTCCGCTAACGCACACCCTGCCGAAGGCGATGCTGCCTGTTGCGGGTAAGCCATCCATATTCCACATTATTGACCGGGCCGCCAAAGCCGGCGTGAAAGATTTCGTCATTATTACGGGATATCTGCGCGAGCTAATGGAAAGCGAGATTCTCGCAGCGTACCCCAACCTCAAGATTGAATTTGTCGAGCAAAAGGAACAGCTGGGCCTGGGGCATGCCATCTACATGGCGGGCACCAAGTTCTCGAAAGATGATTCGATGCTATTGATCTATGGTGATACACTCTTCGAAGGCGACATCGAAACTATGATGCAGAGCAAGAATCCGGTCATTGGCGTCTTCGAGGTGGAAGATCCCAGACGCTTCGGTGTGATCGAAAAAGGTGCTGGGCAAGCGATTACCAACCTCGTTGAAAAACCGGAAAAGTTTGTGTCGAATCTTGCGATACCGGGGGTGAACTATTTCCCGAGTTCGGCAGAGCTTTTCGCAGCGCTCGAACACATTGTTTCGAATAACATCCGCACCAAAAATGAATACCAGGCGACCGATGCATTTCAGTATATGCTGCGGGAAAAAAAGACGCCATTTGTGTGGCAGATTCTGACGGCATGGGACGACGCAGGGACACTAGAAGCGATTCTCGATACCAACAAGATCATTCTCTCGCGCCGGGGCGCGGGAAAGATGTTCGCGGTAGCGGCGGATGCAAAGGTTTCCAATTCCAATGTCGCGGAATATGCGAGCGTTTCCGAGGGCGCGCAGATTGAAAATTCGACACTGGTCAACTGCATTGTCGACCGCGGTTCGCTGATAAAAAATTGCCAACTCGAGAACTCGCTCATTGGGCGAAACGCCGTGCTGGAAAATATTTCCGGTACGATCGTGGTTGGTGATGATTCGGTGGTGTGGGCCGCGCCCTAGTATCGCTGTTTCGCCAGTTCGCAAGGTTTGAGTTGAGCCAAATCACCATCGCAGAGCCGTTCTACTCGGTTTGCCGGTACATCGAAGAGACGCTTGCGAAGCACGGCCACGAGGCATGGCTCGTGGGCGGCAGCGTGCGCGACCTGCTGATTGCGACGCGCACGCCCGGTGGCAAGGCCGGCCGGTTTGATATCGATTATACAACCGATGCTACGCCTGAGAGGGTGCAGAAGATTTTTCCGCGCACGGTTCCGGTGGGCATTAAATTCGGCACGCTTTTGGTCTTATACAAAGGTCAGAAAGTCGAGGTCACGACGTACCGTGCGGATGCCGACTACCACGACGGCCGGCGCCCCTCGACAGTTACGTACGCTCAAGACCTCGCAACCGATATCAAGCGCCGCGATTTCACGATTAATGGCCTCGCCTACTCAGTCACGAAGAAGCAACTGGCCGACCATTGTGGCGGTGTCGACGACCTGGAGCGCAAACTGCTGCGAACGATCGGCGACCCGATGCAGCGCTTTGCCGAAGATGGGTTGCGTCCTATTCGCGGATGCCGCATTGCGGCAAAGCTGGGGTTTGAAATTGAGCCGGCGACGCTTACTGCGATGCGGCATTGTCTGCCGATCACGCAGAAGGTGGCGCCGGAACGATTCTATGACGAGTGGCGCAAGACGCTGCACATGAAAAACCGGCGCTCGTACTGGCACCATCTGCTTGAAGCGCATATTTTGCCGGCGTTTCTGCCGCACATTGCCGCGGCGTTTGTGGGTGAAGCGCGCGACCAGTTTTTGCGCGAGATTGACCACCTGCACCTGCGCTCGATGGCAGACTATGCCGCGTCGGTGTTTTATCTGCTGAAGATCGGCGGTAAAGAGCACATCGACCGCACCTTAAAAGACACGAAATTCCCGACCGCGGAGATGCGCCAGTGCCAGTCGATGCTGGTCTCGCCGCTTTTTGTTCTTCCCATGGCGTTGGATCGCCTGCAATTCAAGGTGACTCTGGCAAAAATCCGCAAGGCAGAGCGGGTCGCGCATGTACGATTCTTTGCGGCGATGCGCTGCGCCGAGATGGCAAGCGCAGGCGAGTTGCCGGGGCCGGTGCGCAAATACCGGGAGCAGGTGTTTGCGCTGTATCGGTCAATCAGGCGCTCAGGCGAACCGCTGGATGTGGGTGACCTTGCGGTCACTGGCACAGATATTCAGTCAATGGGGATTTCGGGGCGGGCTGTGGGTGAGGCATTGGAGAAATTGCGGGATGCGGTACTTGTGGCGCCGGACCGTAACGTCAAAGACCAACTCTTAAAGCTAGCTGCCGCGCAGTATTG
>CAYHJO010000011.1:16526-37399 GCA_964356715.1 uncultured Turneriella sp. | reverse complement strand
GGGCTGCGCGGGCCGGCGGTGCCCTCTCCCCCCCCCCCCCCCCCCCGCGGGGGGGGGGGGGGGGGGGGGGCGCCCCCCCCCCGGGGGTACCACCGCCGGCTGGTCCACCGCTACATCCGTCTTCACCCGCGCGAGCGGCGCGCCCACTTTGATCTTGCGATCTTTGTCTGGCTTTACCAATAGTTCTTCGATTACACCATCAACCCAGATCTCAGCGTCGATCGCAGCCTTCACGGTTTCGAGTGTCGCGACGACCTGGCCGCGTTTGACACGGTCGCCGGGTTTGATCTTCCATTCGATGAGCGCCGCCTCGTCCATGTCGGCGCCGAGCGAGGGCAGGATATACGTATAGTCATGAACGGCCACGTCAGTTACTCCTTGTGGTCGGTTTCTGAGCACTTCGACTGCGCTCAGCGTAAACTCCGTCGAAGGGCCGACCGTACACGACCTTATTGACCGCCGCGACAATCTTGTCGACCTGCGGTATCGCCGCCTGCTCCATGTGTGCCGAGTACGGTATTGGCACCTCTTCGGAACAGACACGCGCGATCGGTGCATCGAGTTCGTAGAAACCGCCTTCGACAACCGACATGGCAATCTCAGCCGAAATGCTGCCCGACTTCCAACCCTCGTCGACGATCACGACGCGCCGTGTTTTTTTTACAGAGGTGAGGATGGTTTCGCGATCGAGAGGCCTCAACGTGCGCAAGTCTATCACCTCAGCGGAAATGCCGGCGGCTTCGAGTTCGGCGGCGGCCGCGAGTGTTTTCGGCACCATGCCGCCGTAAGTGACGAGCGTGACATCCTGCCCTGCGCGTTTGATTTCAGCACGATCTAAATCCACCGCAACAAATTCTGCCGAAATCTCCTGTGTCTCATTGAACAGCATCGCATGTTCAAAGATCAACACAGGGTCGGGATCTTGCAGAGCCGACCATAACATGCCGCGCGCGTCCTGTGCATTCGACGGTGCGACGATGCGAATGCCGGGAATATGCGCATACCAGCCCTCGAAACTGTGCGAGTGTTGCGCCGCGAGTTGTCGACCGGCCCCAGTCGTCATGCGAATGACAATTGGCACTGAGAATTGGCCGCCCGACATATGGCGCAGCGACGCGGCAGTGTTGATGATCTGGTCGAGCGCCAGCAGTGAAAAGTTGACGGTCATGATTTCGACGATCGGCCGCATACCGCCCAAAGCCGCACCGATGCCCGCGCCGGTGAAGCCTGCTTCAGACAGCGGTGCGTCGCGAATGCGGTCTTCGCCGAACTCTTCGAGAAAGCCTTTGGTCACACCGTAAGGGCCGCCATACTTGCCGATATCTTCGCCCATCATAAAGACGCGCGGGTCGTTTTGGAAGGCGTAGCGCAGGCCTTCGCCCAGCGCTTCGCGGTAAGTGAGTATCTTTGTCATGCGACGGCTCCCCTTGGAGTTGTTACATCCTTCAGCAGATCGCTCACCTCTTCCAACGGGCTTTCCTCGGCAAATTTAACGGCGTCATCGATCTCGGCCTTTACCGATTCTTCGACGGCCGGGCGAATCTCATCGGGGTTGAAACCCTGTTCGCGCATGTGCTTTTCAAAAATGAGAATCGGGTCAGACTTCTGTTTCTCGGCAATCTCGGCCTTGTCGCGGTAGAGATCGGGATCATACATCGAGTGCGCGCGGAAACGGTATGTCTTGAATTCCAGAAACTGCGGAATACCCGATTCGCGTACTTCATTGATCGCGCTGTGCGCTTCATGCGCGGTGGCAGCAAGGTCCATGCCGTCGACGCTGCGCACTTTCATGTGGTAGCTTGCGGCTTTGATCGTGAGAATCGTCTCTGATTCAGAGCGCACGAGCGCCGTGCCCATCGCGTAATAATTATTTTCGCAGGCAAAGAGCACGGGGAGTTTCCACAATTTTGCCAGGTTCATCGATTCGTGGAATTCGCCCTCGGCCATCGCCCCTTCGCCGAAAAAGACCACAGTCACGGCTTTGCGGTTCTGCATTTTATCGGCGAGCGCCAGCCCCACGGCCAGGGGCAGGCCACCGGCGACGATTGCGTTGCCACCAAAAAAGCGCAGCGATTTATCGAAGATATGCATCGAACCGCCGCGGCCCCGGCAACAGCCGGTCACTTTACCGAACATCTCGGCCATGACCGCGCGCGTTGGCACACCGCGCAGCAGCGCATGCGCGTGCTCACGGTAAGTCGCCACGATCGCGTCCTCAGGTCTTAGAAAGGGAATCAGTCCCGTTGCGCAGGCCTCTTCGCCGATGTACAGGTGCAAAAAGCCGCGGATTTTGGTGGCGTTGTAGAGTTCGGCGCATTTCTCCTCAAAGCGCCTGAGCAGCAGCATGCGGCGGTACCAGACGGTGGCTTCGTCGAGGGTTATTTTTAGCATTTCGTTACCTGCCTGTTGCCCTTACACTCGTAGCGACAGAAGATTTTTTTATCACAGAGGTCTCAGAGAGACACAGAGTGCAGGAGAAAGATATCCTTTCATGATCTCTCTGTGGTTCTCGGTGTTCTCTGTGGTTCTTCATGGTTTTTCAAGAGTGGAGAGGTCGCCTTCTGGCAAACCCAGCTCTCGCGCCTTCAAGAGCCGGCGCATAATCTTGCCGCTGCGCGTGCGCGGCAAATTGTCCATGAACTGTATTTCGCGCGGCGCCACTGCTGCACCGAGCCGTGCACGCGCATGGCCGCGGATTTCGTCACCGAGTTCTTCGCTGGCGGTGAAGCCCTTGCGCAGCGAAACGAAGGCTTTCACGAGCTCACCGGCGACATCGTCGGGTACACCGATGACACCCGCTTCGGCCACAGCGTGGTGTTCCATCAGCACGCTTTCAACTTCGAACGGGCCAATCAAATGGCCCGACGATTTAATCACGTCGTCGGCGCGGCCGATGAACCACAGATAACCATCGGCGTCGCGCTTCGCGAGGTCGCCCGCGAGATAATAGCCGTTGGAAAAACATTTCCTGTAGCGTTCTTCTTCGCCGAGGTAGGTCACAAACATCGACGGCCACGGTGTTTTGATCGCAATCTCACCTTCTTTGTCCGTCTCTTTAATAATCTGGAATCCCCCGCCCGAGCGGTCAGCGAGTTCGACTTCAATACCCGGTACTGCCTTGCCCATCGAACCCGGCTTGATATCCATCGAAGCAAAGTTGACAATCATCATTGCACCGGTCTCAGTCTGCCACCACGTGTCGTGTGCGGGCAAACCGATATTCTGCTGTGTCCAGAGTACGGCCTCGGCATTCAGCGGTTCGCCGACGCTGCACATATGCCGCAGCGCCGTGAATTTGAAGGGTTTCACGGCGTCGGCACCGGCCTTCATCATCATGCGGATTGCCGTCGGTGCAGTATACCATACCGCAACGCGCTGGTCTTGTACAATCGAGTACCAGCGTTCTAGATCGAATTCATCTTCGTCGACAATCAGCGTCGCGCCGCACGCCAAGGGGCCCAGAATGCCGTAAGACACACCTGTCACCCAGCCCGGATCAGCAGTGCACCAGAAGATCTCTGCGTCTTTGAGATCTAGCACCGCGCGTGATGTTGCGTAATGTGCAACGATCGCCCCATGCACATGCTGCGCGCCCTTGGGCTTACCCGTAGTACCGCTCGTAAAGTGCAGCAGCGCAGGCGTGTCGGCTGGTGTTGCCTGCGTCACATAGCTGTCGCTCTGTGATGCGAGCAGGTCGTCGAAGTCGATCGTACTAGCGATCTGGCGATCGCTGAGCGCAGTCGAAGCGTCGCCTTCACGAAGTAGTATTACATGTTTGAGGTCTGGCAGTTTGTCGCGAATGCCGGCCACCTTGGTCTCGTACAGATCGGCTGTGGTGACAAGCACCTTGGCCTTGCCGATTGTCATGCGTGTGGCAATCGGGTCGGGGCCAAAGGCAGAAAATAAGGAAGAAAACACCGCGCCGTGGCGCAGAGTGCCCAAGGCAGAAACATAGAGACCCGGCAGGCGACCCGACAGCGCGAAAACTTTGTCGCCGCGCTTGATGCCGAGCGACGTCAGCGCATTCGCGAAACGGTTGGTCTGCCGCTGTAATTCCGCATAGCTGATGTCGACTGTGCCGCCTTCTATGCCGAGCCAGCGGATGGCCGTGACGTTGCCCTTGCCGGCAATGACGTGGCGGTCGACGGCAATTGCCGCCATGTTGAAGTTGCCGTCGCCCGCGAGCTCGGCCGCGATGCGCTGCCAGCTGAAATCTTGGCGATACGCGGCGTAATCAGCGACGTTGGCTGCATTACCCGCGCGCGGGTCTTTTTTGACGGTGGATGTGTTTTTGTTCTCTGCCATTTTTCCCTGCGAGGGCCGCTGTGGCGGTATTCCCCGATATGTGCAATATTTCTGCCGGGGCACAAATGGCAAGTGTAATAATGGATAAATAGGTCTATTGTCAAGAAGGTCGTGCGTTACGAGTGGCTCAGCCAGTTAACAGACATATCTGCCCCACATAACCGGGTATCTCGGGTAACGGAAAAGCCGGCGCATAGCTATGATTTTCCATAGCTATGGTGTGGAATTCCCTTTCAAACATGATCGTTGCGCGTGAGAACCCAGTGCCTGCTGCCTTGAGACAGGCTTCCCGCGCCGTGAAATGCCGCAAAAACGCCTGATCCTGCTCGGCTGCGGGCAACGCGGCTATGGCCTCCACCACCAAATTGGTAAATAACCCCTCGGCTAAATTGCGCCAATCGGGTACGGGTCTGAATTTTTCAATATCAATCCCCACGTTCTGCCGGCTTACCGCCACTGCGAGGCACTCATGCGAATGCGACAGATTAAAATGCAGCGATGGGTGATCGACAGAGAACGGCTTGCCGTTTTCGGCAATACCGAGGCGGATCGACTGCGGTTCTGTTGCCTCAACGTAAGCGGCCAGCAGTACCCTGAGCCACCCGCGCGCCAGCTCGAATTCACGGCTCTTTTTTTCAGGCTGCATATTTGCCGCGCGCGCTTTTTCGTCCTCGCTGAGCAGTTTTGCCAACTCGGCGTCCGCATCGAGCGGACACAGCCAGATATGCGCTCCCGTTGCCGGCAGACTGGTGATGCCGCCGACCTGCTGCCAGCTGTGTGACGCAGCAGAACCGCCATCGTGCAATTGCCAGAACCTCATTGCATCTGCGCGGTAAAGCATCGGCTCAGTCTCCGACCAGTTTCCTGATTTGCTTGAGCTGCACGAATTCTGTGAGCGCTTTTTCGATCTGCGCATCGAGCTGAGCTTTGCCCTGCTCGAGATCGGTGGCAATGAGCGATGGCAGTTCCGCATTCGCAGCGCGGTAGATTGACAGCAGGCGCGCGTATAGAACATCGATGTCGCGCCGTTCACCGAGGGTATTCTGCAGGCCCACCGCGGTCTCATAAATTTCCGCAAAGCGTGCCGGTTTCATCGCCGCAGAATAGAGTTCGAGCACGTAGCGCAATCGCCTGAGCGCGATACGCAGGTTGTGCAGATTTTCCGGCGAGGCGATTTTCCGGTATTGCTCAGTGCAGCGCAGTACGCGGCTCAGGTAATGCTCGATCACCGGTTTTTGCGAGTCCGCAAAGGTGCGGCGGAGCTTCAGTTTCGGGACCCGGAATTTTCTGCGGTATGACATGGTAGTTTACGGTTGCCTGAGCCGGTAACGGATTTCCAGATTGCCGGAGGTCTTTCTGCCCGGTTCGTATTTCAGTATGAGTTCGCGCTCGTCGTAGTCTGCCTGGAAAATAACCGGCGCGATACCGCGCGGCATACCCGCCATTACCATCGGTACCAAGTCAAAGGTTTTCCATACCTGATTCGGCGCGGAGGGTTTGATCAGCAGTATTCTCGCGGGTGAAGATATGAGGCCATGCACTTCGAGTTCGATGCCTTTGACTGCGGCCGCACTGCGCAGTGCCAGCGTGGCCGGCTCGCCGGCGTCATCAATCACGAGCGTCTTCTTGCCGCAGCCGAACAGGGTCAGCATTAACACGGCAGGCAGGAAAATTTTACGTACCACAATGGCAATCTAACCCGGCAGGATAACGGTGCAATGGCTTTTTTCAATGCGCACAGAAATAGTCCCGCGCAGATCATGCGGCTGAATGCAGCGATTATCGGATGACGTACTCCACACCCACGGCCATGCGAGCATAACTCAGGCTCTGCCCCGCGTAGAAAAATGTGCCTGCTGCGAGAGTCAGCGTATAATACCACGGCGATTTTGGCGCTGAGCGATAATACTGGTTGAACCCGATCTCGCCCTGAAAGGTCAGAGTATTCAACCCTTCAGAATTTACGTCGCGAAAATATTTTTGGTGTTGTGCATTGAGGCCCAAAAACGGCGCGAGCGAATAGCGCTTACCGAACAAAAACAGCCGATCGAAACGCAATCCACCACCGACGGAAAAAAGTTGGATTGAGAGCGCCGCCGTATTATTGGCGTCGTACTGCGGCATATTTCCCCGCCCGTAAAAAGACTGCACCACCAGAGCCCAGCGGATGCCGTATGGGATTTTCTGCCAGCCCCCCGGTAATACGCCCAGCTCGAGATGCGCGACACCGCGCATCGAATCCAGAGGCAGTGTGCTGCCCTGATCGAGCGCGGTCGGGTTCGCCGAAAAGCTTGCCATATAAGGATAGCCCGCCGTCACCCACCAGCGCGCAACAATCGGGCCGCGTGGGTCGGGCAGGTGAAAGCGCACAATATACTTCGCGTCGGGTTTCAGGTCATCGGCAATCGTGAGCACCGGGTTCTCTGCCGTCGGTTTGCAGGCATCTTTCTGGCAAGCCATGCCAGTGGCGCTGAGGCGCGCATCGCGGCGTTTGCCCCAATAATCATACTCAACGGCGAGCAACGCGTTTTCGTCGACCTGTTCATAGCTCAGGTGCACATCGTATTCAAAGCGGTCGATGTCGAAGGCCGGCCTGAGCGTCAGGTTTTTGATACGCAGGTCATCCAAAAAACCGACCGGCGGATGTTCGAGCCGGTAGATCAAGAGCTCGAGTTTGTTATCGCGTTTGAACTCAGACGCGTCGAGTGGTTCGAGCTTCTGGTTCAGTTCGTCAGAGATGCTGACCGCGAGATGCCCGACGGTGTCAAAAATTTCTGCATTGACCGGCGCGTCTTCTTTTTTGACGACCACCGATTTACTCTGCAGCGCATCGACGCCATCGGCTTCAAAGGTCACCACAGGCGCGCCATTTTTCGTCGCGGTGCTGAAACGGCCGACAATCGCGACTTCGCAATTGAGTCTCGACGCCAGTTTTGTCGCGGTCTGCGCGTTCAGGTTGGCAAACTGCATGTTCGGGTCAATCTTGCGTAACAGCGTGACATCCAACACTTCAAAGCGGCCGGTTTTTAAGAGTTCAGTCTTCAGATTTTCGGCGATCGAATCTGACATCCACGCATAGTCTTTGTTCTTCTGAATATTGTCAAACGGCAGCACCAGTACGCGGCGCTTAAGGGTGCCGGCACTGCGACCGTCTTCGGTCTCCCGCTTCGGGAGCGGAGTCAAAGTGTCTGCGGCTGCGAGCGGAGCGAACAGAGCCGCAGACAGCATCACCGCCGCGGGCAGTACGGAAGTCAATCCGCATTGAATTTTCATGGGCCAGCGACGCAACGAGTCGCAATGGTCGCGCTCTTCGGAGAGCTAGCGGTTGTGCCAGTTGTAAAATCCACTGCCCAAACTCTTGTTTGGGCGGGTGTGCCCCATCGCGTCGCGGACCATTGCGCGTTGACTGGAGAGGTTGGAAAAGCAGTGCCATCAATCGATGTCCCCTTTACAAGGCTCTGCAATTCTGCGAGCGTCGGCAGTCGCCAATCTTTGCGACCGGCATAACCCGCGCCTGTGTTGGCATCGTTGAGAGCACGGCAGGCAAGCCCTGCCGGGATCCATGTGGGTAAGCTTGGTAATGCGGGAAAACAAGTGGCACCGGTCACGCCTTCGACACACGATTTCCACACGCGCCCAGTCGCGAGATCGGTCGTTGTGTAGTTACCGCTGTAGGTAGCATGATTCGTCGGGCCGGTATAAACATACGTCGCTGTCGGCAAAAGGTCGCCATCACAGACAACGGCAACGTTGAGAAAATTTGCGGCTGGCATGGTGCCAGCGCCGGTCTCTGAGGCAGTATTGTCGATATTGATTCGGCAAGTTTGGGTTGTTGTCTGGCTTTGAATTGTCGCTGTAAAAGCCGCGGCTGCCGCCAGCGGCGTCGCGAAAGCAAACGGGCCATTGCCAGTAATCGTGAGAGTGTCGCTGCCGTTATTTAGCACCAGATTGCCCGCCTGCAGGCCACTCACCCAACCACCCAGTGCATAAGTTGCCGTGCCGCCAATGGTGTATGTTGCCGCCGAGACTGATGAGTCTGTGTAGCCCGGTTTCGTCGCCAGCGATTTGAGTGTGGTATTCGCCGCCACCGGTATGGCGGTTGTATAAAGCGTGCTAGCCGTCGTCGGTGTTGAACCGTCGGTCGTGTAATAGAGCGATGCGCCCGGTGTGCCCGAATAGAGACTCACACTCTGCGCGCTCGCGTAGTTGCCCGGCGGCACACTCATGCTCGGCTGTGTCACCGTGGCCGCGACCGCAATGCTGATCGCTGCCTTTGAATCGCCCGCGGCGTTCGTCGCCGTGATCGTATAAGTTGCCGCAAGCTGAGGCGCCGACGGCATGCCGGTAATCGCGCAGGTCGTGGTGTTGAAATTCAGAATTGCCGGCAAAGGCGGATTAATGGCGCATGACGTTATCACTCCCCCCACTGCGGGATTTACCGCCGTGATGCCGACCCCGGCCGTAAAATTGTAATTGGTCACCGAATAGAAGATGCCTATGACTTCAAGAGTCAGTGCTCCCGTGCTGCTGCCGAATTTATTCTGCGCTGTAATGGCATAGTTAGTCGCGGCGCTGAGTGCCGTCGGAGTGCCCATGACCGCGCAAGTCTGGTTTTCCAGGGTTAAGCCGGCCGGCAATGCGGGTTCGGCTGTACAGGTTTTCGCGCCATAGACCAGCTCGAGCGGTACCACGATGCTTGCCGCAACACCGACATTGATCGAGTAGGTGCTGGCGCCAAATTTAACCGCCGAAGGGGCGTTCAACGTGAAGCCCTGGTCTAACCGGCCGCAGGCTCCCAACGTTACTAAAAGAAAGAATTGGATTTTGTGGGGTCGGTTAATGGGTGCGCCTTCTGTATTTGTTTAGCACGAGTTCTGGTATTTGTCGTCCTAAATGGTCATTTAAGACCTGTTTTTATGAAAAATCCATGCGATATTCACTCGCAGTCTTACCCGTCGCGCGCTTGAATTCTGCACTGAACGCAGCCTTTGAACCGAAACCGGTGGCGAACGCGATTTCCAGAATGTTCTTTTCGTGTTCTGTTTGCAGTAGGCGCCGGGCTTCTTCAATGCGGAAGCGATTGATGAATTGCGGAAAAGTCATGCCAAAATGCGAATTGAGCAGCTCTGACAGCTGCGTGCGGTTCAATTGCAGCGCTTTGGCGAGATCGGGTAGACGCAGATCTTCGATCAGATAGATTTTTTCCTCGTGAAGCAGAATTTCCAGATTTTCCAATACCTGTTTCGTATTGATGTCACTCAGCGAAGACTTTTGGTACTTGGGCGACTGTGCCAGCGCCCCCATTTTTTCATCCAGCAAACGCAGCCGCTCGCGATCGGCGGCGTGCTGTTTTTCCCAGACGCTCATAAAAAAGAACAAAATATCGACGGGAAGCACGAGTATCGTCGCATAGACCGAAAAATAAGAAAACGGCAGGACGTTACGCAAATACAGGATGTGGAAGATCCCAAAAAAGAAAATTAACCCCCAACCGACAATGAACAGACGCACGTGCGGCCCGCTCTTTTTGATCAGCATGATGCCAATGATAAAGAAGGCCGGAATTGACAGCAAATAGATATAAGAATAGAGTGCGGAAAACCACACAACGGGCAGATTGAGCAGGCTCAACGGCAGGCTGAGCGCGCAGGTGGCCGCTACGATTTTACAGATAACATCTGCTCTGGGCAAATACCGCGGAAAATCGAGCAATCGACTGACGAACAGCATCGAAAACATGATCTGCGCTCCGATAAAAGTAAATCCGGCGCGGTTCTGCCACCATGTGGCGTTGGGCCAAAACACATCAAAAGCATTACCGAAAGTGGTGTCGAACGCCAGAGCGATCGACAGTAAATAACCGATGTAGATGAGAAAATTGAAGTCGCGCGACAGTGCATACATAAATACGGCGAACAAGATTAATATCAGCGTTACCGTTGAGTAAACGAAGATGGTCGTCACTTCGTGCTTCAGGTCGCGCAGATACGTGGTTTCTGATTTGAGCAAAACGGGGAAATTCTTGATCGACGCAGATTCAAGGCGGATGTAAAAAACCTTTTGTGCGCCGTTACCGGTGTCGAGCCTGAACGCCGGGAAGTGAGCCTCGGGCAGACTCCATTGCGATTTGGGAAAAGCGTCTCCGGCGATGAGGCGCTGGCCATCTGCGGAAAACAACTCCAGTGAGTCGAGCGCCTTCCATTCAAATACCAGATAGACAGTTCTGAAACGACCGAAATCCTCAATTATCTGGCTATTAATTCGCAGCCAAAAGACAGAACGCGAAAAGCTGAAACGTGTTGCTTCCTTGCCTATTTTCTGCCAGCTTGTCTCGGGCACTTTCGAGATCTTTTCCCATGTCAGCTGGCCGGCTGCGTCTTCGATATAATCCAGATTTCCCGTGACGTTTTGTGTGCCCGAATCTTCACCGGCAAAGACCGGCAAATTTGCCGCGAAAAGCAGATGGGAAAAAAAAGCAAAGCGGCTGGCAATTCTGATCGGATGCACTCAGCGGCAGCTATGGCAGCTTTTTTGGTTCTGGCAACCACAATCGCATCTAGCGTGCGCTCGGCGACAGGAGGAACAGGCGCATGACAACCGCTTCAACATTGGTGCCGCTGTGGAACCGGCAAGCCGAATGGCAGCGCCGGATGGCGATGATCGATTCTGCGCAATCTTTTCTCTATCTGACGACGTTCTACATCGACTACGACGAATACGGCATCGAATTGTTTGCAGCGCTCGAGAGGGCGCAGCGACGGGGAGTGTCCGTGACTCTGCTCGTCGACACATTTGGCCAGCGTATGGGGGGCGTCGTGATGTCCGAAGAGCAGCGTGCGGCCGTCGACCGCCATCTGCAAAGCTTGCGTGCCGGGGGCGCTCAGGTTATTCTGTATCAACCGCCGCGGCTCGCACAACGCATTATCGGCGGTGGCCACCACGTAAAGATTCAGCTTACGGAAGCGGGAGAAGCCATATTCGCAAGCGGCAACATCACAAAATCATCCTATGAAGCGTGGAATGAATACGCCGTTGCTCTGCGTGGACCGGTTGTCTGCGCACTGCTCGAAACGGTCGAGGCGTTGGGGGCAAAGATCGGCAAGCAGCACAGCGAGCAATTGAGCGATACCTCGCTCAGCGAAGAAGCGACGATTGCATTGGAATACTGGTTCTGTAACCCCAACTCGCGGCAGGGTTATTTAGGGCCGCTCATCTGGCGCGCGCGCAATTCGATTACCGACCATCTGGAAACCATGCTGTCCTCGGCAAAGGAGTCAATCCTCATCACGAGTTTCTATTTTAAACCGACGGAAATTCTGATGAAAGCAGTGTTGTCTGCAGCCCGCAGGGGCGTGCATGTGCAGATTTTTCATTCACACCGCGATGCTCTTCCCAGTACCGATCTCGCGTGGATTGCCGCCGCAACGGGCTACAGACGCCTGCTCAAAGCGGGTGTTGAAATTTACGAGAATCAGCACGGCGAGCATTCGAAGATCCTGCTTGTCGACGGCAAGTGGGCAGCTTTTGGCAGCTATAATTTTGAGGATGCCGCACACGACAGGCTTGCCGAAGCGATGCTCGCCAGCCACGACAGACGCGCGATTGAACCGCTGCGGGCAATTTTCGCAGAGTTGCGAAATCACGCAGATAATGAACGGGTGACGCATGAGACGCTGCGTTCGCTGCCGTTCTCTGAGCGGGTGCGAATTCTGCGCTACGGCCGTTTTAAGTGGTGGATGTAGAAAACAATCGCAATTCCATTTTTTTCCGAATTTCCCTCTTTTTTTGATCCAGCCTGAGAAAAAAACCCGGTTTTCTGGTATTTAACATATAGAGGGGGATTTCCCCTCTGGAGGAAATATGGAAACAGCAGGACTGGTACAGGTGCTTTCGGGGCTTGCGCGCAGAGTTTTAGCGGCACAAATTCGGTTCGTTTTTATTGCATGGCTGGCCGCTGCTTTCTCATGCCGTTCAAACCCGTTTGGCAGCCCTCCGAAATCCGGCGAAGAATTCTCCGTTTATACGACGGATTTTGCCCTGCAGGACGATGGCGGTATGAAAGTTGCGTTGCTCGATGTCATCAACGCATCGCAGACGACCCTGCATTGCGCATTCTCCGCGCTGACACTCAACGAGGTCAGCAATGCCTTAGTAGCCCGTGCTCGTTCGGGCATCCAGGTCAAAATTGCTTTCGATGCCGATATGCGCAGCAATGACGCCGGCGCTGTTGCGCTGCAGGAGAGCGGAGCATTTGGTGTCAATGTTGAGTCCGTCGAAACGAAGCAAAGCCTGTTGTTCTTCGGTAACGACGGCAATTCCGTCATGCGCCATAATTATTGCGTAGCGGATGAACAGTATATTTTTATTTCCACCGCTGCGCCCGACGATGTGCAGATGCGCAAAATGCCCAATGTTGGCTTCAAAATCAGTGGTCGTCAATCGGGTTTGGCGCGCGATTTTTTACGCGAGTCAAATTTATTTTCCCTGCTCGCCTTTGGCAAAGATAAAGCGAAAACAGACTTCCTGACGAAGTTCACCACGCTCAACCAGGTGATTGGTGCCTATTGGGGGCCGCAGGAAAAACCGCTGGATGTGCTCGGTACTGAACTTTCTGAAACGAAAAGCAGGGTCGACTTTTATTCTACTGCCTTCCAGACGACCAACTCGGGCAAGACCGACCTCGACGTGCCGCAGGTATTGCAGCGGCTCGAATCGGCCAAGGGCATTCCGCTCGGTAAATATTTTTCGAGTCAGGCGCTGTTTGACACGTCTTCCAAAGCTTATACGCTGAGCAATCCCGCGCAATATATCAACAGCAATGTGCGCGTCGGTGCGAATATCTTCGTTATCGACCGCGGATTAACCTCGGCGAAAACTTTTATTTACACAGGCTCGCTGCGCTCGCAGGCCAACTCGTCAGATGACAGCGTGTTGCTTGAACTCAGGGGCAAATATGTCGCTGAAATTGTCGGGGCCTACCTCGATCGCATCGGCGCTGTATCGGTCGTCGCGAGCAACACCGGAGACACATCGGCTGCCGGCGCCGTGGTGATTAATGAGATCAACTGGGCGGGTTCTTATTCGAACGCGTCGACGACAGATTCAAACGACGAATTTCTCGAACTCTATAACACCACTGCCTCACCGATCAATATCAGCAGCTGGAAGTTTGCCTGCACAACCGATGGCGGTACAACTGTCAGTTCGTATCTGCAGATGCCGTCGGGAGCAGTGATTCCGGCGGGTGGTTACTTTACTGTTGCCGCCAAAAACACGGGCGCTTTTCCCAATGCGACATATTATACGAGCCAACTGAGCATCGCTAATAGTTCGTGGGAATGTAAGCTGACCAACGGTAAAGCTGCGGCCAGCACCTATGCGGGTCAGGCCGGCCTCACCGGCGACGTGATCGATATGGCCGGCGATAACGCCACTGCATTCGATAATTCGGGCAACATTCTGGGCACCAACGATGCTTTGGCGAAGATCCGGCGTAGCATGGAGCGCAAGTTCCCGGTGACCGCCGGGAACTCGCTCGGCAGCTGGCAGTCGAATGTGAATTCGGTGACGCAGAATGTCGGCATCGATTCGCAGTTTAACCAGAAGACATTCGGTACTCCAGGTGGCGCCACTTCGGTCGCGATACCTTCGGTCGCGTTTAACCGTACCCTCTATTTTACGACGTCGACCATGCATCCCAATGGCGTTGCAAAGATTACCGGTGTGAATATGGCGGCAAACACGGACGCCGGTTCACTGCAGACGATTGTCATCAATGCAAGCTCTACATCCGACACAACGGGCATCAGTCTCACTTTAACGGAAACCGGCAATAACACGGGTATTTTCACTTCTGCCGCTACCGGCACGCACCTCAACTTCACGCTGGGGGCTAGTGCCGGCAATGCGCTCAAGGTGACTTCGGGCGATACCGTTACGCTGAGTTACACTTATTCAGGCACCACGTATAGTGCGACCGCGCAGTGGTATGCACAGAACCTGATGATCAACGAAATCGGCTCGAACTGTGGTGGCGTCACGGCGAATGATTATATTGAGGTTCTGAATCCCAATGCGCAGGCGGTGAGTCTGAGCGGCATGACAATCTACCGCGATTCGGGTTCGTCGGGAGCAGCGTGCACGATTGGCGGGAGCAATTTTACGAGTTCGGTGAACCTTTCAGGTTCGATTTCTGGCAACAGTTACATTCTCGCTGCCGGCAGCACTTATGCTGCGAGCGGTGCCTGCCCGGCGCCCGATTTTGCCGCGACTTCGTCGGTGTCTATCGGCGATTCGAACTGCGTGGCACTCGTACTGAGCGGCGCGGGCCCGGCGACGGCAACCGACGACGAAGTGGTGGATTTTGTGGGTTATGGCAATGTCGCGAACCCGCATGAGGGTGGCGCAGTTGCCGCCGACATGGGGGGCAACAACAACCAGTGTATTTCGCGCAACCCCAACGCGACAGACACGAACGTCAACAGCGCCGATTTTGCCAACGAGACCACGGTGCCGTGTTCACCGCGGGGAGCTACTGGTAGTCTGAATGTGATATCCGCCTCGACGGGTAACGGCACTGCATTGCAGGTCACGTTCAACGGTGCGCCGAATCTCGCGCAGGCGCAGACCGCAGGCAACTATTGCATCGCTCTGGCCGCAGCCGCAAACTGCAGTTCGCCCGCGCTGACGGTGAGCGCCGCGAGTCTTTCGGGTAGCACCGTGACTCTCACGACGAGCGCTCAGGCCGTTGGTGTTTCATACCGCTTGTATGTGTCAGGCGTCACCCTCAACTCCGGCGGCGGTGCGCTGCTGACCAACACAGCGAATTTCACCGGCGGTGCGGCGCTACCGAATCTCAAAATTAATGAAGTGGGGGTTTCTTCGGCAAACAATGATTTTGTCGAAATTTATAATGCCTCGGGTTTTTCGATAGATCTCGCCGCCGCCGGCGTCTACCTGCAGCGTGATTCGGCCTGTACACTGGGCAATGGTATTACGGAGACGGTTGCTCTTACCGGCACTATCGCAGCTGGCGGTTACTTTGTCGTGGCAAACTCTGGCCATTCATTGTCGAACGTCAACCTCTCGACGCTGGGAAATCTTGCATCTGGCTATTGCGTCATCTTAACTTCGAACAATACTGAGGTCACTGCGGTCAACGATAACAACGTCATTGATTGGGTGACGATTGCGGGCGCCGGCACGTCGGAGAATGCTTCGTACGCACCCGACACGGGCGCCAACGGTGCGATCTCACGCATGCCGAACGGTACCGACACCAACACGAATGGCACTGACTTTGTGGTGCGCTCGGCGACACCCGGCGTGCTCAATGGCACCCCGACTTACACACCGTTACCGGCCAACGCCGCGACCGGTGTCGCGATCACCGCGAATGTGGTGCTGACTTTCGGCGAAACGATGAATACCGGGGTCGGCACGGTCAGCGTTGTCGGCACGACCTCGGGCAGCCAGAACAACCTGGCATGTGCCTGGTCGACCACCACCAATGCCAACGATACCTGCACGATCAATCCACCGGCGGATTTCAGCGGTACCGGCGAGACAGTGACCGTAACGCTGTCGGCGTTCGTGTCACAGGCCAACAGCATTGCACCTGCGGTGACAACCTTCTCCTTCACGGTCGTTAACGCAGGCCTTACGCCCACGGTCACAAATGTGGTGGTTACGAGCACAAGCCCGAACAACGGCACGACACCTTACAACACCGGCACATCGACGCTGACAATCAAGGGCACGAATTTCACCGGGGCGACTGCGGTGAATCTGGATGATTTCAATGGGGTTAATACAGCAGTAAATACAGCTCTGACCTCAGTGACGGTTGATTCCGCAACGCAGATAACCGCGACCGTGCCGGCTGGTGTGATAGCGAATGGTACTAATGGCTGGAATGTGAAAGTAACGACACCGAACGGTACGAATACAACTAGTACGGTCAAATTTTTCCCGAAATCAGGTTTGTTGATCAGCGAAGTCCTGATTGGCACGACAACGAGCGCTAATAATGAATATGTGGAATTCTACAATCCCACCGGTCAGTCACTCAATCTGTGTACGATTGCCGGTGGCGGCATCCTCAAGCTGCGCAAGAGAACTGCCACAGGAACAGACTCCGCCATCACATTGACATCGGTCAATTGTACAATTCCTTCGCATGGCTTCTATCTTGCCGCTTCACTAGCTTCCACTGCGGAAACCTGGTGGGCAAAACGCGATGCAACCTTTGCACCCGGATCATTGGCCGCAAACAATATGGTTTATATCAGTCTCTCAACGAGTCTGAACAATGTGATGGACTTGGTTGGATGGGGCACAATTACGGATGTGGGGGCCGGTGGCGGATGCGAGGGCGGTAACGCCAACTGCACCGCGAACCTGTTGAATGACAATACGATTCAACGCAAGCCGGCCGGCGGTGCAGGTCACACGACAGATACGGGAAATAATCTTGCTGACTTCAATGCGCCAAGTGCCGTAATCACGCCGTTAGGAACCGTCGATCCGGCTCAGCCCTGAAACCTAATCGCGCGTCGAGAGACGCGCGATTAAAACTTCTTCCCCCAGAACACCGCGAGGAAAATAATGCCAATCACAATGCGGTAAACGCCAAACAGCATAAATCCGCGCTTCGAAATAAAACCGACAAAAAAACGCACTGCGATAATTGCGGTCGCAAACGCCACCACGGCGCCAATCGCCAGAAGATCGAGGTGCGCGGCATTCAGCGAGCCACGGTTTTTGTACAGGTCATAACCCGTCGCAACGACCATCGTCGGCACGGCCAGCAGAAATGAGAACTCGACCGCGCGAATGCGGTTGAGGCCCATTACGAGTCCGCCGCCAATCGTGGCCGCCGCACGCGACACACCAGGTATCATCGAGATCGTTTGAAATACGCCGATCATGAAAGCGGTCTTGGGCGTGACTTCGATGTCATGGCGGTGTTGACCTACAAGCGGATGCTCGTGCCGCGCTGCCAGTTTGTCGAAGAACAGCAGCACGATGCCGCCGACGATCAGCGCAATTGAAACCGAGATCGGGTTGAAGAGCAGCGCCTTTATGTATTTGTAAGCGACGAGGCCCACGACCCCGGTCGGCAGAAACGCAATCGACAGAATCAGGTACAGTTTGGGCTCTTTGAGAAAGCGGCGGATATAGAGCATGAACACCGCGGCAATTGCGCCGAGCTGAATGGCGATCTCGAAGGTTTTGACGAATTCTTTGTCGTTGATGTGCATCAGCGAGTCGGCGAGAATCATGTGGCCAGTAGAAGAGATCGGGAGAAACTCGGTGATGCCCTCGATGACGCCGAGAATGATTGCTTGAAGCCCTGTCATTACAGGGCAGTCGAGAGCCTAAAACTGCGGGTCAAGCGTTGTGTTACAACCCAAATCTTACGAAGCATACCAATGTTTTACCACCGTCAGAAAACATCTGCGTAAATCTCTACGAGTGGCAATTCTTCGCCTGCGATCGTTACCGCACTGGTGTCGCCATTGTAGCTTCGTTCGAGCCAGGCGCTATCGGCCTGTTTTTGAAAAATGGTAATCGCTTTGGCGCGGCTGTCGATCAAAACCAATTCCTTGAGCGAGGGCATTTGCCGATATGCTGCGGCCTTCTCATTCTGGTCGAATGAAGCAGTCGAATCTGAGGGTATCTCAATGACCACCTCAGGATCTCGCCAGTTATTCAGCGAATCGACATCGGGCTTGCCGCAGAAAACACTCACGTCGGGATAAAAGTATTTGGTTTCACTCACATAAGCGCGGGTGTCAGAACCAAATGGTCGACAGGCACGCTTTTTGTCCCGAAAACGGTTAGAAAGACCGTTTATTATATTCACCTGAATAATACCATGAGCCTTGTTACCGCCGGCCATCGCAATAATGTGGCCGTCATAAAGTTCATGCCTTTCCTGCGAGCGATTTTCCATCTGCAGGTATTCTTCGGGAGGAAACAAGGCCAATGAGGGCAAACCCATGAGCGCTTCTGCTGCGTCGGATGCAAGACGTAAAGCGTGAAACACTGCGCTCAGCGCGGTTACATGCTTACGGTACAATATCTGCGATATGCTAGCCAGGTCCGATCGATGCTCTGGGGTGCGGGCGCGTTTTGGGGGTAGGTATAGAAGCTGTGAAGAAGCCATTCCCGCAAAAGCGGGAATCCAGGTGAGTTCGCTATACGAAATAGCCCACTTTGGGTAAACTGGATGTCCGTTTGCACGGGCATGACGCAAAGATAATCAATCCACTCCCAAAACGGCCCGCACCCGATGCTTTGGCGATTTTGAGAAAATTATTGACTACTTGGACGTATAAATTCGCAATCAGTGCAGTGTTTCTGTGCCGAAATAAGTTCAAACGAGTCTTAACCTTTTCCCTGTTGATTCTTACTCGCACAATAATGGCCGAAGCAGGCACCCTGTCAAAAAAAGACGGCATATCGCAAACGACGAAGAACTCTGAGTCAGAAAAAGCGATATCCCGTGAACCCGCAACACGCATATCTCTTTTCGGTGGTTACCAGACAACACTCGGAAATCTGAAGGATATTTTGCCACATGGTATGGAAGCGCGCCTCGCTTTTGACCTGCCTCTCGGGCAAGGTGGCTGGCCGGCCTTGCGCCTCGAACTGGGCTATGTAGGTTTCGGTGGCCTGCCTGGTAATGGCACGCATAGCCTGACGGGGATGGCGTGGGGCGCCGGCCCCGTCTGGTTTCTGCATCCTTCAAGGCACCACAGAGGCCAGATTATTGGGGGATTTCTTGTGGGGTCGATTCTGGCCCGTGTACAGGGGCCGGTCGTCGAGACTCAGACAAATTTGCTTGCGGCAACCGCGCTTCTCGGCTATGAATACCCGTTGGGGCCGGTGCTGCTCTTTGCGCAGGCGCGTGGTGGTTACGTCGCTGATCAGAATAATCCGCTCATGAGCGCGGGCGGGGTTATGGGTGTTGCGCGCCCGCTTTTCGATAATTAGTTCACAGATATATAGAGAGGGAATAGAATGAAATATGTAAGATTGAGCGGCCTGCTTTTTTTACTCGCCTGCTATCAGGATTTATCGAAACTCAGGAACAGTAGCGACACGAGCACGGCTGGCAGTTCGGGAGCGGTCGCCGCGGGGAGCGTGATTATTCTGAACAAATCCAGCGCCACGATTGCCTTTGGTGCAACAGATCAACTTTCTGCCATAGTATTACCGATCTCGCAGATCGTCACATGGTCATCGCTTAACACGAGCGTAGCGACGGTTTCGGCGAGCGGGCTTGTCACCGCCACCGGCAGCGGCCAAACACAAATCATTGCCATGATTTCCGGAAGTGCGGTTTATGCGGGCTGCAGCGTTACGGTGCCATCGGGGAATTTTACCGCAAGCCCCGCTGAGGGTGCGACGGTTGATACATTGAGTTCGATAGTAATTACTTATTCGGAGGCGATGAACGCCGCCGCGCTCACGGCGACAAACTATACCCTGTCGGGTGCAGGCAAAGGTACGCTGAGCACAAACCCGCTGGGCGTGACACGCTCGGGCAATGCCTATACGCTTTCCTTTTCCGGCGCGCCCGCCAACGGCGCTATTGTTCTGACGATCACGAGTGCGAACGTCAAAACGCAGGGTGGAGTTGCACTTGTGAACAATATCGTAAACTATATGGCCTATGGCTGGTACACCTTTCTTGGCGGTGCGGGGAACAACGAAGTGGCGCAGGCAATACAGCAAACCAGCGATGGCGGCTATATTGTCGGAGGCTATGCATTAGCGAACATCGCCTCGCTGGGCGGGCAGACGCCGCTGAATGCCTATGCCGCGAGCAATGATTTCTTGGTTATCAAATTGACTGCAGCCGGCAGCGTGCAATGGTACAGCTTTCTCGGCGGCGCGGGAATCGATGAGGCGAAGGCAATACAGCAAACCAGCGATGGTGGCTATATTGTCGCGGGCTATGCAACTGGGAACATTGCCTCGCTGGGCGGGCAGACGCCGATCAATGCTTACTCTGCGAGTAACGATTCTCTCGTCGTCAAATTGACCGCAGCCGGGAACGTACAATGGTACACCTTTCTCGGCGGCGCGGGAGTCGAATACGCAAATGCAATACAGCAAACCAGCGATGGCGGCTATATTGTCGCCGGCATGGCATCTGCGAACATTGCCTCACTCGGCGGGCAGACACCACTCAATGCGTATGCAGCAGCCGCTGATGTCATGGTTACTAAATTGACTGCGGCCGGCGCAGTACAATGGTACACTTTTCTGGGCGGCTCGGGCACCGATGTGGCGCTGGCAATACGGCAAACCAGCGACGGCGGCTTTATTGTCTCAGGCTATGCAACTGGGAACATTGCCTCGCTGGGCGGTCAGACGCCGCTTATTGCACATACGGCAAGTGAGGATTCTCTCGTTGTCAAATTAAGTGCAGCCGGCAGTGTGCAATGGTATACCTTCCTCGGCGGCTCGGGCAGCGATTTTGGGTATGCAATACAACAGGCCAGCGACGGCGGCTTTATTGTCTCAGGCTATGCAACTGGGAACATTGCCTCGCT
>CAYHJO010000011.1:0-16426 GCA_964356715.1 uncultured Turneriella sp. | reverse complement strand
GACGCCGCTCAATGCTTACTCGGCGAGTAACGATGCTCTCGTGGTCAAATTGACGGCAGCCGGCGCAGTGCAATGGTACACCTTCCTCGGTGGCGCGGGGGGTGATTCGGCGATTGCAATACAGCAAACCAGCGATGGTGGCTATATTGTCGCAGGCGGTGCAAGCGCGAATATCGCAAATCTGGGCGGACAGACGCCGCTCAATGCTTACTCGGCGAGTAACGATGCTCTCGTGGTCAAATTGACGTCAGCCGGCGCAGTGCAATGGTACACCTTCCTCGGTGGCGCGGGAAGCGATTCGGCGACTGCAATACAGCAAACCAGCGATGGTGGCTATATTGTCGCAGGCCATGCAGGTGCGAACATCGCCTCGCTAGGCGGGCAGACGCCGCTCAATGCCTATACGGCCAGCAGTGATATATTGATCATCCGCCTCAAGAGCAATGGCCGCTTATAAAGCCTTCCCTTTTTGATGCTCCTTGGTTGCCTCGATACGATTCGCCTCTGGCGAATCACTCGACAGCCAATACGCATTTTTCCTAATTTTGCCGACGGAGAAAACGTTCTGGTGGTCGAGTTGCCTCGCTCTCGCGCGGCGTATCGCGAGCCGCAGGCTCTCCGCCTCGGAGACCACCAGATGAAAAACAGGAAATCAAATCCAACTTATTCCAAATAAAGCGCCAGTATCGACATTGGATCCAGCTCATAACTGAAAATCTTTACATCGTCCATTTGGCCGATAAAGAAATTCGTGCCACCAGTCATTTGCCCCAGATACAGATTCTGTGGCCCGGTGCTGAAGCCGGTCAGCACTGAAAAACTATTGGTGACCATGGCGCCGTCGAGATAGATCCACGCCGTGCTATTCGCTGGGGTGACTGTAACGGCCACGTGGTGCCAGAAACCATCTTCGATGTTAAAGGGGCCGGTCTTGATATCCATGCTATCGGCAGTCACGTTGCCTCCACCGTCACCGGTTATGAACTGCAATGTACCTGTCGTTCCATCATAGACAAAGCGAAATCCGGTCGTGGAAAAAGCTGAACTTGCATTGGCTGCTATCGTGCAACTCGTTGTATTACAATTGGATGCCGGGATTAACACCCAGGCTGCAATCGTAAACGAGGGGCCCAGATCCTGGCTGCCGAGGGTGACATTGGGGCTGCCCGAAAAATTACCATAAAACGTTCCGTTGTAAGAGCTTGAGGTCTGTGTCACACTCCCGCATGCAGTCGCATTCCAAGGCAAGTCGAATCCGATGTCCGCGGGAAATGTTGACGAACAGTTGAACGCAGTTTCGAAATCGAAATGATGGTTGGCCAACGGCGCCACAGGCATCAGCGTATCAAACCCAAAGAACGCAACGAGACTCCACAGCATGCCCGAAGTGTGGCTCGTAACCACGTAGATGTCAGCGGAAAAACCATCATGCGCCGCGAAGAGTACCATGTCGCCGTAAGCGCCGTTGCTGTCATAAAATGTCGACATCTGACCGATGGAAAGGCCGCTTTCGGCCAGCGATATGTCAAAATCGAATATGGAGCCGAAGTAGTCAGTTTTGGTTGCTGCATAAGTGGAGCCGTAATATGTTCCCATGTAAGCGTCGTTCTGCCCTGAATTGTCGAAGCGTACCTGCGTGGCCGAATTGCTATAGTCGAGGTTTGCGCCGAATGGATCTGACGCGACGCTGTTGTCGGGGTTCACGAGGTAAGCAATACCACTGGCATCGGTGGTAATCAGATCTGCACCGTCCGCGTTGATGCCAATGATTGTATTGGATTCCTGATTTGTGTTCGCGATGGTCGCGAAACTGCCGACATCGGGTGCCGACAGATTGGTCAAAACTCCTTTGCGGATGAATCCGGATGCTGTGTGGAGATTGACATAGAGATTTACACTTGTGCCGTTCGCAGCCGCAGCAAAATTGATCATATTCGCATCATTTATTGCCGATGCAGTGGCCGTGACGGCGACCGGCGCGTTGAAGAATGGCAGTTCAAAACCATTGTATGGTTCGACCGACTTGGCCACGAAGATGTTATGCAGACCGCCATTGCGGTTTGAGCCAAACACCAGAACCAGATATCCGTCCGACAAATGCAGCAGATATGGATTGTACTCGTCGGAATTGTCGCGCGAAATCGTCGAGCCGTCGGCAAGCTGCAGGCTCGCCTTACCTTTGATCTTGCCATCCATCTCTTTTGAGGTGGGTTTAGGGACGCAATTTGCCAGAATTAGCGTACCGCCTAAAATGAACCATCTTAATTGCATTGCCCGCATTGGACAATCTAAACCGGGAATGATAAGGTGAAAAGCCTATTATGCAGATTTCTAAATGTGCCCGATTTCGATATCCGTAAATGAAAAGCTCGGGCCGATGCCGGGAAACATCCAATAGGCAGACAGCTGCGACGAGTTAAAAACGTTGAAAAAATCGGGGTTTTGCTGCGCCGGCCCGGCCATCTCCTTTTCCATCACCATCGAAATATACTGCTCGATGCCCGATTCCTGAGTGTTGCCGTTGAGAATCACTTCCATGCCGGTTTTTTCGGCGTATTGGCGGATTTCATTGTTGCGCGAGTGCATGGGTGCGTAGCTGTCGGCCGACACGCCATTTTCTGATGAGACATAAATCCCCGTGGGTGTATTCACCACAAGAGAGTGGTTGCCCATCGTATGGCCTGGCGTGCGCACGAGTGCGAGACCTGGGCCGAGTAAGACATCCTCATCGAGCAGAACCACTTTTTGCGGGTCAATGCCCGCGATGCCGTTCGGGCAGTACCAGTCCTTTTGCGGTGGCAAAAGGCCGGTGGCGGATTCCCATTCCTGGCGCATGACGAGCAGTTTTGCGTTGGGGAGAAATGCCTTGCGTTCAGAAGTGCCGAGCCAGTTGCGCAGATCCTGCGTGTGCAGGTGGTCGTAGCTGATGAAGTCGATGTCTTCTGGTTTAAGGCCGATCAGCGGCAACCATTCTTCGACCGTGTGTTCGATCGGGGCGACGAGCTGCTGCGCTGCGTCTTTGACGCCTTTCATCGCGTCGCCCTGTAGTTTCGTGAGAAATCCGCCGGCGAAGCGCTTAAAGAACCGCGTCTCGGCGTTTGCCATGATATCGCTGGGTGAAAACAGCAGGGTTTTTAATCCTGCTGTTGTCTTGAAGCGAATAACAAAGAGGCGATTGGTGATATGCAGGATAGGCGACACAAACGTCGACTCGTTGTAGACGCTGAAAAACGCGTAGCGTGTGGGATAGGGCACGTTGACCAGGGTAGCGGCACGGAAATAGGGTACGGTGCCTGAGGAAAGCAACTCATCGCGGAATTTATGCGCGGCCCGGCGCACCGCTTCGAGTCGCACCGCCGGCACGTGCGAAGCGCGGCAATCTTTGAAGCTGTGTATCGGTTTGATGAAGTCTGCGAACCTTTCCATATTGCGGTAAATGGCATTGCTGGCAATGCCGGCCGTGTTATCGAGCCTTTTTTGCTTTACCCTATGTTTTTTGCGCGTATCCTAACCGCTCATGGTACACGACGTATCCGAGCGGCAGAATACATGGATGTGCTAGCTGCCGCCTATCTCTCTCTATGAAAAAACTCCAGGAGACCTCTATGTTTAGACTACGAAACGTAGCCGCCGTTTTTACGACGCTGCTACTGGTTTCAATTTCGCCCCTGATGGCGAGTGAAGCCGACTTAAGAATACCAAACCTTGCAGACCCAAAATTACTCTTTTTGGGCATGGATGGACGCACGCTATTAACGATAGGGCTTGGCGCCTGCTTTCTCGGGCTGGTCTTCGGCCTCGTTGAATATGTGCGCCTGAAGAACCTGCCGGTACACAAGGTCATGCTCGAAGTATCAGAGCTGATCTACGAAACCTGCAAAACCTACATGATCACGCAAGGAAAATTCCTGGCATTCTTGTGGATCTTCATTGCCGCCATCATGATCTATTACTTTGGCTTTCTCGCGCAGGCAAAAGACGCGGCCGGTGCCGTGGTTCACGGCTACGGTGTAACGAAAGTTGTCGCGATCCTCGCTTGCTCGGTCGTCGGTATCTTAGGCAGCTACGGCGTCGCCTGGTTCGGTATCCGCATCAATACTTTCGCCAACTCGCGCACCGCGTTTGCTTCGCTCTCGGGAAAACCATACAACACGTATGCTATCCCGCTGCGTGCGGGTATGTCGATCGGTATGCTGCTCATTTCTGTTGAGCTCGTGCTGATGCTTGCGATTCTGCTCTTTATTCCACCTGACTTCGCGGGCCCGTGCTTTATCGGTTTTGCGATCGGTGAATCGCTGGGCGCTTCTGCGCTCAGAATCGCCGGCGGTATTTTCACGAAGATCGCCGATATTGGTTCTGACCTCATGAAGATCGTTTTCAAAATCAAAGAAGACGACGCGCGTAACCCAGGTGTGATCGCCGACTGTACCGGAGATAACGCAGGTGATTCGGTTGGTCCGACCGCCGACGGTTTCGAAACATATGGCGTAACCGGTGTTGCGCTTATCTCGCTGATTCTGCTCGCGGTATTTCCGCAATTCCAGGTGCAACTGCTGGTGTGGATCTTCGCGATGCGCATCGTTATGATCTTTGCATCGCTTGGCTCATACCTGCTCAACAGCGTGATAGCCGGTGCAAAATACAAGAACGCAGACAGCTTTAACTTTGAACATCCGCTGACTTCACTGGTGTGGATTACTTCTATCGTTTCAGTCGGGCTGACATATGCGGTATCATACCTGTTGATCCCGACCCTGGGCGACGGTACGCTGTGGTATAAACTCTCCACAATCATCACGTGCGGTACTCTCGCCGGTGCGATTATTCCTGAACTCGTGAAAGTGTTCACGTCGACCGAATCTGCCCACGTACACGAAGTGGTAACTGCCTCGAAA
This sequence comes from uncultured Turneriella sp., assembly GCA_964356715.1. Taxonomy (GTDB): domain Bacteria; phylum Spirochaetota; class Leptospiria; order Turneriellales; family Turneriellaceae; genus Turneriella. The sequence continues at coordinate 11,531 of CAYHJO010000011.1, read as the reverse complement.
GAAGGCGGAGCTTCGCTCAACGTGCTGTCCGGCCTCACCGCCGGTAACTTCTCTGCCTACTGGATGGGCATCACGATCGTCATTCTGATGGGTGTGTCTTATTACGTTGCACTCACCGGTCTCGGCGCGCTGATGAACCCTTATGCAGTCGCGGTGTTTGCCTTCGGCCTCGTAGCCTTTGGCTTTCTGGGTATGGGTCCGGTAACGATCGCCGTTGACTCATACGGTCCCGTAACCGACAACGCGCAGTCAGTTTACGAACTCTCGCTCATTGAAGATGTTCCGAACGTAAAAGCAGAAATCAAAAAAGATTTCGGTTTCGACCTCAACTTCGAAAAAGCAAAACACTTCCTCGAAGCCAACGACGGCGCGGGTAACACGTTCAAAGCAACGGCGAAACCGGTGCTCATCGGTACAGCGGTTGTGGGCGCGACTGCGATGATCTTCTCGATTATCAGCATGCTCACATCAAACTTCAGCAACCAGGGTGCAATCAGCAACCTGTCACTGCTGCACGCTCCTTTCCTGCTCGGTCTGATCACGGGCGGCGCGGTGATCTATTGGTTCACCGGTGCCTCAACGCAGGCTGTTTCTACCGGTGCTTACCGCGCGGTCGAATTCATCAAAGCGAACATCAAACTCGACGGAGTGACAAAAGCTTCGATGGCTGACAGCAAGCGGGTTGTCGAAATCTGCACGCAGTATGCGCAAAAGGGGATGGTGAACATCTTCTTTGGCATCTTCTTCAGCACGCTGGCATTTGCCTTTGTGAACGAATACTTCTTTATTGGCTATCTCATTTCCATCGCGATCTTCGGTCTCTACCAGGCGATCTTCATGGCAAACGCCGGTGGCGCATGGGATAACGCAAAAAAACTTGTGGAAGTCGAGCTGAAGCAGAAAGGCACTCCGCTCCATGACGCAACCGTTGTGGGCGACACAGTCGGGGATCCGTTCAAAGACACTTCGTCAGTGGCGATGAACCCGGTGATCAAGTTCACTACCCTCTTCGGTCTGTTGGCCGTGGAACTCGCTGTCGAGCTGAAAGATGCGGCCACTGGCCAGCCGTCGACTCTGCGCACGGCTCTCGCGGTCGTGTTCTTTGCAGCGAGCATGCTGTTCGTCTGGCGCTCATTCTATAAAATGAGAATCAAGAGCGAAAAAGCACACTAAAATTACTCATAATCTGCAGCTTCGCTGCAGATTATGAGTTTGAAGAGCCTGCGAAAGCAGGCTTTTTTATTTGGTTTGCATGCGCTTTGCGCGCGACTTTGTATCGTGGCGGGTGAGCAGGGTGCGCAGGCGTGCGCTGCGGTTCTTGTCTTTATTGAAACCCTTCGGATCTTTTTCGTATTCTTTCCAGAGTTTTTCCATCTCGGCTTTTTCTTCTTCGGCAATACTCTTTGCCTTCAGTTTAGCATTAGTGTCATCTATAGAGAACGAGCGCGGTTTTGCCGCCGGCGCTTCATCGGCGCTTGCCACGCTGGCTGCATCGCGTGTAGCCTTCGATTCTGCGACGGGCGCGGGTGCCGCAGCACCTGGCGGTGCCGCAGCAGCGAGCGAACGCTCCTCTTTATCCGCGCCTGCGCCGGTGCTTGCCATGGTTTCACGACTGCGTCTGGCTGCCGGTGCCGCTTCTGATTGCTTTTGCGCGGGAGCGGGCACTTCTTCTTTACTGATATAACCTTCGCTGCGACTGGCCGGGAGTTCAGCCGGCATTCTATCTGGTGTACCTTTTTTCTCTGCCGCGCCGCGTCTGTCGAAAGTGTCTTTTGCGGGCGCTGCCTGCTTCTTGCTATAGTAATTCTTGTTCGCCTGGACCGTGGAATCAGCACGGAGGGCATCTGCGTCGGTCTCTTCTCTGTCGGCTACGCGGTCTTGCAACGATTTGCCGCTCTTCTGGCCTTGCTCTAATGCGGGTGCTGATGTGGGGCTTGCGAACTCGGCCCTTTGCCGGTTCAGCTGCAATATCATGGGAACGGCGATTGCCACAACGACTGCCGCGGCAATACTATATTTCCATTTGGCATTCCTTTTGGCCCACGAATTCATTCGCGGGCCAAAAGGAATAACCTGCCCACCCTTTTCTTTTGCCGGAAACGGATATTTGCGCAGCTCGTTTTTGAGTTCGCCGAACTGCTTCTGCAAAAAGGCTTCAAACTTCGCGTCATCGGCTGCAACAGCCCCTTTAATCCGTCGCTTCGCAGGGGGCTTAGCCAAAATAATCACCCCCGATGCCGCGCGCCTCGAGTTTTGCTTTCAGCAACGTTTTGGCCTGATTCATGCGTGATTTAACCGTGCCGACATTAATTTCGAGCGCTTCGGCAATATTCTCATAGCTCATGTCCTCAAAATACCGCATGAGAATGAGAGGCTTGTAGTTCTGGCCGAGTTCGTCCACTGCAGACATTAGATGCTGTGACATCTCTGAAAGTTCGATATTTTGTTCGATGCTGGCCCGGGTATCTGCGATCTGCGAGCTTTTCTGCCCGACAAGATCGCCGGTGACCTCGCGTTTTTGCCGGCGCGTCACCTTGCGCTGTATATCATGGCAATGGTTGATGAGAATGCGCACAACCCAGGTATATTCGCTCGATTCGCTGCGGAAAGCCTGCGCATTGCGGCCGGCTTTGATGAGGGCCTCCTGTACTGCGTCTTCGGCGTCGTTCGTGTTGCGCAGTTGCGCGAGCGCGAGGCGATAAAGCCTTTCGCGGTAGGGCATTAGTCGGCTGATGAAATCGGCTGCCTTGACGACGGCAAAGGCGAAGAGGCTCAAACTTGCCAATCTCATTTATCGGTGCGAGCACCCGGTCAAAGGAGCGCACTGTCAAACCAAAATGCAGCACCGAATTCTGTTGACATCCGCCACAGGTACGGCATTCGTCGATATGAGGCGCAAACTGTTTTCAGGCATTCTGGTGTTGCTGTTTCTGGCCGCGGTCGGTTGCGGCGAAAAAAAGCAAATAGCCGCAGCGCGCGCCAATGCGGTTGGTTTTGGTCTCGCGCGCTGCGAATGTGAAAAACTAAGCAAAAAAGAACCACCGGGGGACACAAAACTCTGCAGCCAGCAGATGGCGCAGGCGCTCCGCTACCTGAACATCAATTTTGAAATGGGCAAATTCTCCGAAGCTGAAAAACAGGCGATGCAGAAGGCGGCAGATGCTGCCTTTGAGAAATGTATGCAAGAGTGACATGCGCCTTATTCAGTAGGCTTGCCCCAATTGCCGATGATATAAAAGCCAGCGTATGAGCGAATCATTGCGATCGATGACTGAATTTATTGCCCAAAACCGCGGATTGTTTATCGCGGCGGGCATTGCGTTGTTGCTCGTGGTTATTGCCGTTGTCACGGCGATTGTCGGCCTGCGCCGCGCCCGTGGCGGCGAAGGCCGGCGGGCGACCGAGCCCGCGAAAAAAAAACCGGTGGTCAGTGAACCTCCGCCCGTTGCGGATAACTCAGCGCCGCGCATTAAGCGCACGAAGCTGACGGTGGGCGATATTGCGAGCCCGTGGACGCAGGTCGTCTACGAGCGCCATGCCCCTGAAGATAAGGTGGCTGTTTTATTGCCCGCATTTGCATTCGATATTGATGGCAGTATTCACCGCACGCAGACCGCAGAACTTGCGCGCGAATTCGATGCGTTGGCGCTTTTGGCGCAGTGCGACAGCGCCACGGGTGTCGCCACCTTCGGCGCTCTCGCAACGCTGGCGCTCTGGCACTGCGGCCGCACCGAATATGCCCTGGTTGCGCTGAAAGTCGCCTCGCATACGCAGATGGGGTCTGAGCAGCGCGATGCGATCCGTTTTCTGTTCCAGGATGTCATCGGTATTCCACTGAGCGCCAGCGAGGTGCCGTCGCTTGCCAAATGGCATAACACACGCTTTGCGGCAGCGTATCACCTCTACACAACCGAACACATCACGGGCAAAGACTGGCAGAAGCTTGAGGGACAGCTCGCACCGTCGCTTAGAAAATACTACGACAACGAACTCGCGCGCAAGCTGCCGATTCGCCGCGTTTACAGGCAGGCACCGCAATCCGCCGTGTTCTCAGAGGGGCTGTATTATGTGAATCTTGCCTGCCTTGTGAGGCACATGAACCCCAAACGCTGGCTGCGGCTCTTAAATTCGGACAAGAGCCGCCGTTTCAGGGAGTGGGTTGAGAATCTGCCCTGCACGACCGAGCAGGACGCGCTGCTGCACATTGCCAATCCCGAAATTTATGACGTCGAAGACCTTTCGCCGGATTTGCGCGAAAGTATTCCGCGCATTCTTGCCAATACGCGCACGCGCGACTGGCTGTTCAACCAGGGGAAACTGCCGCCGCTGTCGCACCGCGTGCACTACTTCAAATTCTTTTGTCTGTTTGGCAGCTTTAACGAAGCCGTGCGCTGTTTCGCGACGCTGTCGCTCATGAAACGCGACCGCGCGATCAGGCTGTTTTATGCGCGCGCGCTGTTTTCGAGCGGCATGCAGCACGACGCGTGGTCAGAGATCAGCGCGCTGTTGGCCGACTACCCGCGCGATGCGGTAGTGCTCAACGAGACGGCAATCTACGCGCACAAAATGGGGCGCTTTGACGAGGCGGCGGAGCTCTTTGGCCTGGCGCGCAGTCTTTATCCCGACGATGCAACGCTGGCTTACAACGAGGCCGTATTCACCGAGCAGTACAGTAAGAAGCAGGTCGAAGATAAATGGACCCGCGTGCAGCAATTGACGCAACCACCCGTGGCCGAGTAACCAATTCAGGTCGTCGCGAGACCCCGAAAATCAATCAACTTGCAGGTGTGTGGAAAAATAGAATAACTGAGAGACCGCGAAAACGCCTCAAAATCCCCGCCGATGTGCATCGGTGTCGCCTTCTCATAAGTCACTTTGACTTTTTTTACGAGAAAATCCACCACACCTTTGCCGCGGTAGCTGCCGTTCCAGAATTGCCCCATATTGGCCACGATGCTGACGGGTTTGGCGAGTAGTATGCGCAGATTCATATAGCCTTCGCGCAGATTGGCAAACGGAAAAGCGCGGATGTTGTAGCCGTAATACGGTTCAGTGGCGACCGCGACCGCCGTCGATGGCCCGCTGTAAAGCACACGGTTGGTGGTTTCTACCGGGATGTCTTGGCCGGCGGCGTGCTCTATATGGAACGCGCTGTCGTCGTCTGCCACTTCGATTCTCACTTCGCCGCGATCGGGCCGCAGCACCGATTCGGGTACAGTCTTACCGAGGCCCGACATAAAATAGCCAGGCAAACCGGAAAAATTCTTTCGCGCCTGCGGCGTCTTGAGCGAGTTCATAAACAGCCGATAGTCGCTCAGCACGCGCGCGTCGAAGCCCGAACCCGCGAAATGGAACAGGCGGTCGCCGGCTTCAATCAGCGACATTTCCATGGTCTGGAAATTTCCGCTGTGGATAGTCTGCTCCAGGTGTTTGGTGCCGGCGCGCGAACCGACAAAACTCGAAATGCCGTTGCCGGTGCCGAGTTTGAGTACGCCAAAATGCGGCAGTTCGAGCGGGGGATGCTTTTTTGTGCGCCAGCCTTGTGCGAGATTCTTCTTTTTTATATAATCGGCGGCGAGGTTGATCAGGTGCACGAAGCTGCCGTCGCCACCGCCCGAAAAAATTACGCGGTACTTGCTGTCGATGATGTGCTGCACGTAATCCTGTGCCTCTTCGTGCGTACGGCTGAAAAACAGATGAGCTTTGGGAATTATTTTTTCCAGTGAATGCCGTACTTTATTAGTTACTAAGCGTGCGTTGGCGTTCAGCAGGATGGCGATCGGTTGACCGGGCTCGGCGATACGGGACATATGCCCGTCTGCATGCGAAAAGTGACAGTGCCGTCAATAAATTTGCAGTATCGAACGCTTTTAAATATGGAAACAATGAACAACTGTTCACTTTTGCAGTTGACGTATTGATTCTTATCCGCAAGGGAGCGGCATGAAAGAAAAGCAGTTGGATGTGCTCATCATCGGTTCAGGCTTCAGCGGTGTCGGGACTGCCATTAACCTGAAAAAACAAGGCGTCACTAACTTCAGGATTGTCGACAAGGGCAATGATTTTGGCGGCACCTGGCGCGATAACTTTTATCCGGGAGCCGCTTGCGATGTACCCTCGCACCTCTATTCGTTTTCTTTCGAACCCAACCCGAACTGGTCGCGCATGTTTGCGACTTCCGATGAAATCCAATCTTACATATTGTGGGTCGTCGATAAACACCAGCTGCGCGAAAAAGCGGAGTTCGGCGTCACCGTCACCGGCATGAAATTTAACGAAGCCGCGGGCGTCTGGACGGTCACGACCAAAGAAGGCGGTACAATCACCGCTCGCGTCGTCGTGTCGGCGATGGGCGCGCTGTCAAACCCATCGATCCCAAAAATCGAAGGCTCTGAATCATTCAAAGGCGAAATTCTGCACACAGCCCGCTGGCGCCGCAACGTGAACCTCAAAGGCAAAAAAGTTGCCGTCGTGGGCGGTGGCGCGAGCGCGATTCAGCTGGTGCCGGCGATTGCCGGCGACGTGAAAGAACTGGCGGTTTTTCAGCGCACACCTTCGTGGATAATCCCGAAGCCCGATTACGCGATCGGCGATTTTGAAAAATCGATCTACCGCACGCTGCCGTTTGTGCAATCGCTTCGCCGCAACGCAATTTACGCAATCACCGAAATGTTTGGTGCGGGCATCGTGTTTAACACACCGGTTACCACAGCGCTCGCGCGCCTCGCGCGCTGGAACATTGAGCGCACCATTCGCGACCCGCAGCTGCGCGCAAAGGTTACGCCCGATTACCGTTTCGGCTGCAAACGCATGCTCATTTCGAATGACTGGTATCCGGCACTGACGCGCGACAACGTTCAGCTTGTGGCGTCTCCGGTAACGAAGATCAATCCTACTGGTGTTGAATCGAATGGCCAGAAGTTTGACGCGGATGTTCTGGTATATGCTACAGGCTTCGAAGTACCGAAAGCCGGCGTGCCATACCCCGTAGACGGTGCGCGCGGGCACAATCTCAACACCGACTGGTCGCGCGGCGCTGAATCATACCTGGGCATGAGCGCGCACGGTTTTCCGAATTTGTTTTTTTGCATGGGCCCCAACACCGGCCCCGGCCATACCTCGGTTTTGGTCTACACCGAGCCGCAATACCGTTACATCGCCTCGGCCGTGTCACGCATGTTAACCGAAGGCATACAGAGTATTGAAGTGAAGGCCGAGAAGCAGGCTGAGTTCACAAACTTCATCGATGAGCGCATGAAAATTACGAACTGGACTTCGGGCTGCAAAAGCTGGTATCTTACTGACTCGGGCCGTAACACAACGCTCTATCCGGGTTTTGCGGGTGAGTACGTGATCAAGGCGAGCACTTTTCATCTCGGGGATTTTAACGTGGTGAAGAAGACGGACGTGCAGCGAAAGCAAGTTGCCTAGACGCGCCCCGAGTCCCCTCGATACAATTTTCCCTACGGGAAAATCACTCGGGGACCGCGCAGTGTATCGTGGAAATCCACTTGACGTCCCGGATATATAGCTATAATCATAGCTATGATCACGGTGCAGATGACCCTTGAACCGGAGCTGGTGAAACGATTCGACCGCCGCTCGAAAAAACTGGGTATGTCGCGATCTGCTCTTGCCCGCATTGCTTTTGAAGAGTTCCTCAGTAAAACCTCTACGGCTGCGAAAGAAAAACAGCACCGCGCCGGATATACGAAAAAACGCAGTAGCAGCGATCTTTCGGGGTGGGAAGCCGAGCAGGTGTGGCCGCCGTGAAACGTGGAGAAATCAGGTGGTATGAGTTTAAATCTCCGGATAAGAAACGTCCGGTTCTGATACTCACGCGGTCATCGGCCATATCTTACCTGAATGAAATAACTGTTGCCCCGGTAACATCCGTAATCCGCGACATACCGACAGAAGTAGTGCTCGATACCACCGATGGACTGAAAACGATTTGCACAGCAAATTTCGATCACTTGCAGACCGTTGCAAAGCGAAACATCGGCAAGGCCATCGGGAAAATATCGCCACAGAAATGGCCAGAAGTCAAAGAAGCGATTGCCTTTGCCTTGGAGCTGGATTAACCCGTCGAAAATTATCGACGCGTTGTTCAGGTTTGCGGAATTGACTGTAGCATTTGCTACAGGATGTTTTCTGGCCCTTGAATTAATGTATGGGCCAGAAAATCACGGAGGAACCATGAGAGAAGTTTATATCATCGGTGCGCATGAAACCGAACATGGAAGTTTCAAAGACAAGAGCTTTCGCCACTTGATCGCCGACGCAGGCAACGGTGCGATCAAAGACGCGGGTATTGACCGCAAAGAGATACAGGCACTCTATCTCGGTAACTACAACGGTAATGGACTGAACGCGCAGAACACGATGGCGGCTCTCGCTGCCACCTCGCTCGCGCTGCCAAACGCGGCAAGCCTGCGCTTTGAGGCGGCCTGCGCATCTGGCGGAGTTGCATTCCGCAATGCGATGATCGCCGTCGGTGCGGGAGTATATGATACGGTTATGGTAATGGGCGTCGAAAAGATGAACATCCCCCCCGAAGAACTTCCCTACGAAGACCAGATGAAAGCTGCGCTCTCGGGCGTGGACTATCTCTACGAAGCCGGCCCCGGCATGAATGGTTCGACAATGTTCGCGATGTTCGCGCACCGCCACATGCATGAGTTCGGCACGACACGCCTGCAGCTCGCACAGGTTGCCGAAAAGAATAAGTACCACGGTTCGCTGAACCCGTATGCTTACAAGCAGCGTGAAATACCGCTCGAAAAAATATTGAAATCGCCGATGATTGCCACACCGTTCAGCGCGCAGGAAGTCTCGCTGATTACCGACGGCGCCGCGGCGGTCATCATCACCACAAAAGACCGCGCGAAGGGGCTGGGCAAAAAGAACGCAGTGAAAGTCATGGGTTCAGGCCATGGCGGTGCTTCGTTCAGCGTTGCGTTCCGCGCGAAACACACAGAGTCTGAAGCGACGATCGCAGCGGGAAAAGAAGCATACAAGATGGCAAACCTCAAGCCGAGTGATATTTCGGTCGCCGAATGCCATGACTGCTTCAGCTTCACCGAAATCATGAACGTCGAAGACCTCGGCTTCACCGAAAAAGGTAAAGGCGGATTTTTCGCTGCGGAAGGCCATTCACGCCTCGGCGGTAAATTACCGATCAACACATCGGGCGGCCTCACCGCCAAAGGACATCCGATCGGTGCCACGGGTGTAGGCCAGATCGTCGAGATGACCTGGCAGTTACAGGATAAATCTGACAAGCGCCAGGTGAAAGATGCGAAGTTCGCGCTGACACACGTCTTAGGTGGCCCGGCTTCCGTTTCAACCGTACACATTCTGGGAAGAGGTGACATATGAGTACAACAATCCCCGCTGTAAAATGCAAAGACTGCGGCACGCCGCACCCAAAAGGTATCGCCGCTTGCCCTGCTTGCGGATCGATGAATCTCGAAGACTATGAGGCAAAGGGCACGGGCTCGATCTACACGTACTCGGTGAACACGTTCGTGCCATTGGGAAAAAATAAGGCGCGCGCGCCTTACTGTATGGCCGTGGTCGAAACCGACGACAAGATGCGCATTACCGCAATTGTCGAAATGCCCGACGCGAACACGGCGAAGATCGGCGACAAGGTACAGTTCAAGCTGTACGAAGACAAGCTGACGCCGATATTCGAACGCGTTTGAGGCGCAATCCAGCTATGGGCTTAAGCCCATAGCTGGATTAGCGCAAGCCTAGACATCGCTGCAGAAACTGTACAGGCCCGGCTAACAAGACCGGGGTTTTTTGTGTCGCTTTATTAGTTAATAAGGTCAGTCCGTAGACCAGCGAGAATGCCACTGCTACGGTAATAATCCACATAAATACACTTGGCAAGCCAGCTGCATATTTAGTCAGCAGGCGCAACACCTGCGGATGGATCAGGTAGACGCTGAAGGTGAGGGGCGCGGGGGGGGGGGGGGGGGGGGGGGGGGGGGGGGGGGGGGGGGGGGGGGAGATAAGTTTTTGCTCTCTTCTCCCTTCGGGAGAAGGGTCGGGGATGAGGGAGTGTAACAGGTAAACCACTGCGACCGCGTAGAGCATCACGCTCGGGCGTGAGAAGTGGTTGTAGTAATCCACCGGGTTGCCTTGGCGGGAGTAATATATGTACTCAAAAACGACGAGTAGCAGCGCGAGCAGGACGAATGCCGCCATAGCTATGGATTTCCATAGCTGTGAATAGTCAGTCACCTGCTTGTTACGGATTTCCGTAACTGCAGAATTGAATGCGGGCGGCCGTTGCGCGTGCAGAATTCCCAGCATGAAGTAGGGCAGCCAATAGATGACGAACGAAGCATGCCAGCCGGGATGACTCAAACCGAGTTCAGGTAATAAGATCTCAGAGCTCCCTTTATATAACAACCCTGCCACCAGAAAAAACGCGAGCCCCGTGAAGATGCCGTAGCCGCGCGCAGAAACGCGGGAAATCCGCGCCAGCAACGGAAACAGCAGGTAGGACTGCGCGAGTATCACCAGAAAATACAGATGGTAATCGGCAGCGCCGGTGCGCAGTTTATTAACTATTAACGAAACCAAATCGGCCTTCGCGCCCCGGTAGCTATGGAATTCCAGCGCCAGCGCAATGGACGAAAAGAAGAAGTACGGAACGAGAATTGTCGGCAGGCGCTTCCACAGGAAACCCGCATACGACGCGACAAAGGTCTGCTGCGTTACTTTTTCCGATTTCGCCAGCCCATACGCAGACAGATAGAGAAACACCGGCACGCTGAAACGCGCACACTGGTTCACGAGCACGCTGAGAAAATCGAGCGAAAAGAAATCATGCCGCAGAAAAAAGTTGTACTCTGATGTGCTCGTGGCATGGATGCCCACGACGGCAATTGCCGCGATAACTTTTGTGGAATCCGTTATTCTGCGCTGCATTCCGGCAGTTTGTAATAAAAAAATCTGCGCGCAAGACAAAAAGAGTGAACAAATGTTTGGCGTCAGTTTAGAATTATGTCACATCATGCAATCCTCTTTTTACGAAATATTTGACAAAGGAGAACGCCGATTAGTATCATCGCGTGCAGCATCTATCCATCGCCAAAACGCTTTCATGTTTTCTCTTCGGCATATTCAGCCTCAGTTCTGTTGATTACAATTTCAACATCGACGACAATAACCCTTCGGGGAAAAACGGAAAAAAAGACAAAACAAAGCGCGACGACCGCGAACAGGTAAAGCCCGATCAATCGAAAGTAAAAAAAGATTCTGTGTCGAGCGCCGACGTATTCGAACTCTTTAAGGGCGAGCAGAAAGTTGCGATCGTTTCGAAAAAAGAAGAACGTGTGCAAGATGCGCCCGCGACAATTTACGTTGTGGGCGATAAAGAAATCAAAGAACGCGGTTATATGTTTTTGCATGATCTGCTGCGCGACGTTCCCGGCTTCGATTTCGTCAACGACCTCGGCACGTACGGTATGATGGCGATGCAGAGGGGGATTGATACTCCGGAAAATAACAAG
>CAYHJO010000010.1:21797-37600 GCA_964356715.1 uncultured Turneriella sp. | reverse complement strand
GCAAACTTCACTTCGCCGAGGCTTGCGAGGCTTGTGATAAATGCGGAGTTTGCACGCAGAAAATCCACCTCGGGTTTATTTTCGAGCGCAATGGGGACGGTAATTTTGGTGCCGGGCTCGACGGAAAGTTCAGCGCGGACCTGGCGGATTTTCGCCGCGATTTCGAGCATCACGGCAGTGTGGTTGATGCGACCGTCTTCGGTCTCTCGCTTCGAGAGCGCTGTCGAACCATGGTTGTCACTTTTTTGCGTGACCGCGTGCACCGTTGGCCAATCGGATACGATCAGCAGTTTGCCGTCATAGCCCGGCAAATAGCTCGCGAGTTCTTCGGTGATATACGGCATCGCGGGGTGAAGAAGTTTGAGCGCAGCGCCGAACACGGTATAGAGCGTGTAGAGGGCGCCCGGTTTCATCGCCTCGTCTTTCATCGCGACTTTGCTCATTTCGAGGTACTGGTCGCAGAAGGTTTTCCACAGGAAGTCATAGATCGCCAGCGCATAGTCTGAAAAATGGAAGCCCGCGAGCGCGGTGTTGCATTTTTCGATGGCGGCGTTGAGCTCGCGCAGCACGTATTCGTCGATGGCTGAGAGTGCGGGTGCGGTTTTTGGCAGAGTGTAATCCTGCGGGGTGTTCATCATGATGAAGCGCGCGGTGTTCCAGATTTTGTTGCAGAAGGCCTGATAGCCTTTGAGGCGCGCTTCGTCGTAGATGATATCTTTGCCGTCGGGCATGATGCTGATGAGAAAGAAGCGGAACGCATCGGTGCCATATTCGTCCATCTTTTCGAGCGGATTGACCACGTTGCCTTTGGATTTAGACATCTTCTGCCGGTTGGCGTCGCGCACGAGCGAGTGGATGATGACTTTGTCGAACGGAGTCTGGCCCATGAAGTGCATGCCCATCATCAGCATGCGCGACACCCAGAAGAAGATGATGTCGAAACCGGTGACGAGAGTCGAGGTTGGGTAGAAATTCTTGAGTACATCGCTCTGGGGCACCTTACCTTCGGGCCAGATTGCGTCGATCTTGTTGATCTCCTGCGGCATGAGTGTCGAGAACGGCCACAATGCTGACGAGAACCAGGTATCGAGCACGTCTTTGTCGCGTTTGATGTTTTTGGATTTGCAGTGCGAGCATTCGGTTGCGTCGCTGATGCTGACAGTGACGCCTTCGCAGTCGTTGCAGTACCATGCAGGCACCTGGTGTCCCCACCAGAGTTGGCGGCTGATGCACCAGTCTTCGATTTTGTTCATCCAGTCGAAGAACAGGTTCTCCCAGCGTTTGGGATAAAATTGCGTCGCACCTGAGGTGACGGCGCTCACTGCCTTGTCGGCGAGCGGGCGGATTTTGACGAACCACTGCAGCGACAGGCGCGGTTCGACGACTGCGCCCGAGCGGTATGAATGGCCAACGGAGTGTTTGATCTGCTCGATCTTCTCCATCATCTCAGCCGCTTCGAGGTCCTCGACAATTTTCTTGCGGCACGCTTCGCGGCTGAGTCCCTTGTACGGCCCTGCGAGGTCGTTCATGTGCGCCGAGTCGGTCATGATGTTGGTGAATGGCAACTTGTGGCGCGTACCCGTCGCGAAGTCGTTGAAGTCATGCGCTGGCGTCACTTTGACCACGCCGGTTCCGAACTCCTTATCGACTGAATCGTCGAACACGATGGGGATGAGTTTATTGATGAAGGGAACTTTTGCCTTGGCTCCTTTCAAATGCGCATAGCGTTCATCGTCCGGGTGCACTGCGAGTGCCTCGTCACCGAGAATTGTTTCGGGGCGCGTCGTGGCGACGAGCAGGTATTTATTGCCTTCACGGTTGGTGAGCGCAGTCGAACCATGCTCGGCGCTTTCGAGAGGATAGCGCACGTAATACAGATGGCCGTGGATCTCTTTGTACTCCACCTCAATGTTCGAGAGCGCAGTCTGATCTTTCGGGCACCAGTTGATCATGCGCTCGCCACGGTAGATGAGACCTTCATTGTAAAGCTGTACAAACACGCGGCGCACGATGTGGCTCAACCCCTCGTCCATCGTGAAGCGTTCCATGTCCCAGTTCACGCTTTCGCCGAGCTGGCGCTGCTGGTGCGTGATCATACCGCCCGACTCGGCCTTCCACTGCCAGACGCGCTCTTCAAATTTTTCGCGGCCCATGTCTTCGCGGCGCAGGCCTTCTTTCGCGAGCAGGCGTTCGACAACGTTCTGCGTGGCGATGCCCGCATGGTCGGTGCCCGGCACCCAGAGTGCAGCCTTGCCCAGCATGCGCTGGTGGCGGGTTAAGATATCTTGCAGTGTGTGGTTGAGCGCATGGCCGAGGTGCAAAGAGCCGGTGACGTTAGGGGGAGGGATAACGATGCTATAGCAATCTTCCGGTTTGAGTTCTGAATCCTTCTTGCCGGTATTTTTGTGGTAGTCGAAGTAGCCTTTTTTTTCCCACACCGGGTACCACTTCTCCTGCAGCCCCTGCGGGTTATATAGAGAGCTAAGTTCCTTCGTCGCCATGGGGTAAGACGCGATTCTTATTCAGGGTGAAAAGTGAATCGCTGTCTGAACCGCTACCCTACTCTGTGGTTAAATCCCGCAGGATCTTCTTGGCCAGATATTCATTGATTTCCCGGTGCCGGGGCACTGGTTGCGTCATTCCGGTCTTGGGATTATGATAAATATCGTGTTTGCCGCCGTGGCGCAGCAGAATACAGCCCGCCTCTTCAAGTTGGCGAACCAAATCGTTGCGTTTCACACAACTTCCAGCTCGCTTACCCTCTTGATGCCGGGCAAATTCTCTCTATTGAAATCTGCGTAAAGATCTTGCAGGTGTGACTTTAGATCGTCCAGGTCTTCACCTTGAGTCCAGTGGTCGGGAAAGTCGTTGAGATACCCAAGCACCTTACCGTCAGCCTCTGCCCAATACGTGAACTTGACCTGCATGGTTTATGCAGGCGAAAAAGAATGTCGAGTCAACCACAATCGGGTGGCATCAATCTCGCCTCGAGCAGTCCAACTGAAGACAACAGCTCAGTGCTACAGAACGATCGGCACCCCTGTAGCAATCGCTACAACAGAGCTTTACCGCATAACGCGTCGATGGATTTCGACCCATGTTCAAAGATAGAGTCGCCGTTATTACGGGTTCACAGCGCGGTATTGGCCGTGCAATTGCAGAGTCACTCGCTGAAAAGCAGTGCAACATTGTTATCTCGGATATCAATGCCGAGGGTGCGCAGAAGACTGCCGATGAGATCGCCGCGAAGTATGGCGTGAAAGCGATCGGTGTCGGTTGCAACGTGACGAAAAAAGCGGAGCAGACTGCGCTCGCGAATGCCGCGGTCGAAAAACTCGGCCGCCTCGACATCTGGGTCAACAATGCGGGCGCGATTCGCGACGACCTGCTGCTGCGTATGTCAGAAGAAGACTGGGATCTCGTGCAGAACGTAAACCTCAAGGGTGTGTTCTTCGGCATTCAGGCTGCGACGAAGGTGATGATGAAGGCGAAGTATGGCAAGATTGTGAATATCTCTTCGGTGGCCGGTCTTGTGGGTAGCGCAGGCCAGGCAAACTATGGTTCGGCGAAAGCCGGAGTGATTGCGATCACGAAGACTGCGGCGCGCGAGTTTGCTTCACGCAACATTACAGTCAATGCGGTGTGCCCTGGTTTTATTCTGACCGACATGACGAGCAACCTGCCCGACAAGTGGAAAGAAGAAGTGATCAAACAGACTCCACTGCCGAAGCGCGGTGAGCCTGCAGACATCGCGAAAGCGGTACGCTTTCTCGCCTCGTCTGACGCGGATTTTATCACTGGTGTGATTCTGCGTGTTGATGGGGGGATGGTCATAGGTTTGTAAGCGCAGCTTACAAACCTATGAGAGCAGCCGAAAAAGCCGCGCATTTGAGCCGGAAGGCTCAAAAAGAAAATCGAAAACCCGCGCAGCGGCCGCGTAATTTTGGCCGGGGCTTTTCACAGAAAAGCTTCGGCCAAAATCAGCGTTTTCGATTTTCTTGCGGCTTTTGCAGGCTGATCTAATAGGTCGAGCTTATCCTACAGCCGCTTGGCGGTTCTTAAACTCCTCGACCACAACCCCTTTCTCCGAAAAATATTCTTCACGATAACGCTCCACCAGCGCACTCGTGTTACGCCGCACCTCTTCGGGGTGCTAAAAACTGCAGATTGCGGGTGGTGGGTATGACGACGGCAGCGCCGTTCATGTTAACCGCTTCGGCGGCCATAAATTCTTTGATGTCTTTCATGCTATTAGCCCCAGATTTTTGGAAACGATTTCGCGCATAATTTCAGAAGTGCCGGCGTAGATCGTCTGCACACGGCTATCGGTGTACGCGCGCGCGATCGGGTATTCCATCATAAAACCATAGCCTCCGAAGAACTGCAGGCATGCCGATGCATGTTTCTGAAACAACTCAGAACACTGCAATTTTGCAGCCGACGCCTCCGCGGTCGTTTTTTCTCCCGCAGCGTGCATCATGAGTACACGGTCGAGATAACTGCGCGCCGCTTCTTGCTCGACGTACATGTCGACGAGTTTGAAGCGCGTATTTTGGAATGCGCCAATCGGTTTGCCAAACGCGCGCCGCTCATTGCAGTATTTGACGGTCTGGTCGAGCACGCGCTCTGCCGAGACCATGTTCGCCATCGCGACAACAAGGCGCTCCTGTGCCAAAGCCTGCATCAGGTAGCGAAACGCCGCGTTCTGTCGCCCGAGCAGGTTTGCCTTGGGTACTTTGACGTCGTTGAAGTGCAGTTCGGATGTATCCTGCGAGTGCATGCCGATCTTCTTGAGTTTGCGGCCGCGTTCGAAACCCGGCATGCCGCGCTCGACGACGAGCAGAGAGATACCACCCTGCCCGTCGCCCGTGCGCGCGACAACGATGCAGAGGTCGCAGAGCTGGCCGTTCGAGATGAATGTCTTGGAACCGTTGAGAATAAAATGGTCGCCGTGGTCGACCGCGCGCGTGGTCACCGCGGCGAGATCTGAACCTGTGCCCGGTTCAGTCATCGCAATCGCGAGAATCTTTTTGCCCTGGATCACTTCGGGCAACCAGCGCTTCTTCTGCTCATCTGAAGCAAAATGCAGAATATAGGGTGCCACCACGTCGGCATGCAGCGGCAGGCCAAAACCCGATACATCCGCCTTTGCCTGCTCTTCGTTGACGATCACATTGTAGTAGAAATCGAGCCCAAGACCACCGTACTCTTCGGGAAAGTTGGGGCAAATCATGCCGAGCGAGCCGGCCTTTTCCCACACGTCGCGGGTGACTTCGCCCGCAGCCTCCCATTCTTCAATGCGCGGAGTGCACTCTTTGGCAAAAAAGTCGGCCGCCATTTTGCGGAATGCATTGTGTTCATCCGTGAACGGAATAAGCCGGGGCAAGCGTTTAACCATGCCACAGCATCGGCAAAAGTGAATACTCCGTCAAATACTATTGTAGCAATCGCTACAATAATTAGCATTCATAGGGGTAGACTTAAGTCTACCCCTATGAATGCGTGAATGTCAGATCAGCGAAATCAAACCCTGGCGCGACCATGCACGCCGCGAGCACGTAGTCGCCTTCGGTCACCACTGCATTAAACCATGTGCCCGCGGGCATCAGGTGCTGGGGTGATGCAGAATTTAGCCCCCGAATTAATTCGGGGGCTAAATTCTGCTCCGAATAGGTCTTCAATTCAAGCACACCCCCACCCTGCCAGAGCCAGATTTCATCCCACGAGACTTTATGGATGCGCGATTCGACGCCGGCCGGCAGCAGATAGTAGATAAGCGTTGCTAGGTTGCGTTTTCCCAGGGCGGTGTCGAGCTGCATCGGTGAGCGGTAGGTTTCACGGTACCAGCCGCCTTCGGGGTGTTCGCTGAGATTGAGCGTTGCGATCAGCCGTTCGGCTTCGCGAGAAAGTGCCATTCGTCAGACCGCGACTACAAATTCGCTCTGCGGCTTGCGAGCATTGGGATTTTCCTGCGCTTTGTGCCTGTCGTTCAGGTGCGAGGCGTCGCCCTGTTTGCCCACGGCGATCGCTGTGACGATGTCGACCGCTAAGGTGTCGATCTTCAGTTTTTCGGCAATGACTGCGTGCTGAATGCCCGCCATGCAGTGCGCGTGGTAGCCCATCTTACGAGCCTGGAGAGCCAGCGACATCCACGCGGCGCCGGCGTCGTACCATGCGTGTTCATTGGGTTTGCCGCTGGTCGCAAAAGTTTTTCGCGCGCAGACGATGACGACGTGGCTCGCATTCATAGCCCAAAGCTGGTTGCCTTCAGTCAGAAAGCTGAGAAACAGAGCGCGCGAGGTATCGTCTTTCGCGTGGTAAAACAGCCACGGCTGCTCATTGGAACATGACGGTGCCCAGCGTGCGGCTTCGAAGAGGGTTTTGAGTTCTTGCTCGCTGAGTCGCTGCGAAGGGTCAAAGCCGCGCGGCGACCAGCGTTCGGTGAATTGTTTGTCTACGGGATAGTCGGGGGTGCGCATTTGTAACTCCCATTATAACCAAATTATTGCATGGCGGCGACAGAACTACCT
Source organism: uncultured Turneriella sp. (assembly GCA_964356715.1). Classification (GTDB taxonomy): domain Bacteria; phylum Spirochaetota; class Leptospiria; order Turneriellales; family Turneriellaceae; genus Turneriella. The sequence continues at coordinate 31,070 of CAYHJO010000010.1, read as the reverse complement.
GGCCACAAAAGGATTCTTCGGTTTGAGCCCCGGAAATTTGTTAAAATCCCGATCATTCGTATAAATTGTGCGCACACCGGCTGCTTCGAGCTGAGAGGCGATAATAGCATCGCTCACGATTTTTCCTTTTAGCGGCATGATTTCTGCGTAGTCGGAGAAAATACGAAAGGACTCAGCCGTGGGGGATAGCATTTCTACCTGCGCAAGGTGGATGATCGTTTCGGCATATTCGCACGCCCTGGTGAATGACATCGGTTTCGCAAAAATGGATGGGTTCGTCACGATTCTGACAAACGCATGGAGTGTTTCCCAGCACAACAAACAGGGCTCCTGTGTCGAAAGTATGTGATTGAGAAATTCTTCCGCTGCCGCCTGCCGCTCATGGCCTTTGATCGCCGCGTAGATGAAAATATTCGCATCAATGGAATACATGCTCTTCCTGATCGAGAATCTGTTGCACCAGTTGCTTGTCGCCGATGTCGATTTTGGGCGCCAAGTCGACTGCACCGGGCCAGACAAACCGGTGTTTGCCTGCTAACTCTTTTCCTTTTAAGCCCAGAATAATGAGCTCATCCATGAGCTTTTTTAGGGTCTTGCCCTCTTTACCGGCCAACTCTTTCAGCTTACGATAAACGGGGGCCTCCAGTTCGAGCGTGGTTTTGGTCCTCATACACCAAGATTATAGTTCTGCCGTCATTACGGCAATTATTTTTATGTAAATACGGCAAAAAATATTAGGAGACTGTCGCGACCTGCTGCGCAGACCCTCCGGTCGCAAGTGGTTAACGGAAAAACTCTTGTAATCCGCCCGCCCATGCTGAATACAATGCATCCAACTGCAAATCTGTCTTGCCGAGCGTGAGCGTTCCGTCACCGGAAGCGATACTGCCCAGCTTCACCACCGGGAAATCGGCGGATTGTTCTTTTTCAAGCGCGGCAGCGTTCTTATCAGTGACGGCGACGATGTAGCAGTGAGCGGTTTCGCCGAGGAGCAGCGTGTCGGCCAATCCCTTGCCCAGCGCGGTGAGATCGATATTGATGGAAGGCATTGTGCCACTCGATTCAAACTCGGCGAACGCGACGCGGCATGCAGCGCGCATCAGGCCGCCGGCGGAGAGATCGATGGCTGAAGCCAACACGCCGGCTTTCGCCAGTGTGACCATTTTCTGCGCGCCGGTCATTTCAGCCTTGAGGTCTAAATCTGGCAACGGCCCCCCCAGGGGTTTGCCTTCTGCATAGTGGTACTGGCTTGCCTGTTGAGACGGCGTAAATTTGCCGCAGAGATAAAGGTTTAGTTTCGAGGATAAGTCCGCAGGGGATCCCCCCGCTAAAGGCGGCGCCGCAGGCACCGCCTGATTTGCCTTTTCGATGAGGCCCACGACACCGAGTGTCGGCGTCGGCAGCACCGGGCCGTCTTCTGATTCATTGTAGAACGAGACGTTGCCGCTGACAATCGGCACCTTAAATTCGCGGCACGCGTCTGACATGCCGGTCACCGCCTGCGTAAAAAACCAGTAGTTCTCGGGAATATACGGGTTGGCGAAATTGAGACAGTTGGTGAGGCCCAGTGGCTCGGCGCCGGTTGCGGCGACGTTGCGCACGGCTTCGGCTACAGTGTGCTGCGCGCCCTTATAAGGATCAATCGCAATGTAGTAGCCGTTGCCGTCGATCGTCACAGCGAGCGCCGATTCTGAATCAGGCACGCGCACCACGCAGCCGTTCTGCCCCGGGCCGATCACGCGGCGCAGGCCGATATCGGTGTCGTACTGCCGGTAAATCGGCTGCCGCGAGCAGAGGTTCGGGTGGGCCAGCAGTCTGGCGAACAGTTTGGTCACACCCGCTGCATCCGCCTTTTGCAGAAGATTATCGAGTTGATCGAGATCAGCAGCACCATTTTTCATTGGCACGGCTTTGGTTTCCCTTTCGTAGCGCGGGGCCTTCTTGGTGAGAATTTCTGCGGTGAGGTCGGCGTAACATTTGCCATCCATGAAAATCTGCAGGTTCTTGCCCTCAGTGGTTTCACCGATCACCGCAGCGTCGAGCTCCCACTTATCGAAGACGGCCTTCACTTTTTCCCAGTTCATAGGTTCAATCACCATGAGCATGCGCTCCTGGCTTTCAGACAGCATAAATTCAAATGGTACCATACCGGTTTCACGTGCCGGTACTTTTTCGAGATCGAGGCGCACGCCGACATTGCCCGAAGCCGCCATCTCTGACGAGGAACTGACAAGACCCGCAGCGCCCATGTCCTGAATCGCGAGCACGAGCTTCTTCTGAATGCACTCAATCGTCGCTTCCATCACGAGCTTTTCGAGAAATGGATCGCCGACCTGCACCGCACTGCGCTCTTCTTCAGATTCTTTGCTGAGGTTCTTCGAGGCAAAGCTCGCACCGTGGATGCCGTCTCGCCCGGTTTTGGCACCGACATAAACCACCCACTTACCGGGCCCCGGAATTTTTGCCGTCGCCATCTTATCGATGTCGGCCACGCCGACGGTCATTGCGTTCACCAGCGGATTACGTGTATAACTCTCATGGAAAAATATTTCTCCGCCGGTGTTGGCAATGCCAAGGCTGTTACCGTAGTCGCCGATGCCTTTCACCACGCGGCGCAGCAGATATTTCGTTCTGGCATCCTTTGAGGGATGGCCGAACCTTAAAGAGTTCAGCGTCGCAATCGGTCGCGCGCCCATTGTGAACACGTCGCGCATGATGCCGCCGACACCGGTGGCTGCCCCCTGGTATGGCTCAACGGCTGACGGATGATTATGAGACTCAACTTTAAATACGACTGCCTGCTTGTCGTTGATTTTGAGCGACCCGGCATTTTCTTCACCGGGTTTCGCCAGCAGGCGATCTGATTCTGAATAGAGTTTCTTGAGAAGAAGGATGGAGTTTTTGTACGAACAGTGTTCCGACCACATGCCCGAAAACATCGCGAGCTCGGTAAAAGAAGGCTTGCGGCCGAGATGGCCAACGATTAACTCGAACTCCCCGTCTTTGAGGCCGAGTTTCTTCGCCTCGACGGCATTGCCTTCACGATCTACGAGCAGCATGGCGTCTGAAACCAGACCTTAGACAACCGGACAACCAATCGTGAGAATATTCAAAGCATGGCGCAGCCATGCTTTGAATATTATTGTTTAACTGGTTCGACCCACATCGTGCCGCTGCCGACTGAATTGGAACCCCATTCGATCCACATGTAGCCCTTATCGCCCCACCATTCACCCCATGAATTGCGGATCAGCCACGCGCGTTTTGCGTTATCCCAACCCACGATGTTAATCGCGTGGTTCGTAGTGCCTCGCGCACCTTCGTTAAATACACCGCTCCTGTAGCCCGAGAACATGCGCGTGACGAGTACACTTGTTGCCAGCACGCCATAACTGCACAGCGCATTCTTGATCGCCTGCGGTTGCGGAATACCTCCCTTCTCTGCCTTCACATAACCAAGTTCCTGCACGCGGTAGTCACCCGGCACCGGGCTGAACTTGCAGATACCTTTTTTTGCCTGGTAAGGATAGTTTGGTTCGATATCGACTTTTGTTTTTTTCATTTCATTCCACACAGTGCCGTGCCAGCCGCCGTTGCAGCCGAACTGCTTGCTGCAGTTGAGCATGAACTGCTCTGCGAGATCGGCCGACTGTTTGTTGTGGATTATGTACGCCGATTCATAGGCGCCCATCGCCGCAAACAGGTAACAATCCCCGCAGCTGCCCTGATTGCGCACCGGCGGAACAACGCCGTGCTCGCGCCAGTCGAACGCCTCGGCAGCAGGATTACACTTCGCACGCACATCGCCCGACGGCACGGGTGCCGGCGGAGTGTCGGGGGTCACGGGCGGCGCCGGAGTCGGTGTCGGCTTCGGTGGTGGTTTGCTGCCGGTTATGTCGGCAATCTTCATTTTCATCTGCTCGGTGATATCCACCTGAAACGAGAGTCCTTTCTTCTTGATCTCATCGCGCATGCCATTGATCTCTTCCTGCAGTTTACGCAGCTTCGCATCGTTGCTGGCCTTGACCTCGTTGAACTTGCTGTCGATGCGTTGCTTCATATCGTTTGCATCCTGCGTGCTCAGCGAGGGATATGCCAGCAGTGCGGCCGCAACCATAGCAGAGAGAAAAATCCGCGCATGTTTCATAGCCGATTATGGCAGATAAGACCAGAATGTAAATGAGAAAATCCCGATTTTGTTGCACCGCAGAAAACACGGATTATTCTCAGCGCAAAAAAATAATCGCCGCGCGGAAAAAAATCCGACCCTTTACCCGCGTTTGGACGTCTATATAGCGCTGAAGTTCCCTTTCGGCTTGACCCGTGAAGCGCCCGCGCTATACGGGGCAATCCCGAAGGGACGACTCTTCAGGCAGCCCCTGAATGAGAAAAAAATGACAGGAGAATATATGAAGAAATCAGGTTACTTAGCTTTTTTTGTGCTCGCATTCCTCGCAACATATTGCGGCGGCAGCACAAAGGGCATGCAGGATATCAGCCAGGGCGAAGGCTCAGTGGATGAAATGGAAGGCGGTTTTGTTGGTGAAGACAAGCTGATCGTTAAAGGTGTAGGCGTTTCTAAAGAAGGCCTGAGAACTCAACTGCAAAAAGAAGGCACAGCGAAAGAAGCGGCGCGTATGGACGCGATGTCAAAAGTGATCGAAATTTGCCGCGGTGCGAACATGCAGGCTGCAGCGACTGTTGAAAACAACCAGCTGGCTGGTTCAGCAATCGGTAAAGATCTCGCAGGTCGCATCAAAGGTGCAAAAGTGAAAAAATCTAACTGCAAACCTGACGGTGAACTGATCGGCTGCAAGGTGATCATGGAAATCGAAAAGAAAGGCATCAAGAAAGATTGCGAACTCGCCATGGGCGAACTCGCGAAGTAATCTTTTCTCAAGATTGCATTTCAAAAGGCGGCTTCGGCCGCCTTTTTTTGTTTATGCGGAATGAGGGAAGCTACGCTTCCCTCATTCCGCATCGTCCCGGTGCATTTCGCGCGGGGCGGTGATGCCCAGCAAAGACAAGCCCTGCTCGAACACCTGCGTTGCCAAAAGGCACAGATTCAGCAGCGCATCGGCTTCGGCGCGCGAAGTCGCCAGCAGGTCTTTAATACGGTTATTCTTGCCATGGTAAAATGACGTGAACAGCGTTGCGAGCTGGTAGAGGTATTCAGGCAGGCGCTGGATTTCGTTGTTGCGGGCGATATCGTGCACGAGCTCGGGAAAGCGCATCAGGAAAAAGAATAAGGCCTTGCGCTCGGCAGGGGCATTTAGCCCATGAATGAATTCATGGGCTAAATGCCCTGAATTCAATTTCTGCGTCGCCGAATCAAACCCGGCCTCGCGGTCGTCGCCACCGAGGGCATCCTGCCCGGAGCCGACCCCCGGCCTCCCTGCCTCGCGAAAAATCGAATGAATACGTGCGTTTGCGTACTGAACATAGTACACAGGGTTCTTCTTCGACTGGTCGAGCGCCAGCGTGAGATCAAAATCGAGATGCGTGCTCAGCGCACGCGTCACAAAAAAGTACCGGCAAACATCCACAGGAATCTTTTCGATCAGGTCGCGCATCGTCTGGAATTTACCCAGGCGCTTCGACATCACCACCGGTTCGCCGTTTTCCAGCAGATTTACCTGTTGCGCGATAATAACCCTAAACGACTCGCCGGCTTTATCGCCGAAGCCCAGCGCCTTGAGCGCGCCCGACAGGCGCGCGATGTAGCCGTGGTGGTCCGGGCCCCAGATATCGATGATGCTTTTATAACCGCGGCTGATCTTGTCGGCATGGTAGGCAATGTCGGCCAGAAGGTATGTCGGGCGCCCGTCAGAGCGCACGATCACCCGGTCTTTATCGTCGCCATATTCGGTGCTGACAAAGACCTGCGCGCCTTCGTCGATGCGCACCTTGCCCTTCTCTTTGAGCCGTTCGCCGACCGCAAGCACTGCACCTTTTTCATGCAGCGTCGCTTCAGAAAAGAACGCGTCGAACTCGGTGCGAAAATTTTTCAAATCTGCCTGCTGGTCAGCGAGAATGCTGCGGATGCCCAATGGCGAGAAGAATTTTGCCGCGCGCGCAAGCCAATCTTCTTTATTCAGTTGCGCGGCTTTGGCCGCATCGAGTAACAAATCAGCGGGAATAACACCGTCGGCGATCAGCTTTTCAAGATAAGAAATGATATACTCGCCCTGATAGCAGTTATCGGGTAATTCGGCCGGCACAAATTTCTGCAGGTAGCGGTACGCAAACGACAGACCGAGCAGTTCAACCTGATTGCCGTAATCGTTCACATAATATTCGCGGTGCACTGCATGCCCCGCGGCGCGCTGCACGCGCGTGATGCTGTCGCCCACCGAAGCCGCGCGCGCGGAGACGATATTCATCGGCCCGGTTGGATTTGCGGACACGTATTCGAAGATGATTTTATCCGGTACGGTTTCATTTTTTACCGCTTCGAGCCATGCGGCAACAGACGGAAAAGTCAATACCCCGGCGATGGCGGCATTGTTCAGGGTGAAGTTGATGAACCCCGCCCCGGCGATTTCGATTTTTTCAAAGCATGTGGCGTCGATGTACGAAATCAGCTTTTCCGCGATCGCACGCGGGTTCTGTTTGAGCACCTTCGCGAGTTCCATCGCCGCGGGCGTCGCGTAGTGGCCGAACTTCAGGTCGGGAGTATAGTCGATGCGCGGCTGGAAATTTTCGGGTAACGTTGTGCCGCTTTCGCGTGCGAGTTTTTCAGCGGCAGCGGCGACCGATTGGCGTAACAGGTAGCGGAGCGTCATGACCGGCATGAATAGGAAAACGACTCACAGTGAAAACTCGTAGCCTTCGGGAATCATCAGCGCCGGGGGAAAGAGCCTTTTCGCGTCGCCTTCCATCTGCTTAAGCGTATTGTCTGTATGCAGCGGATCATGGTGGATCATGTGCAGGTTCTTCACGCCGCCGGTTTTGCAGATGGCAATGCCGCTTTCGTATGTTGAGTGCCCCCAGCCGACTTTGCCGGCGTGGTATTCGGCCATTGTGTACTGGCAATCATAGGCCAGGACATCCGCGTGCGCGGCAAATTGCGCGAGCTTTTCGAGCATTTCGTCGTTATGCTCGACGTCGGTCGAAAAGACGAACGACTTGCCTTCGACAGTGAAGCGGAACGCAAGGGTTGAATTCGGGTGGTGCAGCGGGAAGCACTCGACATCCACCTCGCCGATGCGCAGTTTGGATGCTGGCGTAATTTCGCGGAAGGTTTTGTTCGAAGACATGTACTTGGTGCCAACCGGGAAATAGATGAAGTGCTGCTGCATTTTGAGCACCTTTTCAATCGTCCATTCTTCGGCGGCGCCATCGAGGCCAGGTACGGTTTTGGTTTCGCCGTAAATATCGAGGGTGACATTCGGCAGAAAAGCGGGTATAAAAAAAGGAAAGCCCTGGATATGATCCCAGTGAGTGTGTGTAAACAGCATGTGAACGTGGCCGCCGGTTTTCGGCAGTTCGCTGCGCATCAGGTCAAGGCCGAGCACGCGGATACCGGTGCCTGCATCGATGACGATCTTGGTGTCTTTATGCTGCAGAAAGCAGCAGGTGGTATTGCCGCCAAAACCGGAATATTCGCTGCCGCTGACGGGCAGAGACCCGCGAACGCCATAATATTTTATTTTCAGTGACACGCTTTTTCTAATATCGTTCGGCAGACGCGCCAACTCAACAGAGCCAGATCCGAAATATGACTACCGATGTAAAACGCTTCACCAGCCGTTACGCTTTTCCGTCAACCGACGCGCTCGGTGAGGGCATGTACCTCGGCGCCGGCGCCGACCTCGAAGTGGATACTCTGCTCTACGCCTACAGCCACGGTTTTTTTCCGTGGTATGAAGAGGAACCGATATTGTGGTGCTCACCGCCTTTACGCATGGTACTGCGTGCCGGTGAAATACACATCAACCGCACGATGCGCAAAGTGCTGCGCCGTTCGGCGCACACATTGCACAAAGACCGGGACTTTCGCGGCGTCATTCGCCAATGTGCACGGACGCGCTCCGAGACGTGGATTACGCCCGAAATGGAGCGCGCTTACATTCGCCTGCACGAACAAGGCTGGGCGCACTCGTGGGAAACCTGGGAGCACAACAGGCTCGTTGGCGGGCTCTACGGCGTTGTGCTTAACCGCGTGGCTTTTCTCGAATCGACTTTCCACCTCGCGGACAACGCAGGTAAAGAGGCGTTTGTTTTCATGTACAATGACCTGATCGCGGAAGGCGTGCGCCTGTTCGATTTTCAGGTGCACTCGGAAATTGCCGAATCTTTCGGCGCCTGCGAAATCGAACGCAGTGCGTTTGAAAACGAACTTGGCCGGGCGCTCGCCTGATGGCCTTCCACTACCACACTGCGCAGCGGCTGAGCGATTTATTTGCACCGCTATATCAACAGGTACGCGCAGAACGCGAAAAACTCAGACCGCAGACACCACAGACTATAGTGGTAGGCAACCTCGATACCGAAGCATGGCTGCAAAAGAAGTTTCTCGAGGCGGATCAAATTCTCATGAGCGTGAATTTTCCGTTTCTCGAGGCGGCGATCGAGAATTTTATTCTGCGCCTGGTCGCAAAAATCCGGCCCTCCGCCAGCGAAAGCTGGTTTTCGGCGCCGCCGGCAACGGCCGCCGCGCAAACTTTCGCCGGCATGCCCGAAATCGAAATCATTCTTCTGCGCCTGTTTGGCGATAAGGTTCACGAAAGGTGTTTTGCAGGTCTGGGTTACGACCTGGGGCAACTGACGCCGCTGCAGAAACTGGCGCTGGCGCACAACCTCGCAGGCACGTTGCGCGATCATCTGCTGCATGTTCCGCGTACAATGCAACGCCTGAGGATTGAGAAGGCTGCGCCGCAGCCTGCACCGCTGGCCGAAATCTGGCGGGCGCTCGCTGTCGAACTGGAAAAAGGCAAACTCTTGTCGCCGCTGCTGAAACCGGAATTCGCCGAAAAACTTATTGCCGCGGAGAAAAACGATACAGGCCACGGTGCTCTGTTTCTCTTCGGCATGCCGTTGCTGTCGGCGTACCACATTCAGCTGCTGACGGCGATTGCGGGATTTTGCGACGTGCACCTCTATGGCTTTGCACCGCAGACAGATTCAGTTTTGGCTGCCGGATTCACCGCAGCAGTTGCACAATGTTTTGACCGCTACCGCAAAACTGTGATGGCGGAAGCAGCGGCGGCGCGGGGGGGGGGTGTTTTGGCCCCCCGGGGCCGAACCGGACCCGGGGGCCCCCATCCCCCC
>CAYHJO010000010.1:0-21787 GCA_964356715.1 uncultured Turneriella sp. | reverse complement strand
TGTTTTGCCCGCCCCCCCAAACCGGTTGGGGGGCAAGCCGCGCCGCTGGGTGTGCATTTTGTAGCCCACACGGGGCGCATACCGGAACCGGGGACCGCAATGCCGCGACTCGGCATCTGGGGCATGCCAGGGAAATGGCGCGCCGCAGAAATTCTTGCCGACTACTGGCATGACGCGCTTAGCAATGACGCCGCTCTGCGGCAGGAAGATATCGCGGTCGCGCTGTCGGATATCGAAGGCCAGCTGGCGCCATTTGAACTTGCGGGTGCCAAACGCGAATTAAGCATCTTTACCAAACACAACGTGATGCAGAAACCGCAGGCAGCGGTCGAACTGCTGCGTATTTTTTCAGAGGCCGCACTGGGCGGCCTCAACCGCGCACAACTGCTCGGCTATCTCAACAATGCGGCGGTGAGGCGTGCCTACAATCTCACGCCTGAACTCGTGCAGCTCTTCGCAGAAGCCTTCGAAGCCGCGCACGCGTACCGCGACGATTACCCGGAAAGCCAAGCCGAATTCAATTTTGACGCAGCCTTGAAGCGCATTTGCCGCGGCAAGCTCATCGACGGCCGCGGGGAGGCGCTGACCGCTGCACCCGGCTATGCAGTCATACCGCAGTTCGATTCGGCCGAAACTGCCGATCTGTTTCTGCGCTGCAGCAGTTTTCTGCTGAGCGGAGCGAGGCGCCTGGCGAGGCTACGCGGGGTGAAACTCACGGCGGCATTGCGGGAAATTTTCAGCGACGGCCCGTTTGCGGGGGATGCATCGCTCGCGCAGGTGCTCGAACTTCTCGCGCGGATTTCCCGCGCCGGTGAAACCGAAGATCTCACCGCACCGCAGCTGACAGCATTTCTCAGTGAATACGCGGCGGGCACGGCGCTGATGCATTCGCATGCGAGCGAAGGCATTTCACTCTCGCCGCTGCACGCCGCCAGTTTTGTAAAAACGCACCTGACCATTTTTGATGTCAATGAAGATCTCGAAGCGAGAGAAAGCGATCAGACCGGACAATTGCCTGAATACGCAGCCGCCCCCACCCGGCTGTCTGCGGCAGAGCAGCTCAAGATCACCTTCGTTGCGGCACTGCTCAGCGGCTGCCGCGAACTGCTGTTCACGTATACGCAGACGGACCCCGCTACGGGCGCAGATAAATATCCGGCGCGGCAGATCGAAGAGCTGCGCTCTGCACTGCACGCGGCAGGTGTGCCCGTCACTCAGCGCAACGATTTTTCACAGACCGTACTGCTAAAAGACGGTGCGGACGATCCGCCGCTCTCGTCGATCGGCGACGCGGAGACAGCGCAGCGTATTGCGGCGAATCGCCCGACTGAGGGCGCTGCAATCGCAGCGCGGCTTTCGCCCGCTGCGACCGGAACAGGCCGGCAGCAGCATTCGCTGACGGATCTCGAACGTTTTCTCAGCAACCCCGCTGTCGCCATACTGGCGCAGCACGGTGTTGTGCCGGACGAACCGGTGGATTTCAGTCGCGAAGAACCCGGTCTCAGCGTCAGTGCAGGGTCGCGACTGAAATTCTGCGAAGAGTATCTGCACGCCGCGCTGATCTCCGCCGCCGACACGGTTGTACCTGAACCGTTGGCAACAATTGTGCAAAAACAGGCGAACGGCAGCGGCGCACCCGACGGATTTGATCATACGAAAACGCTGCTGCTGGCAAACGACAACAATAGGCGTCTTGCGGCTACCGCTGCCGAGGAGCGGCGAACGACACGACTCATCGAATACATTTTCCATGAAAAAGTGACATCCGCCTTTGCTGTAAAAGAGACCGAGCGCTTCGAACGCCGTTATCTGCCGGCCTTATCCATCGACGGTCTCACCCTCACGGGACGCTCGCCATTGCTGCTTGAGCGGCAAGGTTCTCCCCATCTGCTTCTGCTCGACACCTCGGTGGGCGACTACCCGAAACGCACTGCGCTGCTGGTCAGGGCGCATTTGCTGATGTCTGCACTCATTATCGCGGCGCCGCGCGCTGATTTGCCGGCCGCGATCGAAATCGGCAAATACCAGATCGGAAAGCCTGCTGCCGAACAGGAAATTTTGCAGCAGGAATACGCCGTGGTCGCCACGCTCGCCGCAGATTCTGTGTCCGATGCGCCAGCTTACCTGCGCTCAATTATCACGGCGATGCGGCAGGAAAACCTGTTTTGGTTTGATCTCGGTGCTTTGCCGGCCAAAAAAAAGCTCTCGGTATTCGCCGGGGCTAAGGCAGAAGAAATACTCTCGCTGCTCCAGGACACCGAGGCCGCTGGGTTTGACGGCGGCAAAAACGAATTTATCCGGCAATTCTATGACCTCAAAGTCAGCGCCGGGAGCGCAGAGTTTTTTGACCGGTTCATCCGGCCGATTGCCGAAATCGACGCCCTCACCGAAGAGGCGCAGAAGAAGAAGGACAAAAAGAGTGGCTGAGCAGGATCAAAATCTGAGCGCGGCCGAACTCGTCGCTTCAGGCAGGCATGTCTTTATCGAGGCTTCCGCGGGCTCGGGTAAGACGACACGTCTCGTCGAAATTCTGACCGGGATCATCACCAGCGGCGCGGCAGAGATCGCGCAAACGCTGTGCGTCACGTTCACGGAAAAGGCCGCATCCGAGCTCAAGGCGCGTGTTTATGCCAGGCTGCAGAGTGCCGACTCCCCGGCCGCACGGCGCGCGGTCGAACATTTCACCGAAAACCAGATCGGCACGATCCACGAATTCTGCCTGCGGCAGCTCGCCGAAAGTCCGCGCGCCAACATCGCCGAAAGTGCGATGGCGACGGCAAAAGAAGACGAAATCTTCGAAGAGGCGCGCGAATGGGTCTACCGCAGCGTATGGCCCGAAATTGAGGCCACGCAACTCGCGGGGCTGCTCAGCGAATGCAAATTTGGTTCGGGCGGCCGCGAGCGCACCTTTGACGCCGAGCTGCGGCAGAAAGCGCTGTTTTGCTTCGCCTCGCCCGGGGCGGCGCTGTGGCCTGAGCCGGTCGGTGCGCAGCAGCTGACAACAGGCGCAGAATTCAAATCTTTCACGCTCCGGCGTATTGTAGGCAGAATGCGCGAGATCGTCAGGCAGCGCAACCTCATGACCTTTGCCGGTATGATCACGGGTTTTGCCGACGCGCTCACCGATGCGGACTTTGCACAGCGGACCCGATCGCGTTTCCGTTTTGCGCTCATCGACGAATTTCAGGATACCGACTCAGTGCAGTGGCAGATATTCCGCACGCTGTTTCTCGCTGCGGCCGATGGCGCGGCTGCGGGGCGACTGATTGTGGTGGGCGACCCGAAACAGGCGATCTATAAATTCCGTGGCGCGGATGTATTTGTGTACCTGCAGGCGCGCGCGGAACTCGCGGCGGCGGGCGCCTTGCACGAAGTACTGGGCACCAACTACCGCTCGGCGCCCGAACTGCTCGCGGTGCAGAATGCCATTTTCTCTGCGCCGGCAGTTGCCGGCAGCTGGAGCGATCTGCAGGTCGAATACGTGCCGCCCCGGCAGGGCGATAATACGCAGAGCACCGGCGACGCCTTCACCGGCGCAGAATTCTATCATGCCACGAAATACGCAAAAGCGAACGAACAAAAATTTGCGCGCGTCGCCGCGGCGCGCATCGCTGATATCCGGGAAAAACATCCCCACTGGACCATTGCCGTGATTGCGTATCGGCACGCGTCGCTGGCAACCATGGCTGCGGTGTTGCAGGAATTCCGCATTCCGTATGCGTATTACAAACAGAAACCCGATTTCAAAGGCCTCGAAGTCGGACACCTCAGAATTCTGCTCGCGGCGCTCGCACTGCCGCACGACGAGGGCTATGCACTGGCCGCGTCGACGCTGTTTCTCAGCGGCAATGCCGATGCGGCGGCCCTGTTTGCGCGGCTGGCAAATCTCGCAGCGCAGGGCCGCATACTCAATCTGCTGCAACTCATCGCCGCAAACCAGGCCCCGCTGCACTATTTGCTCGAACATTATCCCGATGCCGCGCGCTACCATAGCTGGCGCACGCTGTTCCAGATTCTGCTGGGACTGTGCGGCAAAAGCATCTTTGATCTCGCCAGCCTTTCATCGGCGCTCAGCGATCTGTGCGCTGAGGAAAAAGGCGATGAGCTCGCAGGCGACATGCTGAGCGGCAAAGACGCGGTGACGCTGCTGACCGTGCAGAGTTCCAAGGGGCTCGACTGGAACGCCGTCGTGCTGGCAGACGGTATCCATGACAAACGCTGGAATAACTTTGCCTTTTTTCATGACCGCGAAAAACGACCGGTCGTACCTGCCGAGATCGCGCAATTCGACGCCCGCGCCGAAAAACTCATGACCAGTCAGGCGGAATCGCAGCTGACGCAGCTGAACCTGCTTTACGTCGCTCTGACGCGCGCCAAACACAAACTGATCGCACTCGTGACACCCAACTATGCGTCGGTGTCGCCCGGTCCGGTGGCGCGTTTTGTAGCGCCCTGGATTGCAGGCGGCGCAGCCGCAAGGTGCGGCGCTGCGGTATTGGATTTGGACAGCTGCACAGTGCCGGCCTATCGCCAGCAACCATTACCCGCTGCTCCCCCGCTGCCTGCAATAAACCACGGCGACATTCCGCTGCGCGTCTCGCAGCGCACGTCTTTTACCGCAATCAGCAGCAGCGCAGACATCGGCCAAACGCAGCGCGGCGCGGCGGAGGAGCGCGAAAGCACATTTGCGGACGACGTGTTGCCGCGCGGCGCGCTCACCGGGCAGCTGCTGCACGACATACTCGAAAGGTGTGATTTTGGCGCGTTTGCGCGCGATGCTGCGGCGACGCTGGAGCGGATGCGCGGCGAAACAGAACACGCCGTGCAGCAACTCTTCGACCTCACGCCTGAACGCGCGCGCGCAGTGGCCGAACGCATTCTGCAGATCGTACATGCGTGCGCGACGGCGTCGCTGCCGCTGTCGGCCGCGCGGAAAACCGGGGCCACGATTGAGCTCGCGGCGCTGGGGGCCGACAAGCTCTGGCGCGAAATGCCCTTTTGGAGTACTGAGAAAATCCACCGCGTGCTGGCAGCAGACGGCCGCAACTCGCCTCTGCGGCGCACCATGCATGGCTATATGGATCTCGTCTTCTCGGCGGATGGCAAAGATTACTATATTCTTGACTATAAAAGCAATTCACTCGCGGACATCGAACCCGAAAATATTTCAGAATACACGCAGGGCCATTATGGCCTGCAGGCCGAAATTTATGCCGAAGCGCTGTCGGCCTACCTCAGCGCCTGCTATCCCACTAGCGGCGCCAGAGTTGCCGGCTGCTATTTCGTTTATCTGCGTTATTTGAAACCTGGCGAATCGGTCGGTGTGCACTTCATGGACTTCAATGGAAGCTGAACTCAAAGGTATCTGGCAAGAGCTTGCAGGCGACGAACCGGTTTGGCAGGGCATCGACGCACCTGCCCCTGTGCGCGCTGAAATTCTGTCGCAGCTCGCGGCGGGTTTGCCTGCCATTGAACTCGCTGCGCTGCGCTCGGGCCCTGCGGTGCTGAAACCCGGGCTTGGCAGCGGTGCATTCCGCAGCCTTGAAATTCACGGACGCATTTTTCTGGTACCGCAGAAGTATAAGCGCATGCTGGATTTTTTCCTCCGACTCGGTGGGGGCAAAATGCCGCAGACAGACTCGCAGGAAGCCGCGCTCAAGGCGATGCACGCCGGCAGGCATGTGCTGCTGACCGGCGGCCCCGGCACAGGCAAGAGTTTTGTGCTGCAGCAATTTTTGAATGAAAAATCGGTTCTGAAAAACCCAGGCCGACCGCTGCGCGTCACGGTCGCGGCGCCCACGGGCAAAGCCGCAGCGCGGTACACGCAGACGCAGGCGGGACCTGGCGCGGTCGTCGAGTGCTCCACAATACACCGCGTGCTCGGCATTAGCCACGAGCGCGCACGGCCCCGCCATGACGCGCGCAATCCGATCGGCTGCGACATTCTGATTATCGACGAAATTTCGATGGTCGATCTCGGCTTGTTTGCCTCGCTCGTGAGCGCCTTGCCTGCGCAGGCACAACTGATCCTCGCCGGCGACCTCAACCAACTGCCGGCCATCGACGGTGAGCCGATCGACGCCACCATCGATCTGCTGGCAAACGCAGGCCTCCTGGAACACACGGCGCTCACCGCAGTCCGGCGCTTTTCAGCCGACAAGGCCCGCGCGTATGCGGCGATCGCGGCAGCAGGCATCGGCGCCATCGACGACCAGGTTGAAGGCATACATCTGCAACCGATGCCGCGGCGCGCGCTGCCACAGTTTCTCGCAACCTATGCCGCGGAACGCTTTTGCAACGCCGAGGCGGAACAATTGCGCTCGTCTCTGCGCGCGTATTTTGACAGCGCTGCGGCTACCGCAGAGTCGGTAAAAGCCGCTCTGGAGTTTTTGGGGCGGCAGATTATCCTCTGCGAACGCCGCGAAGGCTTCACAGGCAGCTTGTCGCTAAACGAGCAGTTGCGCCGCCATGTCGAAACACACGTTGCGGGCAAAGACCGCACGCTCACACCGATCGTTGCGACGCAGAATAACTACAGGTTGAACATTTTTAACGGCGACACGGGTCTGCTGCTGGAAATGAACGGGGGTCTGTTTGCTGTATTTATGTCTGCCGAGGGGGAAATCCGCCGCATCAACGCGGCTGGGTTCGGCGGCTGGGAAATCGCTTACGCGCTCACTATACACAAAAGTCAGGGATCGGAGTATCAGGATGTATTTGTGGTCATGGGAGCATCGGCACCCACGGACGATCACCGTCTGCTCTACACAGCGCTCACGCGCTCGCGCCAGACAGCCACTGTACTGAAATTGATTTGAATCGGAAAGCCCGGATTGCGCGGTATATCCGCGCGACCCGGGTTGCTTTGGTCTGCGTTACTTTACGTGAACGTTGTCGAGCGTAATTTCGACACCGTCTTTATTGCTCTTTTTGGTCTGGATCTCGATGCGCGCTGCTTCGATACCCTTTTCAATCAGTGCGGTTTTGATGCTGTCGGCGTATTTGGCTGCATGGTCTTCGGTCACACCGCGAGCCTGGAACAGAACTTTGATTTCTTTCTGTGAATCCAATACACCTGCAAGTTCGCCCACGCGGCCAACCATTTCTTCTGACATCGCCGGAATTGCGTCAACCTGCGGTCTGCGCTTGATGGCGTATATGGTTTTCAGATCGAAAACACCGGTAAATGTACCGGTATTGCCTTTGCGCTTAAAACCAACGCTCTTCAGGGTGGGGACAACAGCACCGGCAAGTTTTGATGCCATCTTGTCTTTGTCGGCTTTCGCCATGAGGCCCTTGTAGACGCTGATCTTGGAATAGTTGGTCGAAAGCACAGCGTAGAAGCTGGCCTTGTCGTATTCGCTGTCGCTGAGGAAGTTACGCGCTTTGTTGCAGTACGTGCGCGCGGTGTAAGCTTCTTTCTGCGGCAGAAATGGTGCGATTTCCTGGCGTGAATCCATTGCCGACAGCGCCTGGATTGCATCGTCGACCTCACGTTTCGCCTGGCTTTCTTTGATCACGCCGGCAAATGCCGGGGCAAAGAGTGCCATAGCCATGATTGCTGTTATTATTTTCTTCATTAGTGTTCTCCTTATCCCGTTGGGTTATTTCAAACCGGCGCCGCGTGTTTCGCGCGCAAGCTTTGAAAGCGCACAAAACGACTTAGCTTTGATCGCCGCAGCCCATGCTGCTTCCGGTTCTTTGTCGTTTGCGTATTCTTTCGCCTTATCGAGAAACTCTTTCGCTTTTCCGGTTTCTGCACTGCCGTCTTCGCCCAGTGCATTATAGGCAGTCTGCGCATCGGCGATTGCCGCTTCTGCATCCGCTTTTTCCACGCTCGAAGGATAGATGTCCGGAGAATCGTCGGCCACCTTGGCGCTGCCACAACCGATACCGAAAAGGATCGTGCTCAGCACCAGAACAATTAGTGATATTTTCTGTTGTCTCATCAGAAACTCCTGTCTCTTTGATTTTTTTTTATTCCAAACACCGTCTGCGGGGTTTGGTGCATAAAACTGAGATCCAATCGGCTCAGCCCTTAACTCCATCGCGTGTGACGGATTTTGTGCGTCAAGGGAAAAGTATCCTATGCGCTCGGAAATCCCCACATTTTTTTTGGACACTATCCCCGGACGGCATAAGGTAGGTTATGGAGCAGAAAATAACAGCCTTAGCCCGGCTTGCGTATCCTATCGATGAAGCTGTATTTTCTGCTCCGGTTCAGATTGCCAGCCGCGTTTATTCCTTAAGAAAGCGCAGTCTGGTTCCGCCGCTGGCGATTATACCCGCGCTGCTGGGTGCCGCGCTGCTTTCGGGGGGCATGGGCTTCGTTGCCTCGGGTGCCGGCAGACCTGCTGCGACGGCACGAACCGCGGTAGAGTCGGTCAGTCCCGAAAAAATTGAGACGATCTGGGAAAAGCAGATTAAACCCCAAATCGGGAAAGAATTCCACCTGACTCTCGATCTCGCCAGTACGCTGCGTGCAATCGATTCGCGGTCGGGGAAACTGCTCTGGTCGCAACCGATGCCTGAAATCGCGTCGACATCAGCCCCGCTGGTTTTCACCGAAAACGAGAAGATTTTTGTCAGCGTGGCAACATCGATCGGCGCTGTCTATCTGTTCAATGCGCAGACGGGACAGATGCTGTGGATGCAGAATCTCAGCGAGCGCGTCGATGTATCCCCGCTGCAGGTAAAGAACACGATGCTCACGCTGGCGTGCGCCGATGGCAAAATCTACGGTCTTAATGTTGCCGACGGGCATATCGATTACATGATCCAAACCGATTCAGAAATTACGGCACTCGAGCCCGTCGCCGACGGCCGCGGCGAACAGATCTATGCAATTGCAGATAAAAAGCGCATCCTCGCACTAAACGCCATGAGCGGAGATCTGCTGTGGCGCCGCGAGACGTCGGGAGTCGCCACCGACAGCCCGATTCTGACCGCGCGCAACATCATCACACCGACGGCAGACGGCAATTCGAGCACGCTTTGGGCTTTTGATGCCAACGGCGAGCTGAGTTGGATGAACACCTTTGCGCGCTATACGACGCTCGCCGCGACGGAGCGCTATATCGCGATGGCGCAGGGTAATGTCATTACGCTGATCAAAACCGACAGCGGTGAAGCCATACACTACTGGCAGCTCAATCAATCTCCCACCGCTATCGAACTGACGGAAAACAACGGCCAACTGGTCGTTAAGACCGATCAGGGTAATTTAACCTCTGCGATTAACTGACATGCATAGTGTGTGGTTTCACCACACACTATGCTGTGATTTCAATTGACGCTGTGCTCTGACTAACTATTCAATTCTGTGGATTATCTGACGCTCACTTATGTCGCATTGGGCTGCTACCTCTGCGGATCGCTGCCCACCGCGTATGTTGCGGGCCGCATACTCAAAGGCGTCGATATACGCACCGTCGGTTCGGGTAATGTCGGCGCCTCCAACGCAATGCGCCTATTGGGAAAAGGCTGGGGCGTCACAGTCTTACTGATCGATGCGCTGAAAGGGTTGATTCCGCTGCTGATTATTCTGCATATCTGGCTCAAAGGCCACCCGCATGTGCAGCGCTACGCGCTGATCGGTGCGCTCGCCTGCATGGTCGGGCATATTTTTCCCGTATGGCTGAAGTTCAGGGGCGGTAAAGGCGTCGCGACAGGCCTCGGAGTCATGACCGCCCTGCTCCCCATCGCGGTCGCCGTCGCGCTGCCTGTATTTATTCTCGTGGTTTATGTCTCCCGGTATATATCTCTCGGCTCGATTACGGCAGCGCTTGTGTTGCCGGCGGCGTTCTTCATCGATCATGATCTGGCAAGTTCGCCCGAGCTCTTTGCCTTCGTCGCCGTTGCCTGCGTTTTTGTGATTTACAAGCATAAGTCCAATATCAAGCGGATCATCGCGGGCCAGGAAAATCGCCTTGGCGATAAGAAGTCCCCACCGCTTTAGAAAGGAGAACATATGAAACAAATACTTCTGATCCTCACGCTCGCCGCAGTGGCAGCCGGCTCGCTGTCCGCAGGCCCGATCCGCGACGAATACTTCAAGACGCGCGACGACCTTGAAAAAGCGAAAGATACCCCCGAATCGCGAAAAATGTTTCTGGAAACCAACATCCAGCGTTCGCTGCGCCGCCTGCTGGTACGTTACTATGGGTACGTGAACCCTGAAAAGATCAAGATCACCTCTGCAAATTATGAGCAATCGGAAAAAGACAAACTGACATATTATTTCCGCTTCGAAGAATATGTCGGGTTTCTGACATTTTCGAACGACCCCGAATATTATTACGCTGTGCCACGCGATGAAAAAGTGGTGCAGAAAGTCAAAGCCGGCGCGAAATAACCGCTACAATGACCGAAAAGCCGGTTGAACCGGCTTCTCTTTCCAACAAGATCGCCAAACTGCCCGCGATACTGAAGAAGCGGGCAAGGCCTGTGGTGATCTTCACCACGGCTCCCGATATGATCACAGCCGAAAAGCTCGCGTACCTGCTCGTCGAAAACAAGCTCGCGGCCTGCGTAAACATCATTCCCGAGGTTCAGGCCGTGTATCAATGGGAAGGCAAGCTCATGCACGAGCGCGAGACAAAGCTGATGATTAAGACCTCAAGCGCCTGCGCCGACAGAACGCGAAAATTCATCAAAGCGAACCACCCTTACAAAGTGCCCGAGATCACCACGTTCGGTGCGAAAGGTGACGTGGCGATGGATGTGAAGTATTGGGAGTGGGTTGAGGCCAACGTGAAATAGGCTGCGCCTATTTCACGTTGGCAAGCCTAAGACTCTTTTTTTCGAGCACCTCAGTGTACCTCGCCCAGCGTTCGGCCGAGGCCGCATCACCCTTTTCAATCTTAAAGAAGCAAGTGTCATAGCCGTTGGGGATCGTCGTCTTGAACATCACGTCGTAGATGTCCTGTCGTCCGTGCGCCTGTGCAAATTCGCGCGCGGCGTCGATCATGCCCTGCACGAAATAGCGCTGCACGCGGCAGTCCATCGCAGCGTACATGTCCTGGTGCGGGCAGTAGTCGATGTGGAATGAGATTTCGTCACCCTCGGCTTTGGGAGTTTCGAGCGATGCATATGCAATGCGGTTGATGACGGTCGCATAGAAGCTGATCCATTCATTGGTGTCGGTGTCGGCGTCGATCGTGGTGCCGGCTAAAATCTGCGTGCCGATGTCGTGGCCAATCTTCTTCAATGCATCGAGCACGAGTTTCTGTCCCTCGGCGCCGAATGTCTTTTCGGCAGTCTTCAAGACTTCAATGAGCGCCATCGCCTGCATTGTGCCCCACTGCCACAGCGTTGCGGGGTCAAAATTGGTTTCGGCGAGCACCTGTTTTACATTCGCGAGTCCTTTCGCATAAGGCTGATTATACTGAAACTTCTGCCAGTTTTTTTCAGGCCGTGTCTGCCAGTGTGCGTGGGATTTATCGGCGTGCTCGCCGCGGTGGATCATCTTCATAGACAATTTGTAGAGACGCGCCATAGCGCGTCTCTACAAATTAGTAGAACTTCAACACACGCAACAGATGGTGCATGATTTCAGGCGTACAGCGCGTCGAATAGTGGCTTGCGTCTGACCAGTATTTGCACTGGTAGTTGCCCTGGTCGGCGTAGTGAAAACTCACGCTGCCCCCCGGCAGCTCTTTTGCATATTTTTCGACCGCCGGCGCATAAGGCGTTTTGTCGAGCACGGCCTTGAGTTCCGCGTGCACAAAAGGTTTATAGAGCAGCAGTGGGATATTTTTTTCTTTCGCCATGCGCACAATGCGTTTCAGCGATTCATCCATCAGCGGGTCGACGGCAAAGGTCTTGTAGTTGCCTTCGTACATCGTCAGAAACTGGCCGATGCGTTCGTCGCGCACTTTGCCCACCATGTCGGCTTCGAGAAAATCTTGGTACGTGCGCACGTAACGCCCGACGATCGAATAAGACGGTTTTTCGTCCTGCGCTTTGCCGGCATAGTCGTAGATCAGAAGCTCGGGCCGCGGCTTCAGCGCATAACCGGCAAACAGCAGGCGCGCAGTCGCCTCTTCGCGCACCGATTTTTTACCGAATTTTGCGAGCAGCCGGTAATACTCGTAATCGTATTCGTCGGAAAACATGAACTCCGACTTGCCGTGGTTATTCTTGTGTTCGAGTTCGAGCAGTTCGGGCCCGAGTTCGAGCACGATTGCATCGGGGTAAAAACCCTTGCGCCACAGATGATCAAGGCCGTGGTAATAGGCCACCATCTGCGCGCCGACCTGCGCATAGACCAGAAACTGCGTATCCATAATCTGCTTTTTCTGCTCGTCTTTGATGTATTCTGAAATGCGTGTTTCCTGTTTGAGCAGGTTGAAGCGCTCCGAGCGCGAACTGCCAAACACCACCACGGTTTTTGTTCCACGGTTTTTGGCCGCAAAGCTCGCTTCATTGTCGAGGCGGATTTTCGCCGTCGCATTGAGTGCAAGCCCCGCGGCCTGGGCTTTTTTGGGTAAAAGCAAAAGCGCTTTGTCGAGCGCAAATAAGGCAACGAGTACAATCAACGGGTACCAGAGCCACCAGCGGAGTTTTTTTGCAGAAGTATTTTGCATAAATCTAATATCCTGTATTCAAGAAACAATACCGGTCAACCACAGAGGACGCAGCTATCAGCCGGTGGGCTGAAAGCCTGCCGGAGAGCACAGAGGTAAGACCAACTTCTAGCACGCCTCTGTGATCTCTGTGCCCTCTGTGGTAAAAATTCTTCTGACCCAAAAGACGGTTAAAACTGCACATAGATAAATGCCTCATTGGGTATTTGCACGCGCGCGATCAGAAAGATGATGAGCGCCATCAGCGCCGGAATCCACACTTTGGAGCGCGGCATGAAGTATCCGAGCAGTGCATCGCGCTTCATTTCGAGATACTGTACAATCCAGGTCAGCGCGATGAGCGAAAGTGCCAGCGACCAGGTCAGCGTCGATGCTTTCCACGCGAAAACCTGTGCGATGACAGTCGTTGCACTTTTGAAATCGGCCGCGCGGAAGAACACAAACGCGAAACTCCAGCCGATCAAGACCCACGCATTGCGGATAAACCACCAGATGCTATTCTGCGTTCGCGCCCAGAGCGACATCGTTTCGCGCGCGAACCCGGCACCTCCATGTGCACCGGGCGATTTACCGACCTTGAGTATTTTCTCCACACAGAGATAGAGGCCGTGCAGAAAACCCCACAACAGAAAATTCAGCGTTTCACCGTGCCACAGGCCCGACAATACCATCGCCGTCATCAGGTTGAAATACTGCCGTGCCTGCGACACGCGGTTACCGCCCAAAGGGAAATAGACGTATTCGCGGATAAAATTCGACAGCGTGATATGCCAGCGCGTCCACAGCTCAGAAAAGCTCGTCGAAAAATAGGGGCTACGGAAGTTATTCGGCATGTCGTAGCCAAAGAGTTTCGCCATGCCGCGCGCGATGTCGATAAAGCCCGAAAAGTCGCAATAGATCTGCGCGCTGTAGCCGAAGATGGCAATCAGCGTATCGACCGTGCCATAGTCGGCCGGCGCTTTGAAGACAGGGTTAATGAGATAACCAATCACGTCGGCTATAAACAGTTTCTTGATTAATCCCAATGCAATGAGGTAGGCGCCGCGCGTCTGGCCTTCTTGCGACAGCGTTTCATTGCCGATCTGGCGGTAGAAATCGCTGCTGCGCAGAATCGGGCCCGAAATCAGGTGCGGAAAGAATAACATGAAGAGGAAAAATCGCGGAGCAGAAACTTCGAGTGCCGACAACGGCTTCGTGCCGCCAGCACCCGCGACCATATTTCCCGCGCGATAGACATCCACCTGAAAG
Organism: uncultured Turneriella sp.; assembly: GCA_964356715.1. Classification (GTDB taxonomy): domain Bacteria; phylum Spirochaetota; class Leptospiria; order Turneriellales; family Turneriellaceae; genus Turneriella. Next base: position 7,952 of record CAYHJO010000010.1, on the reverse strand, counting down.
GCGATGAACTGAAAGGTATAAAAACTGATCGCGAGCGGCATGGTTATTTTGAGCGCGGCCGCATCGGCGATGCCCGTCACTGGCGCTATGAGTTGGATTGCCGAATTGAAGTATTTAAAGAAGACAAGGTGCAGAATATTCAGCGCCACCGCAACGCCGAGCAGACCGCGACTGCCAGTGGCTGAAATCTGCCGCACCAGCAGATAGTTAATGAGTATCACGAGCACAAAGTGCAATAAAAACACGGGGCTGTAAAAACCGTAATAGAACAGCGACGCGAGAATCAGAAAGCCAACGCGAAAGCGCTGCGGCAGTTGCCAGTAAACAAAGAAGGTCAGAATGAAAAACGCAAGAAAGCTGAGCGAAATAAAGTTCAAGGGAGGCCATGGTGCGCAGCTCCATTACCCCCGCAAGCAAATTCAATTATGGCGTTGACCGTGCTGCAATTAATTTATCCTGGCATCCATGGCAGAAACCCCGACAAGCTACAACGTCAGCGAATATATTGGGAAACGCCGTAAATTGCACGGCATATTCTTTGAAACCGCTCTGCCGAACGAATACCTCGTGCAGATCGGCACCAAAAAAATCCGCCCGACGCTCGGCGGCCGCAAGTTCAGCCTGTTCCGAAAATTTTTACGTATTCCGGCATCGATACAGACTTTGGAATTCGCCACCGACAACGCGAATATCCACTTCCAGGGCATCGGCATCGAAGGGTTTGCGTGCTGGCAGATCAACCCCGCTGATCCGGTGCAGGCGATTCGCACGCTCGATCTGTTCGATGAAGATAACCCGATGGCGCGCACCAACTACGAATTGCAGCTTTTGTGCATCGAAGCGATACGCCATTTGATCGCCAATATGACGATCGAAGACGCACACCGCAAAAAAGAAGAAATTGCCGCCGATCTCAGGAACCAGCTGAAACAGATTGAGCAGACGTGGGGGATTGTTTTTCACCAGGTTGGCATCCGCAATGTTAAGGTGATGTCTGAAAGTGTGTTCAACGACCTGCAGGCAAAATACCGCAATGCGATTCGGCTCGAATCTTCGCGCACGCGCATCGATACGGACAAGAAGATCGCGACCGAAGAGAATGCGCGCTCAGAACAGAGCGAAAGCGAAAAGCTCGAATCGGCGCAAAAGCTCGCCAAACAGAAGCTCGACAACCGTTCGAAGCAGCGCGAGGATGAACTGCGTCAGGAGCAGGTTTTATCGCAGAAAGAGTATGAACTCGAAGTACACAAAAAGACGCTCGAAATTAAGATCAAGAACGAGCAGGAAAAGACGCTGCTCGCGGTGAGCCGCGAGATTGAGTCCTTACGGAACGCCATCGCCGCGCTAAAACTCGATATGCGGCGCGCCGATCGCAAAGTAGAGCAGGAATTCAGCGAAGAAGCGCTGATGAACCAGCTCATTGTGGAGCTGCCGCAGATCGCAGCGGCCCTCAAGATTCAGAACTATACGGTTTTGTCGGGGGACGGCGGTGGCATCTCCCCGGTCGGTAAACTCATTCAGGAAGTACTGACAATTCTACAGGGCAATAAACTATCGGATTTCACAGGAAAGCAGAAACCGCCAAAAGCAACCGACAAATAATCCACCCCGCTGTCTTTATCATCGACATGCCAGCACAATTTGATTTATTTGCCCATGAAAGTTATACTCGTCACCGGCTCGACACGCGGCATCGGCAAAGAAACCGTCAGGCAGCTGGCACGCCTCGGGCACCATACGATTCTCACCGGCCGCAATGCGCAGCGCGTCACCGACGCGCAGGATGATCTCGGCGCCGAAGGGGTGATCACCGACGCGTGCCCGCTCGATGTACGCGACGACAAATCGGTCGCCCATCTTGTAAAATTCATTACTGAGCGACACGGTAAACTCGACGTGCTGGTGAACAATGCGGGCATCTTTCTCGACGGCAGCGACAGTAAAAAAGCCGATCTGGACATCATTCGGGATACCTTTGAGACGAATGTACTCGGCCCTTACCGCATGATTGAATCGCTGTTGCCGCTCTTAAGAAAATCAGGCGACGGGCGAATCATCAATGTTTCCAGCGGCATGGGTGGTCTTACCGAAATGAATGGCGGTTATCCCGGTTACCGCATTTCGAAAACGGCAATTAACGCCGTGACGCGCATCTTCGCCAATGACCTTGCGAACGATAAAATTAGTGTCAACTCAGTCTGCCCCGGCTGGGTAAAAACCGACATGGGCGGTGACCGCGCGACACGCGACGTCGATAAAGGCGCCGAGACGATCGTCTGGCTCGCCACCGCAGAGAATATCCCTACGGGAAAATTTCTGCGCGACAAACAGGAAATACCCTGGTAAAGACCACGACGTTGAGTATAAGGAGCAACCATGCCGGCCAACACCATAACACCACTGAATAAACTCTTTGATCTTTCAGGCAAAGCCGCTCTCGTCACCGGCGGCGCAATGGGCATAGGGCTCGCGATTGTCGAACGCCTCGCACAGGCCGGCGCTGCTGTTCTGATTTCCGATATCGACGACAAAGCCGGAGACGCGGCAGCCGCAGAGATGACGGGCAAAGGCTATAAAGCCGCCTTTGTCAAAACCGATGCCGGCAAAGTCAGCGACATCGCCCATGCAATCGCGCAGGCGAAGGCAAAATTCGGCGGGCTCGACATTCTGGTCAACAACGCGGGAATTTTCCCCATGTCGCCGGTGATGAATACCACCGAAGAGTTGTGGGATAAAGTGATGGCGGTTAATCTCAAGGGCGTCTTTTTCTTTGCGCAGCACGCGGCGAAACTCATGATCGAGAATGGCAAACCGGGTAAAATCATCAATATTGCCTCGATCGACGCCATTCACCCGACGGGCAATCTCGTGCACTACGACGCGTCGAAAGGCGGCGTGCTGATGATGACCAAATCGCTCGCTCTCGAACTCAGCAAACACAAGATCACGGTCAACGCGATCGCACCGGGTGGCGTCACCACTCCCGGCACTGCGAAAATATCAGAGAGCCTGCTGAAAGGTTCGGGGCTTTCACCCGAAGCCTTTGCAGAAATGATGAAGGGTTTCGGCGCGCGCATACCGATGGGACGCCAGGGCGATCCCGACGACATCGCGGCTCCTGTGCTGTTTCTTGCGAGCGATGCCTCGCGCTATATCACCGGGGAAACCATCGTGGTTGACGGCGGTTATTTGCTGTCATGAAAATTTTCATCACCGGTGCATCGGGTTTCGTTGGCTCGGCACTCGTCACCGCGCTCCGAAAAAAGCATAAACTTAGCGCGATGTCGCGCTCGGCCAAAAACGATGCCGCCATCGAAAAACTCGGCGCGACACCCATACGCTCAGAACTCGGCAAAGTCACCGTTGACGAACTGCGCGGCATCGACGTCATCATCCATGCGGCGGCGCATGTTGAGCAGTGGGGCAATAAAGACGATTTCTGGCGCGTCAATGTGATCGGCACGCAACAGCTGCTCAGCGCCGCTGCCGCTGCAAAAGTGAAGCGTTTCATTTTCATCGGCACCGAAGCCGCGCTGTTTCACGGGCAGGATATGCTGAGTATCGACGAAACTTATCCTTATCCCAAAAAATCCCCCTATCTTTATTCGCAGACCAAAGCCGCCGCAGAAAAACTCGTGCTTAAAGCCAGCACCGACAAATTCGAAACGCTTTCCATAAGGCCGCGCCTCGTGTGGGGCACCGGCGACAAAACGATTCTGCCGGTTCTCGCCGACATGATCAAAAAGAAACGCTTTATGTGGATGGACGGCGGCGCAAAAGACACTGACACCACACACATCTTTAACCTCGTGCATGCAGTCGAACTGGCGCTCAAAAAAGGACGCGGCGGCGAAGCGTACTTCGTGACCGACGGCGAACCCACGACCTTCCGCAGTTTTCTGACGCGCTATCTTGCCACACAGGGCATAACACCGCCCGGCAAATCGATTCCCGGAGCCGTGGCGCGCGCACTGGCCTATGTGATCGAAGGTATCTGGAAGCTGCTGCGCCTCAGATCAGAACCTCCACTCACCCGCTTTGCCGCGGCAATCATGTCGCGCCACTGCACGATTCGCATCGACAAGATACGCAAAGATTTGGGCTACAAACCAGCCATCAGCGTGGCCGATGGGCTCGCCCAAATGCCGCGTATTTGAGTTTGCCCTTTAGAGCAAACTCAAATACGCGGTTAAATATGCCGATAATCGACTATGCGATTTTCGGCGGATTTACTGCGTCAAACCCGGATTTTCCCGCTTTTAACGGCGTTGATCCTTTTCGCGGCAGCCTGCAGTCCGAACGGCCGCGGCGGCTCTTCGCGCTATCGCAATAAATCCGGTAGTGGCAGCGTGATGCTCGACACGCGCGGCGGACTCACCGTGCGCGTGAAACTCTATGCCGGCGAAGCCATTACCGTTAAGGCCGATGACTACACCTTCACCTCGGGTAAATCGACGCGCCGCGGTTCGGGATCGTTCACATTTACCGAAGAAGGCACATTGCAACCAAAAGGTTATTTTGTGCTGCGTTCGCGCCGCTACATGGGTGCGCTCGAGGCCAAACGCGACGGCGGCAACTGGCTCTACGTCAACCACGTACCAATGGACGAATATCTGACTTCGGTGGTGAGTCACGAAATGAGCCCGCACTGGCATAACGAAGCCCTGAAAGCACAGGCGGTCGTCTCGCGCACTTATCTGCTGATTAAAATGAAAGAGCGCTCGACGAAACCCTACGACGTCGACACGACCACCAATTTTCAGGTCTATGGCGGATTAAAAAAAGACGATGGCGGTGCGCGCACCGCTGTGTCACAGACGCACAATGAAGTACTCTACTATGGCAGCAACCTCGCGCAGACATTTTTCCATTCTTCGTGCGGTGGAACGCTCGCCTCTGCACAGGAAGCATGGGGCAAACAGGTACCCTACCTCGCAGTACAAAGTTCGCCCTACTGCACAACAGCGCCTGTGTATAAATGGCAGGTCAGAATTCCGATGAGTGAAATCGGCCGCCGTCTGGCAATGCGCGGCGTGAAGAGCATCAGCGTCGCAGAACGCAGTTCGTCTAAGCGCGTGAAATCGCTGCGCATCGCAACAGCCACCGGCACGAAGACGATCCGCGCTGACAAATTTCGCACGGCACTGGGAGCCCTCAAAGTCAAATCGACATTCTTTGGTGTCGCGCAGAACGGCGGCAGCGTCGTGCTCACCGGGCGCGGTTTCGGCCACGGTGTCGGCATGTGCCAGTGGGGCGCTAAGACGCAGGCCGAAGACCGCGGCACCGGCTACAAACGCATTCTCGATCATTATTTCCCCGGCACCTCGCTCAAGGCCGTGACCGGGCAGAGCGTCTGACATGGCAAAAAAGAAATCCAAACCACGTTCAACCCACAAGCCCGATTTCCCGCGGCCGGCTGAAGCCGCGGTGCCGGCCACAACTACGTATGTTTCGCCGCTGCGTGCCCAAAAGCCGCGGCTCACCACGTGGTATGAAATTATCTCGACGGGTTTTTATTCAGGCTATCTGCCGAAAGCACCCGGCACCTGGGGCTCACTCTTTGCCGCACTGGCCTTCTTTCTGACGGCGCGCCTGTTGCCGGCAGAGGGATTGTTCCACATCGGGAAAATCCCGATTTCATGGTGGGCAGCACTTAGCGGTACCTTTTTCACTATCCTCGGCATCATCGCCTCGGAAAAACTCGCCGCAGAGTGGCGTGAAAAAGACCCGGCTGAAGTTGTCGTCGACGAATTCGCCGGCGTGCTTCTCGCCTGTCTGCTCGTTACACCCAACGTGATCGGTATCACTGCGGCATTCCTGTTTTTTCGCCTTTTCGACGTCTGGAAACCCGGCCCGATCCATTCGCTGCAAGATCTGCCGGGTGGCCACGGCATCGTGCTCGACGACGTCGGTGCAGGTCTACTCGCCGCGCCGCTCGCGTGGTTAGTGCAGTTGGGAATCGGGAAAATTTTTCCGGGGATCTGAGTTTGCCTAAGAACCACCTGCAAACTCTCTATAACTATTTCGAACGCGAGTTCGCCGAACACGAGGCGCGTTTTCTTGCGGCGGACAAACACCGCCTCGAAGCCAGGGTGATGCTCAATGAAATTCTAAACGGCCTGACCGCCGCCACCGAGAAACTGGGCCATTATCCGCAGGCGACGGTTTTGAAGCGCATTCGTCTGATCGAGACGCTCATCAAAGATCTCGATATGCGCTTCACCGCCGACCGTCGCAGTTTCAGCGCATTGGGTTTTCTATTGTCGAGACTGCGCGGCAATCTCGCCATCGAAATGCTCGAACCGAAACTCTATAACAAAATCAGGGCGGCGCTCGCAGAAGAAGAGACGCTGAAGCCCCTCAGAGAAAAATACCCCGATGCTATATATAAGGAGCCTGCCCTGAGTGATTCTCCCGAAGGGAGAAGCGTATCGAAGCGCAGGAAGGCCACAAAATCGATTCGCCTGATGCTGATTGCAGCGGCCAATTTACACTACGCGATACCTGTACAGCGCATTCTGAAAAAGACCCCGGCAGATGGCCCGATTGCGGCGAAACTCAGATCGTCAGGTTACAGCATTACTGATCTACCCGTAAACGGCAAAGCGCCTGAAAAATACGGCCATGCCGTTGCGTATAGCGACCTCAAAGAGCAGCGGCGGATCGTCTACTGCGATGAATATTTCAAGCCCATCGAGATTCCGCAACGTATGCTGAAACAGGCCGTCACCTACGTGCCGTCGGGCACCGGGGAAAACCGCGTGCACCGGCCGGTTTTGAAGTTTTATGGCCGTCAGTTTTTTGTATACGGCGCACGTTTGAGTTACACTGTTCGCGCCGGTGGCCGAGCCAACTCACCTGAGCGTTGATGTTCTGCATCGCCTGATGCGCCTTTTCATGGAGCACAAGACCGACGTGCTTCCCGTCGTCGAACGCGGCCGAATTATCGGTCAGGTCGATCGCCTCGCAATTATGGAAGCACTGAGCGAAATCAGGCCAGAAGGCTATACGCTTACGATGCACGACGCCGAATCGGCCGATGAGCTTTTGCGCAGGCTCGACAACGATGGCATGCAGGGGCTTGCGACCATCAACCGCAATTTTGAGTTCAACGCTGTCTGGGGCCGCGCCGAAATTCTGCAGGCGCAGGGTAAAATCCCGCAGGTCAAAATCTGGCAGCCGGGCACCAGGGAGGGTGCAGGGCATGCCGAGCCACGCAGGGCGGCAGGCGAGCCGCCGCCGGGTGCAACGGCAGAAACTCTCCTCGCGCAGCACACAAGTGTACAACAAGGAGTAATACCCCCCGCCGCACGCGATCAGGTACTGGCCGAAATACCAAAAGCCGTTCAGTCGGTGGTCAAGCAGCCCGAAAGCACCGCTCCCGCGACAAACGCCGCACCAACAATTTCGATCGTGCGCGAAATGCCCCTCGATGAAATTTCCCCTTCGGGGAAATCACTCCGAAGCGGAGCCCCGGAGACGGATCGCGGGGTAAGCCCCACACCTGCCCCTGGTAGCGAAGCGTATCGCGGGGTAGCCGAAAACCTGCACCGCGAAATCGAGAACGGCCGCATGGCGATCAATACGCTCGCCGCGCTCGACATCCCCCTGCTTGCCTGCCACGGTTCGGGCAGCGAAATTTTCCATAACCGTGCGTTTCAGGACATTCGCCTGCGCGACGCAATGCATCTCAAAACCGATGACCTCGTCATGCGCGCGAAAGACGCGATTGCCGACAGCGCGTTCAGGGGTGATCTCGATATCGACAAAGCTGTAAAACTCAGACACGCACCGCGCGGTTATGAATGTTACTGCAAGGCTATACGCGACTATCAGAACCCGACATCGCGCGCATTCGGTTATATTTTTTGGCTAGTGCCGCGGGACACACCCCCCCCCCCACCCCCCAGAGAGCTAGCCGACAGTGGACACGACACACACGCCTAACGATT
>CAYHJO010000009.1:22739-39221 GCA_964356715.1 uncultured Turneriella sp. | reverse complement strand
CACAAGTGGATTCACCTCAATATTATTCGCAAGCATCGTCAGAAAATTTCTCCGTACCGGAAAATTCCGTCGCGCGGCGATAGAGTTCGCCGAGTACCACGGCTGGCTTCTGATCTCGCATTTCTGTCAGCGCCGCCTGGAAACGGTCATTGCCAAATTCTTCACGCGCGGCGTTCTTTTGTTCGAGCAAACCATCTGTGAACAGAATTAAACGCGTATTTGCGGGATAGGCAATTTTTTTGAATTCATAAGGTGCCGTGATGAAAGAACCGATGATTGTGCCCGTCGCCTCCATAGGCAAAAACGCGGATTTTGCGCTTTGCAGCAGGCACGGAACATGCCCACCGTTGGCGTATTCGATCGTGCGCCTGTTCGGGTCGACGAGCAAAAAGATCCCCGTCAAATAATGGCTGGTGGTAACCTTTTTCATCTCTTCAGAGAGTTTTTTCAGAATATCGCCGGCGTTCGTGCGCGAAAAATCCTGACTACCCAGCGACATTTTGCACATCGCCCCGACCAGAGCACTTGGAACACCATGACCGGAAATATCCGCAATGAAGATGAAAATACGGCCGTCGGGCAATTCGGCATAATCGTAGAGATCGCCGGATACTTCGTGGCAGGGACGGTAGAGAGAGGCTATGGCAAGAACTTCCATCGACTCGGCTGCCGGCAGCATTGCATGTTGCACTTCGGTCGCGAGTTCGAGTTCGCGTTTCATGACTTCTGACTTGGCGCGGATTTCCTGCGTTCTCTCCTCCACCATTTTTTCGAGATTGTGCGCGTAGGCCTTGAGCTCGGCGTGCGCCTTTTCCAGGTCTTTTTCGAGATTTTCCAGTTTCTTAAAAATGTCGAGACTGCCGCGATTGAGATCGAGGTGTTTCTGCTTCTGGAAACGCCGGACAAAAAAAGCGAAAGGAAAAACAATCAGCAAAAGCAGCGTGGTTTTGAACATTGCATGCGATGCAATATGGTTTTTGAACGCGTCGCCCCGGGTCAGGGCGACAAAAATGACCGAATCGAGCATCATTGTCGTCCACAGCGCAGCGAACATGATAATTCCGAGTGGCACCTTTTTTAGCCGGTTGACGAGAAACTGGAACAGAATTACGGCCAGGAAAAGGTCGAAAATCGTGGTAAAAATGGAAACAGTGATATTAAACACGCGCGGCTCGAGAACCTGGTTGGTGACAGTCCATTCACTTTCTTTGAGAAAGGCCGTTTTCGTGTTGTAGAGAAAGATCTGCGCGAGAATCAGAAACAGCTGGCAGGCGATGGAGATGATGATAATTTTGCGCGCTTCGTTTATTCCTTCGGAGATATAGACAAATAACAAAGCGGCGAAAATGAGCGTATAAATGCCCGAAGAAAACCGGAAGCGGTAGATTGTATCGTCGAGTGTCAGCTGCGTCGCAAAATTCAACCCACCGGTAAAAAAGGTCAGAAACCACAGGAGCGAAATATATACCAGAAAAGGTTCGCGAAAACCCCGGCCGCGCAGAATCTGCAGCGGCCAAAAGGGCAGCACCAGGATCAGCATCGTCGCAAAGAACACTCCGATTCGCAGGCCTTCCACACCGCTGGAATACAGAACGATTCGCCACCGCCAACCAGAAAAGTCTGCTTTTCCTGTCGAGGGCATGGCGCGACCGCATTCTCATTCTGCTTGACGTGAGTCTGACGAGATGGAGCTTGCGTGGAGTGGCAAAGATTGTCAAACCCGACGCAGCGACGCGTGCAAGTGCCGAATGGCTGGCGCGCACGCTGAAATTCGTACCCGATTCGCTGTTTGACCTGCTGGCATCGTATTTTCGCCTTGAAGTGGAAGGCATTGAGAATCTGCCCGACAAGGGACGCGGCCGCATGCTGATTGTGCCCAATCATTCCAATGCACTGGGGTTTGACGCGTTCATGATGGTCATGGCGCTCAAGAAGTTTACGCGCCGCGTGCCGCGCGTCATGGGGCATAATTTCTGGTTCAGCACCGGTTTTTCGTCGGCTTTCAGCCGCCGCTGGGGCGTGTTTCCGGCCGATCTGAAAGAAGGGCTGAATAATTTGCGCGACGGCAAGATCGTCGTGATTTTTCCCGAAGGTGCCGAGGGCAATTTTAAGGTGTCTTCGAGTATGTACAAAATGGTGGATTTTAACCCCGGTTTCGTACCGCTCGCTATCATGCAGCAGGCTCCCGTTGTACCCGCTGCCATTATCGGGGCAGAAGAAAGCAACATCAATCTGGCAAAAATTGACTGGTTTTACGAAGTCCTCGGTGCCAGCATACCGCTGCCGCTCAATTTGATTCCTTTCCCGGCAAAATGGAAAATCAAATTTCTGCCTTCGATCGATTTCAGCAAATACAGCAAAAAAGACATCAAAGATGCCCGGTTCGTGAAAGAAATCAACCAGAATATCCGCTATCGCATACAGCATGAATTGAATAAAGAGGTGGAAAGGCGCAGCATCGCCTTCCGCTGATATACAGAGGAAATCCATGACGGAAACCGGCAACAATACGCCCGAAGAAAAAACGCTGAATTCACTGCATAACCGTCTTTCGCGCATCCGCAATACGCGCGTCGGCGATGTAATGGTAAAAGATGTTATCACGCTCGATGCGACCGATCTGCTGGCCACCGCAGCGCGCACGCTGATTGAAAACAAAATCCACGGTCTGATTGTGATGAAAAATGGCAAACCCTGGTCGGTGCTCAGCGCGTTCGATCTGCTGCACAAGAGTTATGTGGAAAGTTTTTCCGATAAGATGGATTACCTGCGCTCCACGCTCGAAAGCCTGATTGAACACCCGCTGCTGCATTCGCTCAAACCTTCCGATTCGCCCGACTCTGCGGCGCGGCTTTTCACGACTTACGGCCAGCGCACGATACCGGTCATCGAAGGCGGCAATCTCGTCGGTGTCATTGCGATTACCGATCTCATCCGTTCTTATGGCCGGCTCGTTGGCGAAACCGGCATCTGAGATATGGCGGCTTACGAACCGATTCCTCCGCTGATTTCGCGCGAGGAGCTGCAGAAACGCATCGCCGAGCTGGGCAGGCAAATCACGTTAGATTATGCCGGCAAAAATCATATCAAAGTCATTGGCGCCCTGCGCGGCTGTTTTGTGTTTATGGCCGACCTGATTCGCGCGATTGAAATGCCGGTTAAGGTCGACTTTATGGAAATTTCGAGCTATGGTAAAGCCACGGTTTCGTCGGGTAATATCAAAATTCTCAAAGACTTGTCCGACGACCCGCACGGCGAACACGTGCTCATCGCCGAAGATATCATAGATACAGGCCTGACTCTGCAGTGCATGGTCGACCTGCTCAAAGGCCGGGGCGTGGCATCTGTCGAGATCGCGACGCTGCTCATCAAACCCAAAAACGTCGCCGTGCAGGGAAAACTCACGTATCCGGTCAGATACCGCGCGTTTGAAGTTACGGACGAATTTGTCGTTGGCGCGGGTATGGATTATAAAGGCTTTATGCGCAATCTGCCGTATATCGCGCAGGTTACCGACAGCCAGCAGCTGAGACTCTTCGAGGGGGATTAACAATTTCAGTGCATTCGTCCCCTGTGCGCGTGCTGTGCATTGATTTCGGATCTAAATTTGTCGGTGTCGCTGTGGCCGACTTCCCAGGTATCACCGCTCGCGCACTGGAGACGATCCGCAGCGACCGCACGGCGGTGATTCCGGCTTTGGCGAAGATTATCGAGACTGAAAAAGTGCAGAAGATTCTGCTTGGCTTTCCGTTTTCCGACGTTGAAGGGGATATACACCGGCAGATACACGCGTTCGGGCAGGAACTCGCATCGGCTTTTCCCGGAATCGGGCTCGAATATGTCGATGAATCGTACAGCAGTCAGGAGGCGGACGCACTCCTGAACGAAGCCGGTCTTGGACGCAAAAAAAAGACACGCGCGCAGGATTCCGAAGCCGCAAAAATTGTTCTGCTGCGCTACCTCAATATCGGCCACGACACGTTTTAATTTACGCATGGTATCCACCTCCCGCACTGAGCGCGAGTGAAAGTCCTGTCCGCCGAAATTGAAAAACTGCCTCGCTTTGAAAGGCGCCACCATAACGGGCGGCGGTTCCGCAATATCTGGGGTGTGCATCCCGATTCTGACGTGGAAAAATATGACCCGGCAAGCGGTGACCTGCGGCACAAGGCTCTCGACGTGGCGGGCTGGCTTTTACGCAAGGGGCTCGCCGGCCGGGAGCGTGGTGTTCCCGCTGCTGTACTGCAGCTCAGAACCGAAGATTTCGAACTGCGGTCCACAGAGGCGAAGATCACCTGGCTCGGACATGCGGCATGCCTCGTGCAGGCCGATGGCTTAACCGTGCTGACCGACCCGGTCTTCGGCGAGCGTGTCTCTCCGGTGCGCTTTGCCGGTCCCCGCCGGCTTTGCGGCCTCGCGATCGAGCCTGAAAAACTACCGCGGCTCGATGCGATTGTTCTCTCTCATAATCACTATGACCACGCAGAGAGCGAAACGCTGAAGATGCTCGCAAAACGCGACAATCCGCCGGTCTTTTTACCGCTGCGTGTTGCGGCGCTGATGAAAAGTTTTGGTTTTTCGCGTGTGTATGAAATGGACTGGTGGCAAAAGGCTTCTATCGCGGGGCTGACTGTCAGCTGCCTGCCGGCGAAACATTTTTCCGGCCGCACCGCCACGGACCGCAACGAAACGCTGTGGGCGTCGTTTATGATCTCTTTTGAAGGCTGTGGTAAACACGTTTACTTTGCCGGCGATACTGCTTACTCACCTCACTTCTCTGAAATTGCCGAAGGATTTCCCGACATCGCCGCGACGCTGATGCCGATCGGCGCCTACCTGCCGCGCTGGTTCATGCGCGAAGTGCATGTCTCGCCCGATGAGGCCGTGCAGGCATTTGTCGACCTTAAAGCGAAGAAGATGCTCGGCATACACTGGGGTACATACGATCTCGCCGACGAGGACTGGGATCAGCCGCGCCGGGACACGCTGGCCGCGCTGGGGCGGCATACGCTGAACGCAGCGGACGTCGTGATATCTGCCGTCGGCGAATCTTTCGATTTTTAAGGAAGGTCTGCAAAAGTCGTGCTCGGCCGGGGCCTCGGGAGAAAATGCGCGCAAGCGCTCCTCATTTCAGATTTTGCGATGCCAGAGCGGATTGTGGATGTGCGCGACCGAAAAGTCAAGACATAGCAGGCAGTCGTCGGCGTAAGAGTGCACGAGGGTCACGATCGGTTCACTGGATTTGATGTCGCGGTAAACCTCGGAATAGTTGCGGTGCATACCTTCGGATTCGCGCCGCGCCATGAACTCAAGAAAGTAAGGTCTCCACGACCAGTCTTTATTCATGTAATTCCCTTCAATCTGCCAGCGGAATCCGTCGTCGTCCCTGAGCAATTTGTAGTTGGGACTGATCTGCATGCCCTGCGCGTTGAGAAAATACACGAGGCGCAGGTGGTCGCGCAAAAATGCGGGAAAACTATGCGGCTCTATCGGCCGGAAGTTGGTGGTGCCTCCGTCGATTTCAGGCAGAAACAGTTCTTTCAGATGCACGTCGAAGTAGTCTGAGGTGATTGATTTGAAATACATGAGACTCTGCATGTGGGTGAGTTTTCGCGCGGTAAAATCGCGCATGTAGTTCTGCAGAATCTGGTGCAGTTCATCGAGGTCGGAAAATGTGGATTCCGGAAAACCCAGAAAATACCCCTGTAGGTATCTGGCGCCGATATCGAGCGCGCCATAGATCTCTTCTTCATGCTCGATACCCTCGACGAGCAGAATAGCTCCGATTTTTTCGGAGAGGAAGGCCAGCGAATTCAGAATTTCTTTATAAACCAGGTCCGAAAACCCCTTGCGGATCAGGTGCAGATCGAGCTTGATGAATTTCGGCCGCATTTGCCCAATGCGGCTCATATTCGAATAGCCGGCACCAAAATCGTCAACCGCGATATCAAAACCGTGATTTTTCAGCTCATGGATGGCACGCGTCATGATATCGGGGTGCTGCAGGTATTCCCCTTCGGTGATTTCGACTACCACATTGGCGGGACTAATCGAGAATTCCTGTAGTTGTTTGAGCAGCGGTTCGATCACGTCGCTCAGATCGTCGCGGTAGGTATAGTTGAGCCACCGGGGCAGAATATTGATAAACAGCTTTTTGCCCTGCGCGACGCTCGATTCGCTGTATTGTCTGAACGCCTTGCCGCGAATATGGAGATCGAGTTCAATGGCGACACGGCTGTCCGCAAATTTGTCAAACAGATAGCCAAGGGATGTAATATTGCCGAGCGCATCCCGGCCGCGCGCAAGCACCTCGTAACCCACAACGCGCTTATCCTCAATGGAAATGATCGGTTGAAAATAAGGGAACGGACTGCCGCTCAGGTTCGGGTCAAGCCGTGAAAGGTCGATGATCCACTCCTCTATTACGTCCACTACAGAAAACAAATGTTTCGCGAATGGTGTGTAAAGTTAAATCATAGGGAAATTCAGGATGTTCACCCGGCATTAAGCTGCTGTAAAATAGGCGTTGGCGATTTCAATCCCTATTTCATTCAATTTTGCCTGCAGATTGTCGAGATACGCATTCAAAGCCGGGCCAACGAGGCTCGGAATATCGCTGTGCCGGGTTTCGAGCAGCAGCCTCTGGACTTTCTTTTGCGCCGTGTTAGTAAAAAAGCCCCTGTGTTCGCCCGTCAGACAGCGCAGCGCAAATTCAATCTGCAGCAGCGATGCAATGATCGCGCGCGGAAAAGTGCGGTTCAGCAGCAAAAACTCAAGGATATTCTCTACGGTAATCTTCGCATACGCCTGATTGAACATCTCGTACGCACTCGTGGCCTTGAGAATCGATTGGGCCAGAAACAGCCGGCCCTCATTCCAGTGAGCCTGAATTTCCGGGGTCAGCATATACGATTGCAGATCGAGAATGCGCGTGGTTTTATCGGCGCGTTCGAGAGCACGCCCCAGAAGCGCAAAGTAATAGGTTTCGTCGTGGTTCAGAGTCCCGTCTGAAATGCCGTAGAATGCATGGCAGCTGCGCCGGATGTCGCGGAAGAACGCGTTGGTGCGTGTATGGCCGCGCAGTAATTCCGATGGTGCAGCGGGCTGCTCTGCTACCTCAATATACAGCTCGTTGATGGCCTCCCACATATCCTTCGAAATTTTTTCGCGGATCGAACGCGCATTTTCTTTAGCAAGAAACAGGCACGAAATGATGGAATTCGCATTCCTGCGGTTGAAGGTCAGATATTCAATCACGTATTCCTGCCGGGTTTCGGCGTAGGTTTCGCGAAAGCCTGCGGTATCGGCGGTCGATTCGACCAGCGCGAGCCACAACGGGTCGGTTACCTCGGGGTTCTCCAGCGACAACTGCTGGTAAGTTTCAATCAACCGCGCATAATTTTCCACCCGCTCAACATAACGGTTAAGCCAGTAGACAGAATCGGCGACGCGGCTGAGGATGTTCATAGTGCTGAGACGGCTGCGCTGCCGTCGTTAATCCTCGAGCACCCAGGTGTCTTTTGTGCCGCCGCCCTGCGACGAGTTCACCACCAGCGATCCCTTCTTCAGCGCCACACGCGTGAGACCGCTGGGCACAACGTAACAGTCTTTACCAAACACGATATACGGCCGCAAATCGATGTGGCGTGGTTCAACCCCTAGGTTGCTTTCGCCTACGACAGGTGCATCGACAATCGTCGGCGCGGTCGACAGTGCGATCATCGGCTGCGCGATATAACCGCGCGGATCAGTGAGAATTTTTTCCTGGAATTCATCGCGTTCGTTCTGCGTCGCATGCGGGCCGATCAGCATGCCGTAACCGCCTGCCCCGTTGGCGGCTTTGACCACCATCTTGTCGAGATTTTCGAGCACGTATTTGCGGTCGGAGTCTCTGAAGCAGAGATAGGTTGGTACGTTGTTAATGATGGGTTCTTCGCTCAGATAATAGCGTATCATATCAGGCACAAAGGCATAGACCACTTTGTCGTCGGCAACGCCGGTGCCCGGCGCATTCGCGATCGCCACGTTGCCTTTGCGGTACGCTTTGAAAATATTGGGCACACCGAGCAGAGAATCTTTTCTGAATGCGAGCGGGTCAAGGAAGGTATCGTCTGTCCGCCGATAGATGACATCCACCTGCTTCAGGCCACGAATGGTTTTCATGTAAACCTTGTCGTTTTCAACCACGAGGTCTGAATTCTCGACGAGCGCAATACCCATCTGTTGAGCAAGGTATGAGTGCTCAAAATACGCCGAGTTGTGAATCCCCGGGGTTAGCAGCGCAATTGTCGGATTGCTGCGTTCGCTCAGGTATGCCAGCGCCTGCCGCAGCCTGAACGGATATTGCGAGACCGGGCGGATGCGCAGATTGGCAAACAGTTCCGGAAAGATCTGCTTCATGACTTCGCGGTTTTCGAGCACGTAGCTGACGCCCGACGGACAGCGCAGATTGTCTTCGAGCACCATGTACGCGCCGTCTTCGCCGCGCACGAGATCAGTTCCGGAAATATTCGTATAAATGCCGCGCGCGGGTTTTGCCCCGTCGCACTGCGGCAGATAACCGGGACTCGATTCAATCACCTCGCGGGCGATGATCTTGTCTTTGATGATTTGCTGCTTGCCGTAGATATCCGCGAGAAACGCATTGAGTGCAAGAGTGCGCTGTATCAATCCGCCCTCGAGCGACTGCCATTCGGCACCGCGAATGATGCGTGGAATGATGTCGAAAGGCAGAATGCGGTCTTGTGCGCCGCCTTCTCCGTAGAGGGTAAAGGTGATACCCGAAGAGAACAATGCTTTTTCGGCGCGCACTTTGCGCCGCACCAGTTCTGTCACGCCCATCGTTTGCAGCCGCGAACCGAGGCTCGCGTACTGTGGCCTGACGCCGCCTTCACGCGTCACCATTTCATCGAAGGCCTTTACGGCCGAATAGCGCTCCATCAGCATATGAACTCCTGCCTGAATATCTGCCGATAAATCAGCAAATATTGCGCCAGTTGCGATTGCGCGCGAATTCAGCCTATCCGGGTCACATCCACTTCGACCTTGAGCACGTGCTTGCCGCCACCGAACAAAATGCCTTTGAGCGGCGAGACATCGCCAAAGTCGCGGCCGCGCGCGGTCACGATGAATTCCTCAGAGATGGCTTTGCCATTCGTCGGGTCGAAACCAAACCAGGCACCGCGACCGTCCGGTGCGATTCCCGGTACGAACACTGCGAACCAGGCATGGCTCGCATCGCTACCGCGCAGCTTGGGTTTCCCTTCGGGTGGGAATGTTTCAATATAGCCGCTGACATAAGAAGCCGCGAGGCCGATAGAGCGCATGGCTGCAATGCAGAGGTGCGCGAAGTCCTGGCAGACACCCTTGCGGCTTTTGAGTACTTCGGCCAGTGGTGTCAGAATATTTGTCGCTTTCTGGTCGTACTGAAAATCCATATGGATCTGCCTGGCCAGCGCATAACAGGCGTCGAGAATCGGTCTGCCCGGTGAAAACACGTGTCGTGCATAGGCGCCGAGTTCCGCGGAGAGCGGAATGAACGGTGACGGTTGCGTAAATTCGCTTGCCACAATCAAATCGGCCGTTGCCGGGTTTTTTAGGGAAGCTGCGACGCCTTCCCACGCGGGTGTTTGCGTCCAGTCGGTGAACGCCACTGTTGTTGTTGAAACCCGGGTCTTGCTCACCACTTCCAGTTCGCTATGCGGATCTTCCACCGAAAAGTAGCAGAAACGGTTAGCGAAATAATCGCTGCGTTCATTGAAAATCTGCGGGTGTGGGTGCACGGTGATTTCAGTGCCCGAACAACTCTGCCTGCCGTCGCTCTGCGGCATCAGGTAGCCGATATTATGGCAGTGGCTGACTTTTTCGCTGTAGGTATAGCGCGTCAGATGTGTCACCAGATAATCAGCCATTGAGCCCGCCTATGCTGAACTGCTTCTCGGCGTAATTAAAATAGGTTTCGCCGAGGCTGCTGCTCAACTCGCCGAGGAATGAATCGATTTCGTTGAGCCAGATTTCCATGCGCCTCGCAGCGTCGTCGGCACCGAAAATTTCGCGGATGTCCGCGACGCGGTAAGTGGTGTAAAGCCTGAGCGAAAGCTTCTCCGCCGGTGCCCGCATGCCTTCGGTTTTGGCAGGCAGCGCCGGTACAAAGTCCCTGATGCGCGCCAGCTGGTAACCCAGCGAGCGTGGGTTTGATTCATCAAAAAGCAGAATATCCAGTACAGAATCCGCATCGATGCGGTGCCGGTATCGGCGCGCGTACGTGATACGAATGTCATTGATGTTAAGCAGATTTTCCACGAGAAATTTATCATAGATATCCCCCTGCGTGACATAGGATTTCAGAACACGCACGGAGAATACAGCGCGCTCGATGCGGCGTCCCAGTTCGAGAAAATGCCAGCCGACTTCGCGGCTCATGTTCTCCTGCGACAGGCCCGCGACCGATGAAAGATAAATGACCACGTCGAACAGGTGCGCGTATTGCGCCGAGAGCACGTCGGAAGCGTGCGGCGTGACTTCGAGCTGCGAAATTACGCGCTTCATATCGTCTGACAGGCTGTCGCGTAAGTTGCGCGACGCGCGGATCATCGACAGCACATTCTGCCGCACACTGCCGGCAACAGTGGCATTGTAGATCAGCCGCGCGAGTTCCGGCTCGGGGTGCAGAATGAGTTCAGCGCTGTCGTCACCCACAAAACCCGGATATTCTCCCGTGACATGTGTCACCATGCGCAACAATTTCGCGATGTCTTCGTTATCCGCATTGTCTTCGATCTGCGTGAAACGCGTGATGACGTTGCGCAAAAGGCGCGACAGGTTTTCCGCGCGTTCGGCATAACGCGCCATCCAGAAGATGTTGTCGGCAATGCGGCTGGGTACGCCCCCCGTCGCCTTGCGCGAGATGCGTGTCGCAGCGAGGTCGGCGCGCAACAGCGACACGTCTTTCTGCGGCTCGGACGCGAGAATCCAGATGTCTTTGCTGCCCGCCCCGCTCTGGTTTGTCACAATCAGCTCGTCTGTGCGGGTCGAAACGCGAGCCAGACCGCCCGGCATCACCTGATAACCCGATTCTGAGGCTACCTGAAAAGTGCGGATTACGCACTTGCCGGCTTTGAGCGCGCCGTGGCTGTCAAAGACCGGAACCGATGAACCGGTGACGATTTCCTGCGCGATGTAGTTCTGCGGTTTTGCCCTGAGCCGCCGCATGAAATCGGCCAGCTGCTGCTGCGACAGGCGCGCGGGATAGATGTGCTGTGAAGCGACGTGGCGGGATGAGGGTTTGATGACATAATTTGGCAAATCGCCTGCGATCTGTGCCATATGCCGCTCGTCTCCCAGATAAAATGTGCCGGCATTCGGCAGAATCAGCTCTTCGCCGAGATAATACCGGCACAGATCGGGAAAAAAGGCCGCAAGCGACCGGTTCTCGAGCACCGCTGCGCCCAGCGGATTCACTACGGCAACATTGCCGTTACGCACAACCTGAATGAGCCCCGGAATACCCAGCAGCGAATCGCCCTTGAGTTCGAGCGGATCCATAAATATGTCGTCTGTACGCCTGAAAATGACATCCACCTGTTGGTGGCCTTCAACGGTTTTAATGAATACCCGGTTGTTTCTGACCGTGAGATCCGTCGCCTGCGCGAGAGTGTAACCCAGGTAGCCCGCAAGAAAAACGTGCTCGAAATAGGTTTCGTTTTCCGGGCCCGGTGTTAAAAGCACGACAACGGGTTCGCGGTTCGGACTGTTTTTCACCAGCGCACCGAGAGACTTGCGTAGCGTGCGGAAAAAAATCGCCACACGGTGTACTTCGCTGTCACGGTAAAGACTCGGGAACACGCGTGAGAGCGCGATGCGGTTCTCGAGCGCATATCCGGTGCCAGAAGGCGCCTGCGTTCTGTCGCCGATCACGACAAACGTGCCATCGGCGCGGCGTGCGAGGTCGCTCGAAAACATCAGCAGCTCGCGCGGCCTTTCCTGATACAGATTATAGCATGAGCGCAGATACCCGGTGGCAGCAAACACGACTTCCGGTGGAATGATTCTTTCCATCAGCGCGCGGCGCGGGCCATACAGGTCTTTAAACAGCGCATTCAACAGTTCGCCGCGCTGCAGAAGCCCGCGTTCGAGCGCGCTGAACTCTGAGCTCTCCATGAGAAACGGCATCAGGTCGAGCGACCATAACCTTTCGCGCGCCGCGTCGCCGCCATACACATTGTACGTGACGCCGTTTTCTTTCAGGAGCCGCGACAGCTCTTTGCGTCGCTGCATCAGCTCGCTTTCGCCGATTTCCTGATACGAATTCAGAATGAATTTATATTTTTCGCGCGGCACTCCGCGTTGATCGAGCAGTTCGTCGTATGCGCCCGCGAGTGGCTGGTATTGCGGTACCGGGTTCGCCAGATTCTGCTCGCTCGTCATGGTGTCCGGGGAATGCATTGTTTCAGGTCAACCGCAGGTCAAGTGTATGCGGGTAAGTGGGATTCATGACGGTCTCAGGGGCATGTTTCGGCTGCGCAGCATGGCCCGTAAAGCGCGCAAGACGGCGGCTTTCAGCCTCGTATGCATTCACCGGGTAAGTTTCATGGCTTCTGCCGCCGGGGTGTGCCACGTGGTATGTGCAGCCACCGATATACTTCTTTGCCTTGCGGTCGTACACGCACAGATTAAGCGGTGCATGCACCTTGATCGTCGGGTGCAATGTGAACGGCGGCGCCCACGCCTTAAACACAATGCCCGCAATGTGCAGCGCACCGTCGTCTACCGCACGCAGCGGTATCTCATAGCCGTCGCAGGTCACTGCATATTTCTGCGCATCGAATCCACGCACGGAAATCTGCAGGCGCTCGACTGCGCTGTCCACTGAACGCGAGATATTGCCCGAAACGGTTTCTTCGCCGAGCACATTCCAGGGTTCGAGCGCCATACGCACTTCCAGATCTAATCCGCCGACAGAATAAGCGCCGCAGAGCGGAAAGCGGAATTCCAGGAAGGGTGCAAAAAGCTCCTGCGGAAAATGAAATCCGCAGAGTTTTAGATCCTGAACGATAGAGAACAGATCCTGTTTGAGAAAGTGCGGCAGAAGCCAGCGGTCTCGGAGCGCACTGCCCCAGCGCAGCAGCGAATTCTGGTAAGGGGTGCGCCAGAATTTGAGCATCAGCGCCGCCACCAGCAGTTGCTGCACACAGCTCATGCGGTAGTGCGGCGGCATCTCGAAAGCGCGCAGTTCGACGAGACCGAGCCTGCCCGTGGCTGAGCCCGGCGCATACAGTTTGTCGATCGAAATTTCCGCGCGGTGTGTGTTGCCGGTCATGTCGGTCAGCACATTGCGCAGAATGCGGTCGACGAGCCATGGAGATGGCAATGGGAGGGCATCCTGCCCGCCATTTCCAGTCACCTCCTGCGACATAGGCGCCGCATGGCCTGCCTGGCGCAGTTCTTTGAGCGCAATTTCCGCTTCATAGAGATTTTCATCGCGCGCTTCGTCGATGCGCGGTGCCTGCGAAGTGGGCCCGACAAACAGCCCGCTGAAAACATAGGACAGCGACGGGTGGTTCTGCCAGTAAGCAATGAGCGAAGCCAAAACATCGGGCCGGCGCAGAAATGGGCTATCCTCGGGATGCAGCGCACCGAGCGTGATGTGATTACCCCCGCCGGTGGCGCATGCGCGGCCATCGACCATGTAGCGGTCGGTGGTGAGCCCCAGCTTCTGCGCTTCGCTGTAGATAATTTCAGTCTTTTCGATCGCTTCTTTGAGAGTGGTCGAAGGAAAAAGATTCACCTCAATCACGCCGGGGTCGGGGGTGATGCGGAACGAGTTGAGGCGCGCATCGCGAGGCGGTTCATAGCCTTCGAGATGCAGCTCGACACCGAGTGCTTCGGCGCCTTCTTCCATAATTTCGAGCAGAGAAATAAATTCCTCCACCGATTGTACCGGTGGCAGAAACACAAAAAGTTTATTCTCGCGCAGCTGCGCACACAGCATCGTGCGCACTGGTTTTTCGCGCAGCGCCCCCCGGTGCGTCGCGGTACCGGCGATATGCGGCGAGCGCGCCAGCGGATCTGTTTCATAGAGCGGCTCAAACGCCTCTGCAATCGAAGCCAGCGGTAGCCTGAGCCCCATCGGCGAATCGCCCGGCAAAAGCGCGAGAAATCCGCGCCGGAAAACCGTGATCGCACTCTCCCACAGCTTTTGCGTCGAATTGTAAACCAGCGGCAAGGCGAAACCGGCAATCTCACCCAGCCCCTGGTCGAGAATGCGCAGCAGGCGGCGGCGTTCAATTTCCGAGTAGGAATTTCCTTTGATATCCTTCTCGAATTCCGGTGGCAGCTTGCCCTCTGCGTGCAGATAATGCGCCGGGTCTTCATAGGCAGGCAGCACGCATTCTGCAGGCAATCGCAGTTTGCGGCGCAGAAAATCGACGAAGGCACCGGCAGTTTCTATCGTCACGGGTTTTTGCGCTTCGGTAACACCGATGCCCAGGAGGCGCTTATTCTTCCATAACGGCACTCCGTCGCGCCGCCAGAAACAGTCGAGCGACCAGCGCGGTAACGGTTCACCGGGATACCATTTGCCCTGCGAGTGCATCAGAATACCGCCTTCGCTGTAGATAGCATAGAAGCGTGCGAGCAAATCTTTCGCAATGCGGAATTTATTTTCTCCGAGCGCATCAAAATTCCATTCGCGGCCTTCGCGGTCACTCGCCGAAACAAAAGTCGGCTCGCCGCCAATGGTCAGTTTCATGCCGGATTTTTTGAGTTCGCTATCGAGTTTTTTACCGAGCGCGGTCACGTCACTCCACAGCGCGTCATTGTAAGGTTGGGTGACGCGGGGAGCTTCACTCAGGCGCACAACTTCCATCGCAAAGTGGAAATCCACCTTGCACGGTTCGGTGAAGCCCTGAATTGCCGCGGCGCTTTCGGGTTCGGGTGTTGCCGCAAGCGGAATATGCCCTTCGGAAGCAAGTAATCCCGACGTGGCATCGAGCCCTACCCAACCCGCGCCCGGAATAAAAACCTCTGCCCATGCGTGCAGGTCGGTGAAGTCTTTGGTGACGCCGCCCTCTTCGACCGGGCCATCGCTTTTAAGCTGTATGAGATAACCCGAAACAAAACGCGCCGCGAGCCCCAGGTGGCGAAACAGCTGCACGAGCAGGTACGCGCTGTCGCGGCACGAACCCGATTTTAATTCGAGCGTCTGTGCGGCGGCCTGCACCCCCGGTTCCAGCCGGATCACATAGGACACATGGTCTTTGATATAGCGGTTGGCGGCGACAACCATGTCGACGATGCGCAGGCCGTCGCCTTTAAAACCGGCGACAAACTTTTCTAGTTCCGCATTATCTTCGCTCGGCGTGCGGTACGGCGCAAGCTCTTTCGCGAGCGCAGCTTCATACACAAACGGGAATGTTTCTGCATATTCTTCGACAAAAAAATCAAATGGGTTAAAAACCTGCATCTGCGCAACGAGCTCGACGCGCACGCTGAGTTTGCGCGCTCTCTCCGGGAACACGAGGCGCGCCTGCCAGTTTGAAAACGGGTCCTGCTGCCAGTTGAGGAATTTTTTTTCGGGTTCTATCGCGAGCGAATACGATTCAATGTGCGTGCGCGTGTGCGGTGCCGGACGTAGCCGCACGATGTGCGGAGACAATGCCACCGCGTGGTCGTATTCGTATTCGGTGAGATGGGTGAGTTTGACGCGAATCACGTGTGAGCTTTCCTGCACATTTAGTGCCAAAAAGCCCGGGTGTGCCCATGCTGTCAGCGTAAAAGCAGTTGGCGGAGACGGCGGACAATATCCTGTTCTGCGGCCGGTAATTCCCGCATTTCAGGCCGCGCGAGAATTGCGGCAGCATACGAGTGGTTCGCCACAGCGGCGGCGGCGAGCGCCTGATCGAGCATAACGAGCGGATTTCGCTCATTTGGGCTATAATATGCCTGGTTGCGTTTGATGCTATTGCGGATTTCATGGACTGCCGAGACAATTTCTGTGTCGCTGAGGCAGCCCCGGCCGATCAGCGCCCCCGCGGCATCGTGCAGATAATAAGCGGCCTCACCACATGTGGCTTCGATGAGTTGCGGAGATTGGCGATAGCGGGCAATCGCAGTACTGTTGCGGATTTCCACACCGGGCAACTGCCGCGCCAATAGCCCCCGCATGCGGGCGTTTAGGCGCCCATCACGCGTGACGACGGTCAGCGTCAAGAGCTCATTTTCCGCAAAGGCGGCAATACCGAGCAAAAACAGTGTGATGCCCAGCGCCCGCAGCATCAATCTGTTATGGTAATGACATCCGCTGCCGAATAGGCAAACGTGTCTGGATAATACATGAGACCACCCTGCGCAGGCATCGTCTGGTATTTGCCGGGGAACACCGCACGGTAGAAGGCGCGCGGTACGAATGCGTCTTTGCTCATGTAGGTTTTCGCGAGCGCCACGCGGTCGTCGAGGCGGGTCACCGACGCGGGACTGTTTGCA
>CAYHJO010000009.1:0-22729 GCA_964356715.1 uncultured Turneriella sp. | reverse complement strand
GTCGGAGCGCAGATTGCCCATCTCTGCGAGCTCATTGGCATTCAGCGGTTCGAAGCCCGCGGGAATCATGTCTTCGAGCAGCAGGTACTCGTTGCCTTTTTTGGCGGCGAGGTTGAGCTCGGTCATCACAATATCGCCGGCCTTAAAGGCATATTTTGCTTCGCCCTTCGTGTATTTGTTTTGGTTCTTATCGACCGCAAAGAAACGACGGCCGATCTTGAAATTGCCTTCGCGCGGCACGATAAGCGGCTTGTTGAGATAGTGCTTCCATTCGGCGCGCGCCTGAAAGTAGCCGCTGCCCGAACGTTCGACGCGCACATTGGCGTCCCTGCCCTTCGTCTTGAACACGAGTTTGAGCGCCTGCGCATCCGATTTTTTGGGATCGTATTCGACATCGCGCCTTTCCCCGTCGACGACAGCAGTCACGCGGGTTTTGCCCGCCTTCTCACCGGTCTGCAGCGCATACATCGCAAACGCACGCGTGATGAGCGCACTGAGTTTGGTATTGCGCCACCGGTGCTGCTTTTTCTGCGCCATCAGATAGCTCACGACGTCGCGCACCGCAATCTGCTTTTGCGCGCCGGCCGTAAGCAGCGCATTGAGTACCTGTGCGGTTGTCTCTTCGCGGTCGTTGTACCAGTAATAGTAATTATCCTTTTCGCGGATTTCAAAGTACGTGCCCGCGGCATTGCTTTTGGCCTGTTTCGCGAGTTGTACGAGCGCGGTACTTTTCAGATCCTGCGCAGAGGCGGCAGTTGCGCCCGACAGGATGAGTGCGAGGCCCGATGGATTATTATATCCGCCTTTCAACAGTTGAGTCCAGTCGGATTTAATTCTTTCTGCCAGTGCGGATTTTGGTTGCAGGCGCAGCATCACCGACTGCGCAAAAATCAGCCGGTGCAGAGCATACGATTCTTTGGTGTCTTTGGCAGACTGCAACGTCAGCTGCTCTGACAGATACTTTACGCCTTTTTTTATGACCTGTTTGTCGACGCTGATCTTCCCTTTTGCAGCTTCGTTTAAGCCCCACAGCGTGTATGCAGTCATGTAGATGTCAGTCGCATCGTCTGACCACCAGCCCCAGCCGCCGTCTGCGTGCTGGTAACCATAAAGTTTTTTGAGACCGGCGTCGGTGATTTCGGACAGTTTGGCTTTTTTGACCGGCAACGGCAACTTCAGTTTCTCAGCCGCTTCCGATGCCCACACTGCCGGCAGAAATGTCGACAGCGTCTGCTCGACGCAGCCATAAGGGAATTGGATCAGATACGGCAGCGTTTCGATCACCGCCGGCAGAATACCCGGGATATAACTCACGACGATCTCGGCGAGTTCACTGCGTGCATCGCGGTCGAGCGACAGTTTTGTCTGCCAGTTTGCCTGCGCATCGGCGAACACCTTCTGCTCCGCGACGAAATTTTCGACGCCATAGGGCAGCACCGGCAAGGGCAGTTCGAGGCCGTCGTTGTCTTTTTCGCTGCGCGCAATGAAGCGCAGTGTCGATTTACCGTCGACGGGATAAAATGGCGCGGTAACGGTGAAATCGACGTACCTCTCTTCACCGGCGGGGATTTCAAGTTTTGCCGGGAATGGTTTTTCGAGTTTCAGCCCGTCGAGTTTGGTCTCAAACGTCGCAGTCTGTTTTTCTTTCAGCTGGTTTGACACGAGAAGGCGCAGTTTCGCCTCGTCGCGTTCCCGTAAAAACCGCGGTTGTGCCAGGCGCAGCGCAAAATCTTTCGCGACCACCATTTTGCCGCGTTCGCTGCCTGCGAGACCGGCCGAGGTATGCGCATGCGTCGTGATGCGCCATTCGGTCAGGTTATCGGGCAGCGGTATTTTGATGCGGCCGATGCCGTCCGCGCCGGTTTTGCCCATCGCTTCAAACAGGGCTGTATCTTTAAAATTTTTGCGGATCTTGACCTTTTGGCTCTCGCCTTTTCTCAGAGCGGCGGCTTCTGCCATCTGCTCGCGGTAAAGCGCGTAGAGACTTTTTTCCGCGCCATAGCCATAGAAACTGAATGAAAGAGAATTGCCGGTAACTACGGCCGAATAGAGTTTCGGATTCAGCACCAGCGGCAGCGATTTGAAGCTGTCTTCACGTATAGCATAGATGGCTTCGTCGACCACCGCCAGCGAGAACTCGGCGCTGACGGGATTTGCCTTGTGGTCGGTCGTTTTGACGATTACATTGGCTTCTTCGCCCGGCCGGTAGCGGTCACGGTCGGCCACGACCTCGACTTTCAGCATGCGGTGTTTCGGTGGCAGCACGATTTGTGCGGTGCCGCTATACATGCGCGGATGTTTTTCGTAGCCGAGCGCCGTGACCGTAATATCGAAATTTGGACTCAGCGTTGTCAGCAATTGCTGCGCGTACACAAAGGAAGCTTCGCTGTTTTTGAGCAGCTCATACTTGCGGATACGGTCATTTTCGAGCGTGATCAGCACAGGCATTTTTTTATCGGTCGGCAGGCGTATAGCAAACTGTGCCGTATCAAACAGCTCGTACTGCTTTTTGTCGGCATTGACGGTAATGCTGCGTTCGACGTTTTCACCGGAATCGCCGTAAATCTCACTGGTGCCGTAAATATAGGTCTCGAGAATTTCATCGGTCGATCTGCCGCCGGAAACCGCACTGACGCGCACAAGAAAGGATCCGCCTCGCTTCGTCGGTGGAAATTCACCGACGGCCTCGCCACCCTCATTTGTGCTGAGGACCAGGTTGTTCACAAGAATATCTGTATATTTCTGCGTTTTGGGTTCATACTTGCGCTGAATCAGTTCAGCCCTGAGCTGGGTCGCGACCGGTTTTCCATCGGCCACCGTGGTCGCGGAGACTTTGAACGACACCGGCGAACTCGCCGGGAAATACCAGCGGTCCTGTGACAGGCGCAGCGCCACCGGTGCGCGGTAGACTTTGATTCGCGTTGTCGCCTGCGACTCTTCGCGGTTCTGCGCCTTCACGCTCGTGCGAATGCGGTAAGTGTAGTCATATTCGGCTTTCTGCTCGGTTGAGAGTGTAATCGCGAGTTTGCCTTTGCCATCGAGCTGTGCCTGCCAGTCTTTAACGAATTCCCAACCGCCGTAGTCGTACGTGTCGCCATAGTATTCTGTGTAACCGAAGCCGTACCACCACGGATAGCTGATGCGCGAGCGTTCGACGGTGATTTCCGCGGCTGCACCTGCAAGGCCTTCGCCCGAAAAGTACGCCGCCGTCAGATCGGCTGCAAGAGTTTCACCCGAAAGAATTGTAGCTTTGCCAGCCGTCAGCGTCGAGCGCGTCTCGGGTTTTTTGTATTGTTCGATCAGAAAACTGCCGGTGTGTGTTTCGCCTTCGAGTTCCATGCTGATCGAATAGCGCGCGGGCTTCAGATTCGCGGTTCTGACCGTAAAATGGATACCTCCCCCCTGCGTCAGCTCGCCTTCACCGCTGTGGATGATGTCGTCTTCACCGGATTTTACCGTGTACTTGATTTTGCCGTGCGCCGCAGCCCCCTGCTTGCGCTGAAAGACACCCCTGACCTGTACGAGATCGCCGATGCGGTAAACCGGTCGGTCGGTATAAATCGCGGCCTGATAGAGGCTTTTCGCCGCCTCCATGGCATAAAGATCTGAAAATGCATAGTGGCTGCCTGCCTGCAGCACGTAGAGAGTATTTTCAGAATCTTTCAGATAGTCCGTTTTTTCCGTAAAGGCAATGCCGTCTTTGAGCACCAGCGTGCTTTTGCGGGAAAATTCATTTTTTACACGCGTATAGGCGGTGACCGTGGCCTCTGGCACCGGTTCGCCGGTTTTAAGATTCACTGCATAGAAGAGAGCATTGAACGGCGACGTTTTGCTGACCATGCCGATATCGGAGACAATGAGCGGCGTGTGCGCGATGTGGCGGCCCTGCGATGCTTCGATGAGGTAATAGCCGGCGGGCAGCGCGGAAAACTCCTGTTTGAGAGCCTGCCAATGGCGCGCCTTAACCGGCAGCGCCATTTCCCTGAGCAGGGAATATTTGAGCGGAGCGAACAGATTGGTTTCCGGGAAACGGTCGCGGAACGGAAAGGCATACTTATCGAGCCCCAGATCTTTGCGCAGCCTTTCGCGGTAATCCGCGCGCATGTAGCGGCGGGCGAGGTGATAAAAGTTATATTCGAAGTTTTCGACCACGCTGCGCCAGAGAAAATAGCCAGGCTGCATCAGCCTGTCGTTCTTCTCGGTAGCCGTATGAGGATTTGCCTGACCGGAAAGATAGCCATGCACATCGTCGATGCGGTACAGCCGCAGAAACATGGTGCCCTCGCCCGAGGCATAAAGCGTTGCCAGCGGTTTTTCGTCTGTCGTGTAGGCTCGGCTCACAAAGATTTCCAGCGCATTTGTCGCACTGGTAGAGATGAAGAGAATAAGTGGCAACAGCCGCTTCAATGGCATGCCTGCGCCTGAGCTTTTGAGCACCGCCGTCAATTACAAAGCTTGCCAGAGGAACCCAAAATCCGGATAGTGACGCGGTGAAGGGGCAATCCGCAGCCATTTTCGGCTTTACCATCCTGTGCTTTTCGGGCACCCTTGTGGCCGACGAGCTGCCGCAGAGCAGCGTGGCAGACCACAGTGCCTGGCAGATAGACATTACCGCCGGCATCAACCGTATCGCCAGCGGTAACGCGCTGGTCAAAAAGAACGAAGGAGCGGAAATCGGCATCATTGCCAAACTGCCGTGGCGATTTTGGCTCGAAGAGCGTAATCTGATCGCCGTGCGCGGCCAGCTGACGAACTATTCAAACGGCATCGCATTGCCGACGACGAATGCGGTCGGCCAGCAGAATAAGCTCGTCAACGCGGCGCATTCGCAATTGCGTATCGATTGGCGGCAGGTTTTCCCTTTGTGGGGAATCCACTGGAGTGCCGGCCTTGGAGTGCAGATTCCGATTGTGTCGGGCATTCTGACACCACGCGGCGAATATTCTTTTAATGAAGCTAAATCTTTCTATCCTGAAGCGGCAGCTGACATCGGCCGCATCGACCGTTCTGCGGGAATCTTTTTGCGCCTTGGCGTCGACCAGAAGCTTCTGGATGATGCGCTGGTTCTCGGTGCTGCGCTTGAGGTCATGACGATTGAATCGCCGCGCACTGAGCAGAGATTTGTCCTGAGTCTGTACGCAGGGGCGCGCATATGGTGAGACGCTGCGCGCTGGCGATCCTGCTTTGTAGCGGCTTTATTCCGCTCGGTGCCGAGATCACCATCTCATCGGGTTCGGTCGATCTGTCTTCACCGCAGATACAGCAGGCGATCGGCAAACTCGATGCCGGACTCGACAAAGTGTTTTTCGGCGTTGCGTCCCTGGCCGGACCCGGCATCGTCAACGCGGCGGCGTTTTCATCGACGATCGGCATACAGCGGCAGGCGGCGGATTTGCCCGCGTTGCAGATTGAACCATCGGTCGGCATTCTCCTGCCGCAGAAACAATCCGGCGACGAAAGGCTGACCTCGCTGCCGCTCTACGCCGTAAATCTCGTGGGCGGATTCAGACTCGATGAGAAGAACGCAGTGCAGATTCGCGGCTTCTATCTGCCCGAAATTTCATTCGGCAAATCGGGCTCTACGTTTGCAGTGCAGCCGTTCAATCTTGGTCTCACGCTCACGCGCCGGTTGAAAAAGGACGGCGATGCCTGGTATAGTCCCGCGATCATTACGCCGATCGACATCGCCTACATGCATGGCCGCCTGAACGCTTCGTTCAGCAAGCGCCTCGACAACGTCGAATTTGACCCCGACGGCGACGGTGCCGAAGGCAATTCTGCGCGCGCCTCGTTCGATTTCCGGGATGATTTTCAGCTGACGTGGGATGTTTATTCATTCACGACCGGGCTTATTCTTGTGAAACCATTCCTCTACATCTTCAATGCAAGGCTGGGGTTTCTTTCGTCGCTGCATGCCGGCGTGGCGAATCTCACCAATACAGCCACGGGTAATTTTCTTGTGACGGGTTCCGCCGTGGCAGGCACGAACGTTTTTGAGGTCAACGACACCGCCTCGGTCACTTTCAAAAATACAGCGAAATTCCGCCCGTTGCTGGTCTCAAGCCAGGTGACAACGGGACTCGGCATCCGCATCGGTGCGGCGACGCTCAATCTCGATATCACGCAAAATCTGCAGATCAATACGACGGCGATCACGCTTCAGCTGGGTTGCTGGTTTTGATCGAAGGTAGTTCTGCAAAAGCCGAAATTTGGCGCGCATGCGTCCCCGCTTGCGCGCGTTCTCGCGCGCGCATGACTTTTACAGAACTTCCCTAAAGTGATTTTCAACCTGTCTGAGAATGATTCTCTCGCAGTGTGAAATGCCCATTCTGCAGTGCGGCCCTTGTTATGCTGAGCGACGCGCGCTTTGGCTATTGCACGGCCGACAAGCTGGTCGTTAATCTAGCTTACCAGCCGGTCAAGTACGAAGAAGATTATTTCAACAAAGAATATAAGAACCAGTACGGCCGCGCTTACACCGCAGACAGGCAGGCAATTCTCGAACGCAACCGTATTCGCCTCGGGCAGCTGCGGCCATTTTTTTCCGCACAGAGCCATCCGCAACTGCTCGAAATCGGTTCGGCAGCAGGCTATTTTCTCAAAATTATGCAAGAAGAAGAATTCACTGTGCGCGGCTGGGAAATTTCACAGACGATGTCGCAATACGCCAATGCGCGCGGTCTGAAAACCATCAGGCAGGATTTTTTTAAGGGCGCCAAAGCGCACGCGAAAAAGCAGACGCAACCGTATGACGTACTGGCGATGTTTTACGTACTCGAGCATCTGGCAGACCAGAACGCGGCCTGGCTGCATTTTGCAAATCTCGTGCGTCCTGGCGGTTTTTTGCTGATTGCGCTGCCATCGGCCGCGGGTCCCACCTTCCGTTTCGACCGCAAAAAATGGTATGAAACGCATCCCGTCGACCACGCGGTCGATTACACACCCGCGGGTCTCAGGGCCGTCGGTGCGCGTTTCGGTTTTGCGCTGCGCGCGGCATTTTCCGAGGGCAAGCACCCGACACGCTTTCCGCTGGGAAAGTTTGGCTTTATGCAACGTCTATATCTGAAAGCGCTTGACCGTGCCGCGATCAGCGATACCATTTTTGCGGTACTGGAACGCTCCCCTTGAGCAGCGAAATCACCATATCGGCCGCGGAGGTGCTCGCGGCGCTCATCGCGGCGGCGGCGGGTGAAACCCGGCAGTTGCTCCGCTGGGAGAAGCACTGGTATGAGCCCGAAGGAGAAAATCCCGACCCGGACGATTTGAAGCGTGAGGTAGAGCACCTGCGCCTGTCGGCGAGCGAATCCGAACTTGTGACACTCAGCGCGGCGGCAGAAAAGGCCGGTGCGACAGTGAAGCGCGCCACAAACGAAACGGTTATTGAACTCGAACGCTCCGCGCGGCAACCGCAAAAGATCTTGCTAACGCCGAAAATCTTCAGCTGGATACCACAATCGGCGGCCTGCGCTGGAAACAAGGTTACGCTCGAGGAAGCTGCGTCGGTGCGCGAAGCTTTGCAGCTCGCTGTGCTCGCCGCGCGATTTCCACATGTCGAAATCGGTGTCCCGGGCCTCGCCGAAGATCTGACAGCGTGCGAAACCGTCCCGGCATCTGCGCGCCGCGTCGCCTTTCGCGGCATCATTCTGGGACGCAAACCGTCCGCCGGATTGCGTCTGCTCGACCAGCTGGGACTATTGGATAAATTTCTGCCCGAAGTCACCGCGGGCCGCCACCTGACACAGAACCGTTTTCACATTCACGACATTTTCGAACACCTGCTGCGCTCGGTCGATGGCGCTTATGATCTCAACGAGCCAGTGCGCTGGGCGGCTCTGCTGCACGACGTGGGCAAGGTGCCGACGCGCGTCGAAGGGGCGAACGGCGAAGCGACGTTCCACAACCACGAAATGTACTCTGCGCGCATGGTGGTACCGATCATGAAGCGCCTCGCCGTGCCGATTGCCATCGGCCAGAAAGTGAAATTCCTGGTGCGCAACCATATGTTTCACTATACCGACGAGTGGTCAGACAAGGCCGTGCGCCGCTTTGTCAGAAAAGTGCCGGTCGAAGAACTGCAGGATCTCATTCAGTTGCGCCTCGCCGACCGCAAGGGCTCCGGTAAAAAAACCGCGTTTCCGAAAGCGTTGCAAAAGCTCATTGGTCACATCGATGAAATTATTGCGAAAGAGAAAGAATTCAAGATCCGCGACCTGGCGATCGACGGCCATACGCTGATGCAGCTCGGCATGCCGGCGTCGCGCGCAATGGGTGACATGCTCAAATTTCTTTTTGACGAAGTCAAGGCGAACAGACTGGAAAACAGCGCCGCAGCACTGACTGCCGCGGTGAAGTTGCGGCTGGCAGCGCAGAAACCCTCGTAAAATTATGAAAAGCAAAAAATCCCCGGAGAAAACCAAAGCAGCCGTGCCGCAAATCGCTAAAGCCACTCTGTTGATTGCGGCGGGTGGCACGGGCGGGCATATTACTCCAGGCATTAGTATCGCCGAAGCCTGGCTCGCGGCAGGCGGCCGTATCGTGTTCGCGACGCTGATTAAGAACCTCGATTACCCCGACATCGCGCGCATGGCTCCCGATGAGCGCGTGTCGATAGTGGCATACGATGCCCCGCGCCTGCCGAAAAATCCGCT
The DNA here is from genome assembly GCA_964356715.1 of uncultured Turneriella sp. Taxonomy (GTDB): domain Bacteria; phylum Spirochaetota; class Leptospiria; order Turneriellales; family Turneriellaceae; genus Turneriella. The sequence continues at coordinate 14,081 of CAYHJO010000009.1, read as the reverse complement.
GAAATTTTGGGACTTCTTCAGACGCTTCAAAGCATCGTACCGTCTCGTGGCGCAGGCCGCAGCGGCAGAACATGTGGCTGCCGTCATCGGCATGGGCGGTTACAGTTCGTTTCCCGCGGTGCTTTTTGCCATTATGCAACGCGTGCCGCTTTTTCTCAGCGAGCAGAATGCGCGCTGGGGGATTGTCACCCGCGTCGCCAAACGCTTTGCCAGGCGCATTTTTCTCGCCTTCGCGGCGGGCAAAACACTGCCGGCCAGATTCGTTGTGACTGGTAACCCTATTCGCGCGATGTTTACACAATCGGGCAAAAAGCCGGCCACGAAACAACAGCACCTTCTGTTCATTGGCGGCAGCCAGGGCGCGGGTGATCTGAATAAACTTTACCTTGAATTCTGTAACCGGGCCGAAGCCAGGGGTGTGCATTGCACCGTCGCGACGGGAACAGCCGCGCATGGTGATATTACCGCCCGCGCACGCAAGGGCGACCAAATTCTGCCTTTTATTAAGGACATGCCCGGCGCTTACAATGCAGCGAGTGCGGTCATCGCGCGCTGCGGTAGCGGCACGTTGTTCGAACTGCTGTGGTCGGGCAAACCCGCGTTCCTGATCCCCTACCCCTATGCGACCGCAGACCACCAGAAGGCGAACGCCGTGGCTTTGGCGCAGAAAATGCCCTGCGCAATCTTTGACCACCGGCCATTTGATACAAAGTGCGCAGCCGATGAACTCGTTAATTTCATCCGCAATCCGCCGCAGGAAAAACCTGCAGCTGTGGAAGCTCCCGCAGAACAGCAAATAATCCGATATATTGAAGAGGATTTAAAAAATGCCAGCCATTCGCCGACTCATTGATTTGTCATCTCTTTGCCGCCTCGCCTGCGGATTCGCCATATTAACGCTTGCTGCACCGGCGCTTTCTGCCGACCGCTGGCTGATTCTGCCTCCGCGCGTAGAACTGCCGAAAGGTATGGGCGAAGGCGGCGATCTCGCGCGCGCGATGGCTCTCTATCTGAAGCTCAGCCGGCTGTCTCAGATTGTGCAGGTGACCGAAGCCGAGGGGTGCCTCAAAATAGCCAATGTCTCGATGGCACAGAAAATCGCGCCCGAGTCTCTGCCGGCCGTGGCCGAGGCCTGCCACGCCGAACGCATGCTGCTGACGCGCGTGCGCAGCCGCGGCGGCGAAATCGAAGTCACGACGAAAGTATTTTACCGCGAATCTGCGCAGCTGACAGATACGATGGTGACCAGCGGCCCGGGCCTGCTGGCAACTCTCGGCCGCCACCTGAGCGAACGCTTTGGCAAGTCGCCGGCGACGGTGAAAGAAAACAGTACCGATCTGATCGTAGCAGGCGATACCTTTGGCGGTGCGTACTTTGACTGGCAATTCGCACGCAGTTTTTTGCTGAGCCTTGACTACGTCAAGAGCGCGTATTGCCTCATCGACCAGCGCGGTAAATTGCAGTCGGCCAGGCCGCGCAGCGACCGGGCTGAGCAGAAGCAGTTTATCGACAAGCTGCGCTTTGAAGGTTCGCCTGTGCTCGCTGAAATTGACGGCGTCGCGGATTGTGCGGCCAAAGCCGCGGGCGTAACGCGCAGCGAAGGGCGCCGGGCAATGATTCTTCTTCTCGTGTCGGATTTTCCGTGTGATCCCCGCGCGCAGATCACGGCGCGCTCACAGATTCGTAAACTCGCGCGCGCGGGCAAACTTCTGATCTCTCCGGCAAGCACCGCGAGCGAAGCAGCGCTCAAATTCTGGAGCAATATTGCGCGTGAGCTCAGCGATTCAGCGGTTTTTCTGCCTTCTGCGCAGCGCGTGCGCGTTGGCCTCTCAACCGGTCAGGAATGGCATGTCTTTCGCCGCGGCGGGCGGCTCTATGAATCGCGTGAGAGCGAACCCGCGCAGCTTTCGGGGGGTATTCTGATTCCCGAAAAATTTGCCGACAAAACTTCGCCGCAGGATCTGGTGAAAATTTATCAGGCGATGTCGGGAAACAAAGTCATTTCATCCGGTGCGCCCGACATCTATGCCGGCCAGTTGCGTTCTGCTCTAGTGACGGCATTTAAAGGCAGCGCGACCGACAGCACTGCGTGGCGGGTGTTACTCGAGCAGAACGGGCAGACCTTTTACGTAAGCCTGTCGCCGGCCGATGCGCGCCGCCTTCCGCAAGGGACTTTCGTGCGCATATTCACCGAGCTCAAACCACCGTCGGAAAAAGACCTGCTGCGCAATTTTGCATCCCCCTCTCTCATTGTCGAGACGGCGGGTGAAGTGCCGGCGTCGATCGATCTGAATGTCGCAGACTATCTCAAGGCTCCGGAAAAATACCTGCGGCGCTCGCTTGCCGGTCGTTCATTCTATGTGCTCAGCGGCCGTGTGCTTCGCGTTGCGGCCCCCGAGGCCGATGCGCTCGACAGCGGCTTCTGAGCGCGGTCGGCATTGAGGCCTATGAAAACCGATCTGACCGTTCTGAAGAACAGTAATTTTCTGTTTTTTCTCGGCTTCCGCACCTGTATGGTGCTGGGGTTCCAGATCGTCGGCACTATCGCGCACTGGCAGGTTTATGCCGCGACGCATGACTCGATCTTTATCGGTTATCTCGCACTCACCGAAGTGGTACCGGCCATAGCGCTGAGCCTCATCGGTGGCTACTGGGCTGACAGCTACAATCGCCGGCGTATCGCACTCATCGGCTCGGGTATCACGATGACGAGCGTACTGATTCTGCTCTATTCATCCGGTGCGAACCAGCTCGTTTCGATTCTGCCGCTTTTTGCCGCTGTCGCAGTGAGCGGCATCGGGCGCGGCATTCTGGGCCCTGCCAGTAATGCGCTTCTGGGCGAAATTGTTTCGCGCGAATATTACGGTCGCGCAGCGGTGTTCAACTCGATCGGCTGGCACATCGCACTCATCCTCGGGCCTGCTATGGCGGGCATTTTTTACGAGAAATATTCGCCGCTGCTCTGCTACCAGATAGCGACTGGCCTGACCGTGCTTTCGATCCTTTCGCTCATCTGCATTTACGCTCCGCTTAAGCCCCATAATCGGCGCGAAAAGCTATCGATCGCCGTCAGGGAAGGGCTGCACTATGTTTTCCGCACGAAAATTATTCTCGGTGCGATGAGCCTGGATATGTTTGCTGTGCTGTTCGGCGGCGCGGTCGCGCTGTTGCCGGCGTTCAGCGACGTCATCTATAAAACCGGCGCGACCGGCCTCGGTTATTTGCGCGCGGCTCCCGCGATTGGTGCCGCTCTCATGGGGATCGCATTGATTTTTCTGCCGCTGCGCGCCTACGCGGGTAAAATTCTACTGAGCGCGGTGGCGGCATTCGGGATCAGCATGATTGCCTTCGGGCTCAATACCGATTTTCAGACGGCAATTTTCATTTTGGCCGTGAGCGGTGCGGTAGATAATATCAGCGTAGTGATGCGCTCAACCATCATGCAGACGCATACGCCCGACGGCATGCGCGGCCGTGTCTCTGCCGTGAATTCAATTTTTATCGCCTCATCGAACGAAATCGGTGCATTCGAAAGCGGATTTGCGGCTAAGCTCATGGGCCTGGTGCCTTCCGTCGTTTTCGGCGGTTCGATGACGATACTCATTGTGCTCGCGACGGCGTGGTTGATACCGTCACTGAGAAGACTCAGCTTCGCCGGGTCACAAAAATAAATCACCAGTTCTGTTTATAACACGAACCGGAAAGAACGTTGCCGCGACAGGCGAACGGCAGATCATAAAAATCCCCGTCTTTGCGCGAACCGATACCGAGGTGGAGCGGGTTGGCCGCGTTTTCGACAAAACTCGAGCGAAAACGGAAGTTCAGCGCGGCCTTGCCCTGCCCCTGCTGGTCCGCTTCGGCGCGCAGTTGCGCATTCCATTCTTCGGCATCAAACCACAGTTTTTTGATCTCGATAGCGCCGGAAGAAAAACGCGCATCGATGCTACCCGAGGCGAATTCAATGTCAGAAAACTTATCTTCGAGCTTGTGCAACGGGCCGGTCAGAATACCTTTTTGCAGAAAGCTGTTCTTTATTTTGCCGCGCCCCAAATCGCCCGTAACGCTGCCGCTGAGCGTGCGTCTGATGCCTTCGGCAGAATCACCTGTAAAGCGCAGCGCTGCGGTCGTGCTCAATATGCCATAGATCGTACCCGGCAGCGACAGATTTTCACTGATGAGCTGCGCTTTGAGGGCCTGCGCCTGCAATTGCACGCTTTGCTGACCGCCGCGTTCCTGCCGGTAGTGGAACTGCAGCCTTCCCTGCGCGAGGGCCGCAGTGGCATTTACAATCTGCAGGCCCGCGGCATTGATTACCAGATCGCCCTTGAACTGGTTCAGTTTCCACTTGCCGGCGCTCAATTCGCCGACGGCGACACGCAGAGCAATTTCCGTGCGGCTTGCGGTGCCGACAGCTGCGGGCTGCGGTTTTCCGCTCTCTGTTTCTTTCAGCGCAGAAATATCAAGCAACGGAAAGTCCACCGCGCCGGTTAATCTGTTGGCGGCAGCTGAACGCGTAAAATTCAGATTTGCCGTGAACGCAGAATCGTTGAGCCTGAACGGCTGCGCTTTAAGCGCAATGGTTTCCCCGGTAAGCTGCGCATTAAAACGCGGCGAGGATATGACGGCATTGGGTCGCAGCGGATAAGAAAATCCTGTCACCACAAATACCCCAGCGGGCGCACCACGCACTATCTGGCCACTGCCGTTTACATGGCCCGTAATACCAGGCCCGGCGCCCAGGGCAGCGAGTTCGCCGGCTAAGCTGAAGTTGGCGCTGAGTCCCGAGGTGGATTGCCGGTTGAGATTGTTCAATGTGAGTGTCAGGCCCGGCTTCACAAGACTGACATCGGCGTTGCTGACGGAAAAATCCGCAAGTTGCAGCGGCAACCTGGCATTTACCTGAAATTCGCCCCTGAGAGGTGCTGACAACGAAAGTATTGCACCTTGGCTTTCAAGCAGAAGCTGTGAACCGGAGAGCCTGAGTCCGACCTTACCCGTCAGCGTTCTCAATCTCTGATCGACAGCCTCCAGCGGACACGCCTGGCATTGCAGATTGCCGCCGAGCGAAGCATTGGCGGGCATTTGCCTCGCACGCAAAAGCTGCAGCATTGCCGGGAAAAAATTATCGCCCTCTGCTGTGAGCGTAAGCTTTGCTTCACCCTGCGGCGGGAAAAATACTGTCGATTCGATCAGCGTGCTTTTTCCCGCGCGATAATGGAGTGAAAAGCGTGTACGGCCGGCGGGTAACGGGGGAAAACTTACATCGCGTACCAGTTCGCCCGCATCGATGTGCACGCCGGCGATAATTAACGCTCTCGCGTCGCCAGTCGCGGCAGTTTCCGCAGTGGCCGTTTTTTTTGTTTCCCAGCTGTGCAGTACGGTTTTTATTCCGCCTTTGGCGACGGTCACTTCGGCAAACAGATTGATTGCCAGCGAAGCGATGCGCACGGCTTTTATTTCGAGTTTCCTGCCCAGCAGCGGTAATAAGGCGACGTCAAGCGTGATGTTTTCCGCCAGAACAAAACACCGCGCGGATTGCATTTCTGCGTTGCGGGCGCACAGGCTGCCGATCTGCACCCTGCCCGACCAGGTAAAATCGACGGCCGTGATCTGCACGGCAAACCCGCTGCGGCGGCTCAGCTGTGCTGCGAGTTCAGCGCTGATTTTTTCAGGCGGAAAATTTTTCCTTAAATAAAGAAGCGTCGTGGCGGCGCCGGCGCCCGCAAGAAGAACCAGAATTGCAAGGCTGATGAACAGCCATTTACGCATGCGGGCGCGCGGAAATATTCAACGATCAGCCAATGACGGCAGCCGCGATGATGATTGCAATCCCCAGCATCATACAGCCGAACACGGTCGCCATCGCACGATTCTGTTTGTCCGCAATTTCGCCCCAGATGTCGCGCGGGTGAACCCAGTCGATGATGACAAACGCGAGCACCATGATGACGATGCCCAGCACCGAATAGATGAGGACCGCCAAAACATGCTGCAGATCGAGCAAGGGTAGCTTGGCGCGCGGTAATTCCATCGCTTCGGCGAAGGCACTGCCCGCGAGCAGAAGATAAAACAGTAACTTTTTCATGAATAACTCCTTATACTTATATCTTGCCCGCATGGCCCTGGGCCATACGGGCAACTAATATTACCAGCTATTTTCCCCCGCCAGAAAGAATGCGCGGCATGTAATGCGCCCTGAACGATGTCGGGTTTGAGCGGATATTCTTCACGCTCAGGTTTTGCGCTTTGATCGGTTCTTTGCCGCCCGATTGTGTCACCAGCGAGTGCATTGTCCAGACGAACAAAAGCAGCGTCACCGGAAGATAGATATACATTTTCAGCAGATCTTTGAGCATCCGATACCGCCTCGCTTAGCGTTCGCCTTCTTTCATCCGGTAACGGATGTAATAATAGATGTTGAAACCCAACAGCATGAAAACGAAAAGAACTGCCATGCCTACCGAGGCCACGTCGCGTTTAGCGCGCATTTTCAACTCAAATTTTGGCGCCGCGGCTTTCGTGGGGAAATCTTCGGGCAATAGTTTGCCGCGCTTCTCTGTTGTAGCAGCGGACCCCGGCGTATCTGCCAGCATGGGTTCGACCGGCTTGGCGGCCACAGGTTTGGCCGCGGTTGCAGAATTCTGCGCACCAGCTTTGCCCTTGCTTAAAGGTGGAGTTACCGGTGCCACAGGAACCGCACCGCGCAAGCCATAGAGGCGCAAATAGCGTTTGAAGGCGTCAACGCCGACATTTGTTGCACCCGCGACATAGAGGTAATACGTCCCAGCGGGCATTTTGATCGTGGTCAGGTCAGCCTTATTGCTGCCTTCGGACCACGAATCTTCACCGCTGCCACCCCAATAGTGCGACAGCTCAGTCGCATATATATACCCTTCACCGTTCTCTTCATTGATCATGAATACATTGAAGCTCATCCACTGCTGGTTAAGGCTCGCAAAAAAATCGAATTCAACGTTGCTGGGGCGCGTAAGTTCGATGCTGCCGGGCTCAAAATTGAATTCGAGGTAGTCTGTGGCATTTTCGTGCTTCAGCTCAAAATCTGCCGTGTTGAGTTGGATTTCTTTCGCGACGACGACTTTTTCCTCGGCGCGGCCTGATACGATGCTGCAGGTGACGCTGGTCGCGAGAAACAGGAACATTGTCCACGCGAGCGAAAACAGATACCGGCGTTTGGCAGGATTTGGCTCGCACATGCCAAAACCGATTTTCGGCGGCATTTCGGACAGATTAAAGGCGGTCTGGATCTCTTCGGGATATTTGTACTCTCCGACAGACCAGTTGCTTTCGGTGACGCGGCGCGTCAGCTGGTGTTCGCGCACGAAGGCGTGGATGTTTTTTTCATCCTCTTCTTCGTCGTCATCATCGTCGTCGTCTGCGCTTTTGCCGCGCTTCTTTTTCGCTTCGGCCGCCATCAGCGCCGAGATGTCGACGGCCTTGCCTTTGTTGTCGAAATACTGCGACACGGTTTCACAGGACGCAGCATAAGGCGGATTGATATACTCGGTGACTTCGTTTGTCTCACCGATCGCAGCCTGCCACGGAAATTCACCGATGATATTCCTGACAGTGGCGCGGTAGTGCGTGAAATATTTGAGCTTTCTGCCGGCAATGTGCATTTTGCCCGTCGGGCCATACCAACCCGGGCGGCCACTGCCGTCGAAGCCAATCGTCGGCGATTGCTGCATCAGAGTCCAGTGGCCTGAAGATTCGACCAGATACCGGTAACCATGGTACGGATTAAACAGCAGGTATTCTGACCACTGCCCACCGTCATCGTCACCGCGCACGACCATACCGACACACTTGAATTTAATGCCCTCAAGCGTGCCCTCCGCCGAGAGCGGAATCCACATCTTATGCTCGAATTTTTCGTTGTATTTCTTTTTGAGCACCAGCACATCGTGCGTAGGCTCAAGAATCGAGCTGCAATACGGGCAGCGGATGGTCTGCGATTTACCCGGCAGCTCGAGATTGACAGGGCCACCGCAGTTCGGGCATTTAAAACCTTTGGCCGTCACAGGGGCGGCTTCTTTCGGTGCCAGATTGTCGCCTGCGCGCTGCGTCATTTCGCGGCTCCCTGCGCGGCTGTTGCGATTTGTGCGTCGGCTGCTTTGAAGCCATACACGCTGCGAATTCGGGCGAGATGCAGATCGCGGAACGATACCGCTTTACCTATGAATACCAGAATTTTGTCTTCAGAGAAATCCAGGGTTGCAAATGTGCCGTCGCGCCGCACGAGGTCGACGACCGGCGCTTCGTATTCTGATTCAAAAGGGAAAGGCAGCTCGCCTTCGCCTGAAACGACCTTGCTGGTCTGTATATCTTTGATGAAAAATTCACTGCCGTCAACCATTACAATGCCGCCGGCCTCCAGGCCTTCGAACTGCAGTTCGCTGCTCAGCTTCGCGTCTTTTTTGAGACGCGTAAAAAAATAAATACCGTTGGCTTCACCGATCCAGGCGGGGCCGCCGGCATCGTCGGCCATATTAATATACCATTCGTTCCAGAAGCCCAGCCCAAACTGATACTGTATGCGTCCGATAATAGTGAAAGTTCTGCCATCGATAGTGCCTGAGGCGCCCAGTGCCAGCGGCGAACCATCTTCGACCAGCGCCGCGGTTTTGCCGACTTCTTTCAGCGCATCTTCGGACTGCACCGACATCGTGCGGCAATATTTGCAGACGGCATAAAGGCTGTGCGCATTCTCGAAAGTGAGCGGCGCACCGCATGAAGGGCAACTCGATTGCTTCACGACGGCCAAACTACGGAACTGAGGTTAGTCTGTCATGTAAAAAAGGGAGAATGCCGCGGAGGCGCAGGTCTCAGATATTGTCTATGATCGCGTTGAGGGTGCCGCTCGGGCGCATCGCCCTGGCGGTTTTCGCCTCATCGGGATGGTAATAACCACCCATGTCTACGCTACTGCCCTGTGCCGCAATCAGCTCCTGAGCAATTTTGGCTTCATTTTCGGTCAGCTGTTTTGCGACCGGCGCAAACTTTGCCTGCAAATCATTATCGGCAGTCTGCTCGGCCAGAGCCTGTGCCCAATAGAGTGAGAAATAGAAATGGCTGCCGCGGTTGTCTATTTCACCGACTTTGCGCGCCGGCGACTTATTGTTATCGAGAAACTTGCCGAACGCTTTGTCAATCGTGTCGGCCAGAACCTGCGCTTTGCCGTTTTTGAACGTCGCGGCGAGGTGTTCGAGTGAGACGCCGAGTGCAAGAAACTCGCCTGTCGAATCCCAGCGCAGATAACCTTCTTTCTGGAACTGTTGCACGTGTTTGGGGGCTGATCCGCCGGCACCGGTTTCAAACAGGCCGCCGCCGTTCAACAGCGGCACTATCGACAGCATCTTCGCGCTGGTGTTCAGTTCGAGAATCGGGAACAGATCGGTCAGGTAGTCGCGCAAAATATTGCCAGTTACCGAGATCGTATCATTGCCTTCCCTGACGCGCGGCAGTGTGTACTGCATCGCTTCGACCGGTGAAAGGATTTTAATTTCGAGCCCCGCGGTGTCATGCTCTTTAAGGTACTGATTTACCTTTTCGATAATCTGCGCATCGTGCGCGCGTTTTTTGTCGAGCCAGAATACCGCCGGGGCACCGGTTGCCTTCGCGCGGCGCACAGCCAGCTTTACCCAGTCGCGAATCGCTTCGTCTTTTGACTGGCATGCGCGCCAGATGTCGCCCGCCTGAACGCTGTGCTCGGTCAGCGTTTTGCCCGCAGCATCGATCACACGAATCACACCGTCGCCCGGCGCTTTGAATGTCTTGTCGTGAGAGCCATATTCTTCGGCCTGCTGCGCCATGAGGCCCACGTTTGCGACATTGCCCATGGTGCGAGGATCAAATGCGCCGTTTTCGCGACAGAAGTCAAAACCGGTCTGGTAGAATTCAGAATATGAGGTATCGGGAATCACAGCCTTGCACTCGTGCAGCTTTCCGTCAGGACCCCACATTTGGCCCGAATCACGGATAACGACAGGCATTGAGGCATCGATGATGACATCGTTGCCGGCATGCAGGTTCGTAATGCCTTTATCGGAATCGACCATGGCGAGCGCCGGTCGGGTTTTGTAGGTTGCCTGAATGTCTGCCTCAATTTCGGCGCGCTGCGCTTCGGGTAGCGCCTTAATCTTAGCGTACAGATCGCCCAGCCCCAGATCGGGATTAACGCCGAGCTGTTTGAAGGCAGCGGCGTGTTTGGCAAACAAATCTTTGAAATAGACCGCAACGAAATGTCCGAAGATAATCGGGTCTGAAACCTTCATCATCGTTGCCTTCAGGTGCACCGAAAAGAGTATTCCCTTTGCCATTGCGTCTGCCAGCTGCTCCTCGATAAAACTCCTCAGCGCGCCGACGCTCATGAATGTCGCGTCAAAAACCTCGCCCTGTTTGAGAGCCAGCTTTTCCTTGAGAACGGTACTGTTACCCGCTTTATCTGCAAAAACAAATTTTACTTCGGTCGGCTCGTTCACTGTGAGTGATTTTTCGTTATGGAAAAAATCCCCGGTGGTCATATGCGCCACATGGGTCTTGCAATCCTTGTTCCAGGCGCCGAGTTTGTGCGGGTTTTTCTTGGCATATTCTTTGACCGATTTGGCGACGCGGCGGTCTGAATTGCCTTCGCGCAGCACGGGATTCACGGCGCTGCCCAGCACTTTTGCGTAACGGGCTTTGATCGCCTTATCGGCATCGGATTTTGCCTCTTCGGGATAATCGGGTACTTTGAAGCCCTGATCCTGTAATTCTTTGATTGCAGCCTTCAGCTGCGGTATTGAGGCGCTGATATTCGGCAGTTTTATGACATTGGCTTCCGGCAGCAGTACGAGCTTACCCAGGTATGCAAGCCCGTCCGCGACCTTCTGGTTTTCCGCAAGATTTTCGGGAAAGTTGGCGAGAATGCGGCCTGCAAGCGATATGTCGCAGGTTTCGACGACGACGCCCGCGGCTTTCGTGAAGGCATTCACAATCGGCAGCAGAGAATACGTCGCGAGTGCCGGTGCCTCGTCGATTTTGGTCCATATAATTTTTGATTTCGCGTCTGACATAATGTGTGTGCATGACCCGCAAGTTGACTTTGCCCGTCAATCAAGTGTAGGGTTGCGGTCTGCAGCGACTCCTTTTCTCCCTGTATCTGTGCGACAGTCATGGCGCATGAAACCTTCACCTCTGCGCATCGCCGGTCTTGCGTTTTTGAGCGCGGCTATTAAATTATCCTGGCGGCGACTATCCAGCCGTTGCGGGCGGATTTATTCGCGTACTTCAAGGCCGTTCATCAGGTCAAACAGATCTTTTTCCGATTCGGCAATTTTGTTTTTGGTGGTGTACGTGATGAATTGTATCGTCAGATTTTCGCCGGTGAAGATATACGAATTATACACAAATGCATTGCCATAAACTTTGGCATCGTACGTCAGATGTAGGATTTTCCTCTTATTGATGATACGGTATTCGATCTTGGAAAGTTTTGCTTCAGGATCAACTTTGCGCGCGGCTTCGATCGCGACTTTGGTTACCATTTCGGGCGCCATTTTGATCGGCTCGGGAATCACCATCGCAAAACCGTAATTTTCCTTCAGCGAAAAGGAGTATTTCACGTCAGGGTTCTGCTTCGAAAACGTCTGACGCACCCGGTTCGGATCATACCAGATACTGAAATTCATCTTTTCGTCACGCAGTTCGCTGATCGCAGCCCGGTCGCGGTTGTATGAAAGCACCGGCGCCTGCGGAGCAACTTCTACCGGCCTGGTTTCCGCGGATTTCTGCCTGTAATCCCAGGTTTTGTTGTCTTTTAGAATAACCTCGCGGCCGTCTTTTGTTGTGACGATCTCTTCTGCAAAAAGCAGCGGAACGAGGAGCGCGGGCAGCAAAAGACAGGCGAATGGGCGGTGCATGGCTATTCGCGGCCAGCGGCTCGATGCCTTGTCAATCAGGTTCGCTGGCCCATTTCGCAGCACTTCGTCACGCATACGGCCGCGTTGCCGCAACCTGAATGATCTCGCGTGTCGCCGGGTTGAGTGCCGTCAGCGAGCCGCCATAGACGCAGCCTGTGTCTATGCCAGTTGATCTTTTTCCGCGAAAGATTTCGTGCTGGCGCTCGCGGCCATAAAGATAACGCGCCGGCGTGTGCCCAAACACCACATGCTTGCCCGGCCAGGCCGCCTCGTTCGAAATCCAACTCATGCGGATGCAGAGCAGATCATTGGGAGCTTGCTCTGCGAGACGCGGCACGTCGACATTCACGCCAGCATGCACCGCGATGAAGTCCGCACCTTCGTAGTATAGGGGTAGCGTTTCGATGAAATCGCGGTGGCTCGCCGGCAGATCGGTAAACTGGCAATCGGGCTCTAAACCATACGATTCCAGCGTCTGTGGCCCGCCGTTCACGCGTCGCAGCCAGATCATCGTGTCGGGGTTTTCCTGATCAAAAAAGTAATCGAGCAGCATCTGCTCGTGGTTGCCGCGCAGATATATGCTGCGGTGCTTCTCTTGCATCAGACGCTCAATGCAGCCTTTCGAGTCAGGCCCGCGGTCGATGTAGTCGCCCAGGAAAATGAGCTGCGCATCGCGCGGCAGTTTTTTCAAGAGCGCATCGAGCTCTTTCAGGCAGCCGTGTATGTCGCCGACGAGGTAGGTGTTCGCGTTGAACCCGGAAATCATCTGCTGAAAACACTCAATCCAGCGTCGACATTAAGCAGCAACTTGTATTTCAAGCGCGCCGCGCCTCATACTCTGCATAGAGCGTCTTGAAATAGCGCAGCGAATAATGCAGCACCAGAAAAACCAGCAGCACATAGACGGCGAGCCAAAGCTGCCAGTCTGACATCAGATTGCGAAACGCCTCAGAATACCATACGAGAGCGTTGTGCAACACGATAATCAAACTCCATATGGTGAGCACACGGATGAAAACGTAGGCGCTGTAATGCACAATCGCCCATTTGTTATGCGGCACGACATAATAAATCTTGCGGAATGAATTGCGATCGCCGAACAGATAATGCGAAATGAATTCTTTCTGCGAATAGCCCGACTCGTGCGGGTGTCCGTCAGGTTTTCGCGACATCGAAAAGTAAAAGAGCAAAACGACCACCGCAATACCCAGAGCATTCGCGGCGATGAGCGCAAACCAGCCGAGACCGGCGACTGAGACCAAAGGATTGATTTCCCAGCGCAAATCGGGCGACACGGCATAGGTGATTGCCATGTCGGCGAAGCGCAGTGAAACGAAGCTCAGCGGGAAAAACCAGAACTCGCGGCCGGTCTTATTTGCCATTTGGTGTCCGACAGGATCTGAGCCGGGGCATGTAGTAATTTCGGCGCATGGGCCTGGAATTTATGCGAAAACTGGATCTCAGTATCCCCAAGAACCAGAAAATCAGGCCCAACCGGCCAGTCTACAATCTTACTATGCTTACTACACTAATCAGGTGCTCCTGAAGCTCTACCCAAAGTATTGCCCCGACCACAATCTCCCCCTGACCAAATCCATCTCCACCCGGTCATACGCGATTCGATGTGGACACCCTTACTGCAAGCACCAACAGTCTGACCAGAATACAGTCAGTTATATTTGAATGAGTACAGTTTCTGGAAGAATGTAAAACACTATGGTTTTGAAAAATTAATCCTGAGCGAAGAAGAAAACAAACAAGCAGCAGAAAAAAGAAAATTCACGAGCTGCGAAACAACAGAACACAAAACCACAGAAAAGGAAAAAAGGGCCACAGCACCAAACAGCAATGGTTTGAAAGAGAAAGACGGGTCGAAACAGAGAGGAAGGGTCAAGGGTAGCAGGCAGTCAGAGAAGCGGTTTGTAGGGCCGGAGAATGCGTCTGGTGGGGAAATAAAAGCGGTAGCAGGGACAAATTCGGGAGCTGGTTCGGAGGAAGGATTTCGCGGATTTTGGAGCGAGAATGCGCAAAGGCGAGGCAGCGGAGCGCCGAGCCGCCCGCAAGCGGTAGCGAGCGGGTTGGGCATTCGAGACTACAAAATGTGCGAAATGTGGATCGCACAAGCCCCAACATATCGCACTCCGAGGCCACAACCCCAGAATT
>CAYHJO010000008.1:0-40102 GCA_964356715.1 uncultured Turneriella sp. | reverse complement strand
AATGGCTTTACGGATTGATATAATGACACATGCGGCGCCAAGCGTCAGGTACATTCTGTATTGTCTGAAATAAGGGTGTCGGCGTAATCCTTCGCCGTCCGTGGCGACGCGGCGTCTCGATTATGGCATATTGACCAGATGTAGAAAATTAGCCCCTTAAAGATCTGGATATTTTCTCAGGTCGATTAAGATCACTTCAATTTGGCCGATATATTCTTGGGGAATGGTCGATTGAATTTCTTTCAATAAGTTCCCATAGTTTTTGGCCTGGCTGAAAAGTATCACTAGATAAATGCCGAACTTCACGCTTTCTTTAAGGTACTTTGCAATGAGTTGATCATTGATGGCCGTCTTAAGATCAGCATGATTATCTTTCTTACATTCAATTTGAACCTGCCAGCCGGGCTCTAATTTATATTTTATGTTGAGATCGGCCCGGTAATCCCCTACGTATCTCTCGCGAATAAATTCGTTAGTGTAGCCATGGCGGTCTTTTAACATCACCTGAATAAGATCGCGGCAAAATCCCTCGCTTCGGGGCTTTCCGTCAGAGTCATAAAAAGCATTCTTTTGATTGTCTATGTTGTCTTCAATATCGCGTTTTAGGGCATTTAACTTTTCCACAATATCCCTAAAATAGCTGTGCTCTGTTATCAGTTTTCGTTGTAGCAGGAAATCCTTTGCTTTTTCGATCGAGACTTTTTCCAGAGATTGATCCGCTTCTTTCTGTTCGCCCTCGCTGATGTGCTGCAGTAATCGGGGCAACCAAATGTCTCCGTCGCTCTCGTGCAGGTGGCGCAGTTCTCGCAACTCCTCAATATCCAAATGCGACCAGACTTCCTGCCGCAAGAAACTTGCGCATTCCATGGTTTCGGATTGAACGCCGTTATGAAACCGGATATCCCCCTCGGTCTTGAATACGGTCATGAGATAGTGTACAAAACGGATTTTATCCGTCTTCTGAAGCCCTGCCAGGTTTGTTCCTATCGAGGGCGAATCCAGTAACCGATAAAGTCGTACAGCCTGGGATTTGGTAAAATCGGCCAGATTTTCCCGTCGGAAATTCCTGATTGCAGTCGCCGTATTCCTCTGTAGTTCGTTGAGGGTGAAATCGGCCTCCATTTGCCCCAATGTTTCCATTGGCATCATAAAGGCCCATTGCTTGAGTACATTGGCAATCGTGCAATTACGCAGATCTGAAGTTTCGGAGACATAAAGCTTCGTTAACTCCTTCAGCACGGAAAGCCGCTCCTCTTTATCCAGTAAATCCTTTATGGTAATACTATATTCATGGGCGTATCGATTCGCGAGGCCAGAAACGAATTCTTTAAGGGCAGCAGACGCGTCTGAAGCCCTTTCCTTTTCCAGCCAGGCAGCGAACCCGCTTCGAGTAACGTTAATCGAGTTCTCGTTGGAGAGAGATATGACGTACAGGTACCGCAGAAATGAATTGTTTTTAAGGGCGGCGTATTCCGTTTCCCCATTGATCGAGGCGCTCACATAATAAACACGATCGATATGGCGCATCGCTTGGGGAGAATCCTTAACCAAGGATGCGATGTTTACTAAATCGGCGTCTGGCGGCGGCCTATACAAGTACGCCTTTAACCGGTTGCGCAGGCGCTCAAACGCGCCGTCACTTAAGGTATTCCGGTAATTCGTCGGAGGTTCGAGGAAGAGCATATTCGCGATGTGCACCATATAACCGAAATGATCCGAAATGGCCTCGTCGGTTAATGCCTTCAGGGCCCTATCGTTTTCTGTGATCGTCTGTTTTTGTTCTTCTTTTCGCTTCTGTTCGTCTTCTGCAAACTCGAGCTGAAAAGAATCCTTCGGCGGATTCAGAAAACCCGCAATCTCAACGACCATGCCGTATTTTTCAGCTAAGGCCGTAATTTCCTCGTCTTTGTCGGCTTCAGTTGAGGAGTGATAAACCTGAATCAGCAAGAAAAACAACTTATTCTTATCCAGTTTTGCATCTAGTTTCTTTAGTAGGATCGCCTTAATTTCGGTCGGTGGGGAAAAACCCACATAAGACGGGTAGTCGTGGTACGTTTCTGGGAGCGAATCCGACTTCAGCGCTTCATCGACATGAAGCGCGAATATCGCATTCGCGAGTTCCGTCATTTGAGCTTTTTTCATATCTAAGGCGGCAATCACGTCGAACCTGGAACTCCTGAAAGGTATGCCCATGTGGCTTCCGAATAAAGGCCGAAATTTCCTTAAAATCGCATAGGTTTCCTCTGCACTGCGTTTTTCCGGGTACTCCGAGACGAGGCCCGAAAAAAAATCGTAAATAAACGGTTTGCAATTTTCGGGAATCTTAGGCATCCTATAATCCCGGTCGGGCTTTGCGATATTCATGATGGCTTCGACCAGCGCCAACTTTTTTTCAAGCGGAGTTTTGAACAAATAGTAGCAATGCCCGCCGACACGGGCCCGATACCAGAAAAGATAATCGACAATCTTGTCCGGGCCGATACTTTCCGGATATAGCAGTCGTAAGATGGCGTCTTTAAACGAATCGTCCCTGTCCAAGGCCGGTGTTTTGCCGATCATATCCAGTATCGCTGTGAGGCTTTCGACGTCCGAGGAGATTGTCTTTACTAAGTAGGCTTTATGGGGTCCCTTGATTTTCAGATCCATGCAAAAGCTTTTAATTGCGGTTCGCATAACGGCGCTTAGCTGAGCAGCCGATACTAATATGAAAGATAAAAAATATACGTAGTGATTGGGAAGCGTGAACGCTTCTTGAAGCTCATGCTCTAAAAATTCGTCCAGCCCCGGCGTGTAGAATGTCGCCAAATCTCCTTCCGACCTGAAACTAAAGAAATACGGATTATCCTTCGCATATTTTTTTACTGCTAAGATAATCTGCTTTTTCCCCGAGACCGAGAAATGCGAACAATCCGCATGAATTAGCTGATAGTACGGGTCGGTTTCGATGAGCCCCGTGTCTTGCGTCAGCCCGCAAAGCCAGGCGAATATTCCCCGCAATTCTGTCGGCACGCGGTTTTGCCGCACAAATAGCGACTTAATCATAGCGATGCTCTGCCCTTGTTTATTGAGCAAGAAATTAATTAAGAACCATGCGCACGAAAACTCGGCGATAGTCCGGTGGATAAATTGCCCTGCGGTAAACAGGGTCGTGTTGACGGTCTTCTCGAGCTTCGCGCGCGAAAAATTCCCGTCAACCTGCAGGTCTTCGAGAATCATCGCGTTTAATTCCAAAACTTCGGCGAAAAAATACATGAATGCCAGATATCCGGTATAAAGTAAGATTTCTTCGGAGGTCAGGCGTTCTTCGTCGTTTTTGATGCGCACCGGATTTCGCTCGCGGGCGTTCATGAGAAATCTCGTATAGAGATCTTTTCTTGAGATGCTACCATCCTTCAGCTCGCCATGGATATCCGCCATCATACTAAACATTTGCGGATTCCTCAGGAAACCGGTAGATTGAAATTTATTGACAAAGGTGGCCGGATCAGAAATTTCAAAAAGACGAGCTATCTCTAATTGCTGGTCGTCATCGAGGGGTGAAATGCCGTACACTTTGCAGGGCTGCCTGATCTCATCCGTCAGGCTCTTTACATCCGTTTCGCCGTACCAATCCATTTCGCGGCATGCGATGACGAAACGCAGCGATCGCCCTTTCATGATCTCGCTTATTTTTTCGGCGAGGCGTTCGACGGTGTACGCTTTTTCGCTGGGTTGGCTGCTCCGATACTCATCTAATCCATCGAGCAGCAAGGTATCGATTGAAGTTTCAGGTTCGGTTTTCGATTCAAGGAATTTTCGAACCGTCATACGTTTTGAATTATCATGCTCGTGGGCAAATTTATCGAGCAAAGAACTCTTGCCGCTCCCGGGAGCGCCTAAGACGACGGAAATTGCGGAGAGGCCGATAGCTTCGCTTAGCCGCACCCGGTCTTGCGGCTTGAATTCGCCGGGGTTTGCCTTGAATTCTACGGGATACAAAAATAACTCGATGAAACTCATAGGATGCTCTTCAGCCATTTTTCGGGAATTGAGGAGTCTTTGACTTTTGCCAGGTGTTTCAGCAGCCAGATGTACTTATTCCTTACCTGAGGCTTTCCGTCGTATTGTTCGAGCATTATTTTAACAAACCGCTCGTAAGATTCGATTTCTTGGGCTGTATCCGCAAGCTGCACAAAATCGATGAAATAAATATCGTCGCCTCCTTTGTTAAAGGCATGCGTTAAGCCAAATTGTTCGCTCTCGTCGGGCTTGTTAAAGATTTTTCGAATTTCTTTCAGGTATTGGGTGTTCGTCGCTATCACAGGCCAATCGATGTCCCCCGATTCGACGTGATAAGATCGCGCAAGACCGGTGCTTATGTAACCGTGCTCTCCCCGGTCGAATTTGAGTTGCTGTCCTACTGCAATGCCTCCGCGCATCGCAACCTGGTTATCCAGCATAAAACGGAATTGTCGTTTGCCGATGTCTTTCAGGATCTCTATGAACCTCGAATGCGAGTTGCGGTGATGATACTCCTTGATTTGGAGCAAAATAGCGTCGGATAAGATTTTTGAATCATAATCACTGTCATTCCAGAATATATCCCTAAAACTCCGGAGATGACCGATGAGCTTCTCGTGAGCATTTGGATTCTCGACCAGTGCGGAAAATCCAAGCAAATCTATCCAGATAAAAACCGAAGACTTTTCAACGGAATCTGAGGGATTTGGGTTCGTGGCAGCTATCAAGTCGTTCATTTTTATCGGCATAGGACATCCATGTTCATTAACAGGAATCTTAGATCCATTACAGGGACAGCCAATCACAAATCAAGCATCTATGTGCAACTGCGTTTGTACGAGCGGTGACAAAAAGTATGAATCTGAAAGTCCGCTAAAAAAGCGGAAGAATCTAGATACTATCTCAATCGATAGGAGATTATTACAACGAAATGTAATGCAATCCGAAAGCGTTGGGTGCATTACTGAAGATATTCTTAGACAATGCAATCAAGTACAACCCTCCCCGGAAAAATATTCCGATTGATATGACGGATGACAAAGATTCTGTGGAATTATCCGTGACCTCCTACGATCCAGGAACAAAAGGAGATGTAAGAGAAAAGACAATAACCGCTTTTTATCGGAGCCCAGGAGCAGAGAATCACACTTCTGAGGGATCTGGTCACGGACTATATTTGGCAAATTTTATTGTACATAACCACCTTAAAACGCAAATCAATGTTTCGCAGACCCCCAAGATGGTTCATTCCTGACCGTCTTTAATTTCAAGGTTCCTCTACGTCAATGAAAGAGGCTCAAAACAATGCACCGGATGCGGAGGATGAGGCACCGTGGCTCCTCGCGTGCTCGGTCTCTGGTGGCGCTGGTGCCGCTTCCTCGAAATGCGCGACGTAAGATACACTATCGATGCCAGTATTGCTAAGGATATAATTCAAGGATAGATGGCGATGACAGGGCAGGGCTGGGCGGATTGGTGAGTTTGATAAGCCTCTCCGAGGCGTGCCGGGTCGTTGGGAAGCGGTGCGATCCATAACCTATCACTGGTGGGATGTTACGCTCCACAAGCTTTTGTTTACCCTCGCCGCATTCGGCGAGGGTAGTAATGCCCGAAACTCAAACCAGCCTTGGATATTTTCCTAAGGCAATAGCTTAAACCGGTTGTCTTCCAAGGCTCGTCGACTCGGATCAAAGAAAGAAACTTCGCAGGTAATGAGAATACAAATGACTCTCACAATCTAAAGACTATTGCCACCTCACGGGCCGTCGCAACACCTCAGGATTACGTAACGCCGCGACCTTGTTGCAATGCCATGGCGGGTAACCCTGACACGGGTCAGGGCGTGCTTGAGTCATCATCTTAACGATTTGGCAAGGTCGCTTTGAACGGATTCTGACTTCGCCTGTTACAGCGTGGCGCGAGGCCGGAGGGATCGATTTTTTTCTCGAGATTTCTGCAAAGGCGACTACGTCACGTGTGCGGTGATCTGTTGACTGAATTGATTCCTCAGATAGCTCTGCCAAGATTCACTGGGCAAGAGGGTGTGGGGGCGGCGCGGAGCTGATCGGGCATTTGCATGCGTGGGAATTCAGGGCCGGGTCGTATGGGTCACGACTGCCTGCGTTGCCAGGGTTGACAGTTTAGAAAATTGCCCCTTGGACGTACTCCGGCTTCGCCGGGCGCCCGCAAGCTTGATGAGCTGTGACAGGGTATGGGCCATGTCGGGCCAGGTTTCAGTGCAGCTGTTGGAGTGTAGGCCGCAGGGGGTTCTGCAACATGACCGCGACGCGGTCGTAGGCAGGGGTCTGCGCTGGATCCTTTGATCCTATGTGGTCGAGGCGTCTGCGACGCTCGATGTCTGGCTCTGTACTGGAGCGAGCCGGACAGGGTTGACCGCAAGCGGTCAGTGGGTGATCGTTTTAGCGACACCCGCTGCGCGGCAGCCACTCAGGCGGTGCGATCTTACCTCGTCACACAAGAAAGGACGTTACCTATATTCTTGTGTCTTTATTTAACGTCGCCGTCTTCGGCGACGTGGTCGAGTCCAAACTATTATTAGTAGTTGTAACATTGTTATTAGCTTTTATTTCAAATCCGGACCCTCGATATAAGATCGGGCGGTGGGATTAAAAAAGAATACAAACAAGAATTGAAAGTCTAAGCCGGGCAAGTCTGTGTCCATCTCTACCGACGGTGCCGCGCCAGCTCTTCGAGTTTCACTGGCCAGCTGCCAAAAGCCCATGGCCTGCGCCTCCTATTACTTTGCAGCAGACGATTGACATAACGTACTCGGCCGATAATGGTACGATGCAAGGTCATCTGTTGTTCGCTATGGACTACGAAATCCTTACCGAAGTTTGAGTTTTGATCCAGAGCTTCGATTAATCGTGCCTCCGTGTCAGGTGTCATTACGGTTATCGTCCACAGGCGCAGTGGCTTTCCAAACTTAACCTCGCGAAGAAAATCGTCTAGTTCAGGATGGTCGTGACCGACCATCCATTGGTAGCCTGAACCCCAGCTTACCCCGTCGACAGGGAGAAATATCTCCTCTTCAGTCACGGAATTCGTTTTAAGATAAGTGACGAGTTTCGCGGGCGCGCCTAAGAACGCGAGATTCATCTGATTTTCCCCCGTCGCGTGTTTTGTCGCATTCGTTTTTCAATTTTATCCCGCAGGTCTTCATCAGATTCAAGCGTAAACTCAAGATCTACTAGGCGACAACTGAGATTCAGCAGCATCTCCAATACTCGATCCGAGTCATCGCACTCGACATACCGTCGGGAATTCAAAACATCTGAGATTCTGCTGAGTTCCTCAGCATGAAACGACCGAGCGGCTTCTTCATACTCATTAAACAAAGCGGGACTTAGAGACCGCCGCAATGGCACCCTCGCATGCAGCAAACGCAGCGAATTATATGCTCGGTAGAGGTTTTCTCTGAAAGCCTCTAACCCCACAAAATCAATCCATTTGCTGGCTCTCAGATACATGGACTGAGGATTAGAGTTCATTCTCTGAAGAATACTCAAGTAGAGTTTCTCCGGAGGGAGCCGCAATACTCGATACAACAGCTTGTTGTCGATAAATTGATTAGCCTCAGCTAGCTGCTCAAGCAATCCAACGGCATGCCGCATACCTAGCTCGACATCATTCGACAAAGCGTCGATGGCCTCCGGTTCGTAATTTATTCTTTCAGATTTCGCAATATAGGCGAGACGACGCGAAATATCCTGGGACGTCAGCTTTCCGAACCGAATAAGTCTTGATCTTCCCTTAAAGGCATTATCAATACGAGAGTAATGATTCGGAGTGGTTGCCAGAATAAGAATCAATCGTCTACCCGGGATATTGCCGTTTTCACGGATTCCATCGACTGCCTTCTGCAGTAATCCGACACCCTTGGCATTCAAATATCCTACCTCGTCAATGAACAGGACACTGACCCTGTGGACCAAATGGTGCCGCCAGCTATGAATGTCCGATTCCAATTCTTCAGGGGATTTGCTTGTGCAGTAGTGTTTGATAACGTAATACCGCTCGTAGCTCTCGACGTCCCGGCAGCTTTCGCAATGACCACAGGCGTCGGGACTGTGCTCGGTGAAATTCTCACACACGCAAAGCTTCGCCATGATATTAGCAAGCGATGTTTTACCTACACCTGTCGGGCCGAGGAAAAACAACACCTGAAATGCAGCTTTTAATACAAATTGCCGGATGCTTTTCTTTACGCTCTCCTGACCTGAAATATCGGCCAGCAATCTTGGCCTATACTTTTCCTGAAGGCTCATATCAACTCCACATCGCTAAGATGATCATATCGCTTGTCCACGAGTCTCTTTAGATTCCTTCGCTCCATGTATTGGGCCTTGAACTTATCAGTGAAATCCAAATCCGCGTACTTGAAAAAATTTCGCTTTCCCGGCGGGTGTATGGTAATCTTTCTGTGATCTTGCTTACGTAAAAAACTGGTCACTTCATCCTGCTCATAAACTTGATCAAATCCATTCTCCTGTAGAAACATATGGAGGCCTTGAAGAAACTCAGAGACAAGCATATTGTGGTCGGAAACTCTAACGATATACTTGTGGAAAAAACGGTAAAGCCCATCATCACGGAGGCGTCGGCGGTGGTTAAGAATCTTCATGAAATTGCGCGATATATCTTGATTTTGATATTCAACAAAGCCTTCGTTCAACCAGTGAATCAATTTCTCAATCTCATCGACGGATAGAATGATGTGACTTAGCCTCATCCATTGAGCAGTGCTCAATTCAGGCGTTAGAAATCTGACTGCAAATAAATTTGGCTCCAGTTCTTCCGAATAGGGCATATCTCTGGGTACGCCATGGGAAACAAGCATGACTGCAGCATCAGAACTGAAATACTCTAAGGGCTGACGCATGTCTGTATTTATACAATTAGACTGATTTAGCCTGAGAATTCCGTGGAGCTGCTTTTCGGAAAGCCTTGCCGAAACTTGATTAATTATCAATCTTTGTCGCGAAAACCTATGAATGCCGTTTAAATTTGGCGAGGCAAAATCGCGCAACGAGGCTGAATTCTGCACGCAGCAGCGATTTCCTAAGGCTTTTTGCAGCGCTTGCACCAATAAATTCAACAGCGCCTGTCCATAAAGGACTACCAATATGGGCAACTTCGGGGATCGTGAATGATAAACCCCAAGAATTTTCTGCAGCTCGCGCATCGCTTTGAGCCTATGGTATTTTCCAAATCCATCCAGGTAATCCCTGAGAACACTGATTATGTACGGTTCACGGGCATGTGGATCGTAAGGCTGTAGCCTCATGCCCGTCGCCGATAATCGCGAAGAACTCGAATTCTTAATTAAACTGTTTTTCTGTTCCATATCACCTCTATTTTTTCATCCGCAAAATTCGTCGTGTCACCACGATCGAAGTTGAATCGAAGCGAGTTAACCAGTAACTCGGGCATCGACTCGCGAATGAATAAGAGGCGTTTTTTGTTTGAGGGCCCGAAGGATCGTCCAGTGGGGCCTCGCCGCGGCCCCCATACCTTCCTCGTACATGAACGAACGAGGTTGCGGTCTTTTTTATTCATTGCAAAGCACCTGATGTATGTTTTGCGAAGTGAAAATAATCTCTCATGACAGAAGCTTCCACTTTTTTTTGCAATAACGCAAATACTCCTTTGGTGTAGTACATGTAGTACTGTAGTACCATTCTAATTGCACAAAAAACTTTGCGAACGATATTGCTTAGATTATCTTCCGCGTTAAAATTCACTTAGGGCAGGCATGAATGGAACAAGATGGAAAACAAGGAAATATTTTAGAATGTACGTTTGATTTCGTTGATAGGTCGGATTCAGAAAATATTATCGAGCTCTTGGGTGCAATACCGCATACGAAATCTGAAACCGGCAATGGGCAGACTCATTATGCCGCGAAAATCGACTTATCCAACGCGGAACAAATGCCTAATGCCATAAGATTTCTGTATGGCATCGAGCATCTGAAGCACAAACAATTGGTCATAAAAGGCAAACACGTCCGATATGCGACGGCGATTAGCGTATTGGAGTGCTATTTACACAAGCTAACAGCACCGAATCGAATGAAAAGCTCATACTGCACAGGGAACAATGCAGACCTGCGCATCAAAGATGGTGAAAGTTTTGCGCAGGGAGTTCTAATTCGCACTGACAAGGTTACATTACCATGTAAACAGATCGAGGATTTCGATTACGGCGTGGAATGGTGGCGCTTCGGCCACTCAACGGAAAACGCATGGGTCATAAACAAGGGCGAAATTTCAAAGCGCTTAGACGAAATGGTAGACCCATCCCCTTGCGGTTGGTGTCCCGGGTTCGAGCGTTCTTCGCTTGAAGCAGCATTGGATGATTTACCGAAAATTCTGACGCCTCAGACAGACACCAGTTGGGATTGGCGGCAGTCGCTGGACGGCCATGTCGGAGTTCTTCCAACGTTTCGGACGCGAACTGCTGATGATAATTGGTTATCATCAAGAAGCATGACAGATACTGAAAATGAGGAAGGTGCACAGGAAGAAGATGAGATGCAAACCGAGGAGCCTAGCCAGACGGGTGGCAGAAAACAGCATGGCGGTTTCAACTTGATCGGAGGCCTTGGCCCAGTTATTCAGCAACTACGGGAAGTATTCGAACTACCGTTGAGAAAACCCGAAACTTTCAAGGCTCTCGGTGTCATGCCACCCAAAGCAGCCTTGCTCGTCGGTCCTCCCGGTACGGGAAAAACTCTGCTTGCGCGTGCAATCTCCAGCGAAATCTCCGCGCAATTTATTGCAGTAGCCGCCACTGAGCTTATCGGTCCTTACGTAGGCGAAACCGAGAGAAATATTCGCAATTTATTTGCTCGGGCGAAAAAGAAAAAACCCGCAATAATCTTTATCGATGAAATAGATGCGATTACAGCAGATAGAGCCCGCGCCGAGAGATCGTATGAGGTTACCCCCCTCAACCAGCTTTTGGTACTCATGGATGGCTTCAATCCACTCGATGGCGTAGGCTTGCTCTTCGCAACTAACCGGTTAGAAGTCCTCGATCCCGCGTTTTACCGACCAGGGCGGATTGATAAGGTCATCACAGTTTCTCCGCCAAACGCGCAGGGAAGGTACGAAATTCTTCAAATCCATACAAAGAAAATGCCCTTGGGCGCTGATGTTTCACTGCAATCCTTAGCGGAAATGACTACTAATCTAACTGGAGCGGACCTTCAGGCAATAGTTCAAGAGGCTGGAATAATGGCGATTAGGCGGGCAGATTCCATCGAGAAAGAGAACGGCAACAAAGAAACACCTGAAATCCTGGTAACTTCTGAAGATTTTGCGCAAGCTCTAACCAAGATTACCGCAAGGAGCTAGTGAAACGATCCATTGCCCTGCTAAATTCCCTCCAGGAAATGTGTATAGGCGGGTTCAGAAAAAAATTGCGCTTCTTTCCTAAACGCTGCTACAAGAGGCTGCAAAGGGGCTTTGAAGGGAATTTTGGACATTGCTAAACCAGATCCGCTCAGTCTTAGAAGCTGAAGTTATCGGATTCGGGTATCACGAAATGGAGATGGAAAAAAAAAGTGCTGAATTAATTTGCTTTGCATATAATACGGATTGTCCAGATTCTACACTGACTAGGCAATTGTGAAAATACAACAGTAGGCCTGACTAGCTGAATGCCTGGTCGGGGCGGTATAGAATCGAGTAGCCCACGGTAGTGGAGCAGTAGATGGCGCGCTTTTTACCGTCCTGGTAGTATTGCCATTGAAAGGAAAACGCGCGGCTAACCCCCGGGCAGAATATCCACTTCTTATAAATCAAAAGCGCAGGGCGGTCAAAGGTGCGTCTAAGATAGTGGATTTTGCCCTTCGGGGGTATCGCGTGGATACCATATCTACAGGGTCAGTTAATGCTCCTGCAAATTCTAATATCGAAAATTCAAAAGAATTCCAGATCAGCGACGAGGTGCGAGAAGAAGTTATTGACTTCTGGATGACCCTCAATAGCTATAAGCTGGAGCTCGTGAGAGAAGGCAAATGGAAGAAATGCTAGAAACGTCTCAGCAGGTTATGCTCGGCCTGCGTCAGGCTGCGGACGCCAATCTGACTCCGGCCATCGTGTTTGACCGAATCAGCGATAAACCCAACGAGAGCAAAAGCTTGGAGTTTCAAGATGCTTATGCAAAGCGTTACGTGAAAGATAAAGGATTGCATGCGGTACTGCATTACAGTGTCACAGAGTCAGGTTGGAGCAGCAAAGAGCGCCGCATTTTTAACCGGATGCTCGACATAGCCGAAACGTTTGGCATCCGTGATCTTGTGTTCAAGAATACAGACCGTCTTTCGCGCAACCTGCAAGATCTGATACGAATACGGGAACTGATAGATAATAAGGGCTATCGCATCCACTTTTTTGAGAACAATAAAATGATCCATCAGCAGTCTAACTACGACGAAAAATGGACCATAGAATTGCTAATTCTTCTAGCCAAACGTCTGTCCGACAAACTTTCGCACGATGCAAAAGCATCAAACAAATACAAAGTCGAGAAAAGTATTGCACCCGGAAGAGCTAGATTTGGCTATCTGTACGACAGGGAAAAGCGCAAACACGTTATCAACCCAGCCACGGAAGCCGAGGTGCGTTGGATCTTTGATGAATTTGACTCAGCCCAGCATAGCCTCACTGAATTCACTATTCTCCTCAACGCGAAAGGTATCAAGAATGAGCAGGGGAGAAAATGGTATCAATCCCGGGTCTACGCACTCCTAACCAATCCGTTTTATCATGGGGAATTCATTACGCGAAACGACGGTAAGCTACATCTTGGGAATCATGATCCTTATTACTCAAAAGAGCGCTACCTGAAACGAATGGAAAAATTTCATGGCCGATATTTCCCGCGTGCTGGAAAGAACCATGATTTCTTACTAAAAGGTCTTCTTGAATGCTCATGCGGCAGTAAGTATGTTGCTGATCGCAAAAAAGGCCGGTTCGTCTACTATGCACATCGGTGCAAACACTTAGCGGGGAAGACCGAACGGCTTAATGAACGTGCCTTTTTCGAGCTAATCGACGCCGCTATAAGTCAAATCGCAATCACTGATCAATTTTCAGCGTTTCTGAAAGCAGCCTTTAAGCAGCGAGTCAAAGAGCGTAATGATAATAAGCGTGAAGAGAGTCTTTTCTTGTCTAATAAGATTCTCGATCTAAATCGGAAAAAAGATCGGCTCCTTGAACTCTTTGCGGAAGGCGGTATTGAAAAGGATGCGATTATTGCTAAATTACGCGAATACGACCAGGCCATAGGTCAGCTGAAGAAACAAGACAAGAACCTTACCATAAGCCAGGAGAAGTTTGTCTTTAAGGTCGCCGAAGTTATCGAGGACTTCAAGGATTTTCCGCAAATCTATGCCCAGCTTTCTCCAGAGAAGAAGGCCACATTAATACGCAAATCTATGCGCAAAATAACCAAAGACGGAGCTAGCATTCGGCTCGGCTTCAAAGACGGCTTCCAAATCCTTTACAGAAATGAACTATCTAACCTCGAAACTTCGGTTCGATTTCATCCTGTTGTGTGCCCTCGGCAGGAATCGAACCTGCGCACATGGCTTCGGAGACCAACGCTCTATCCACTGAGCTACGAGGGCAAATTTGCTTTGCGCTACGCGCAAAGCAAATTTGTGAATTGGTGTGTCATTACATTTCGCTCAATTTTTTAACTGCCCCCGATTCAAGCGCAGCACGCTCTACAGCCCCAGTCACCTTCTGGTGCACTTCAGGGTTTAAGAGCGCCGGCACGAGTTCCTGACGATCGCCATTCGCCAGCGAAGCAATTGCCTGCGCTGCGGCGATCTTCATGCGGTTATTGATGCGCGAAGCGCGTGCCTGCAGGGCACCCTTAAATAGTCCTGGAAACGCCAGGGCATTGTTTACCCCACGACCGTCGGCCGCGAAAGCCGCGCCAGCTTCAATCGCGACTTCGGGTTTGATTTCGGGGTCCGGGTTTGACAGCGCCAAAATGATCTGCCGCGCGCGGATCATTTCAGGTTTGATGAGGTTGGGTACGCCTGTGGTGGTCACGACAACCTGTGCTTTTTGCATGAGATCCATCAACGACAGCGGCATGCCACCCATTGCAGACAGACGCGCCTTCGCATCTTCATTGATGTCGGCACCGTAAATCGTCTGCACACCGAAGGCTTTGAGCAGGCGCGCAATGCCGTTACCCGCGGCACCCAAACCAACAATGCCGACCGACAGTGCGCGCAGATCGTCGCCGACATAGCGTGTCGCGTTTAGGAGTGCAGCCAGCACCACCGTCGCTGTGCCATGCTGGTCGTCGTGCATAATCGGCATATCGAGCTTCTGCATCAGCGCCTCTTCGATAGCAAAACATTCAGGAGCGCGAAAATCCTCGAGTTTGATCGCACCGAACGACGGCGCGATGTTGACAATGGTATCGATGCAGGTCTGGATGTCTTTCGAATCGATCAGAATCGGAATACCGCTGATGCCGACGAGTTTCGAGAAGAGTACCGCTTTGCCTTCCATCACGGGCATGCCCGCGCGCACGCCGATATCTCCTAACCCGAGAATGGCAGTGCCGTTCGTCACAATCGCCACCGCGTTACGCACATACGTATAATCATACATGAGTTCAGGTTCTTTCTGAATCGCGCGGCAAACTGCAGCGACGCCAGGGGTATAGATGCGGCGGATATCCCCCGCGTTCTCGACAGGCACCGTGCTTTTCATTTCTATTTTGCCGCCCTTATGCAAGTCGAGCACCGCATCGGAAACATTGTCGATCTGTATGCCGTCGAGTTCGCCCACAGCATGGAGAATATCCTGCATGTGCTCCTGGTCACGCACGTAGATTTCAATCTCGCGCAGGTTACTTTTACCCGCGCGTTTGACGAGGCGCAGGTCGCCGATGTTACCGCCGTGCATGCCGATTGTGGTCAAAAGTTTACCGAGATAACCCGGCTTGTCGGTGATGTAGGCGCGCAGATTTTTGATCAGATTATCAGGGGAACGTTCGTAGAGCATAAGGATGTAAAACAGGAGTTGAACAGGCCGAAAACAGATTTCGGCCGATAATCCTTGACCGGCTGTGAGTTGCCGCGCTTCATCGCCGTCATGCTCAAACACAGTTCGGCACGTCTGGCAATATTGGCTGCATTATCGGCACTGCTGGCAAACGCCTGCAAGACCACAGACGGCAAGGATAAAGGCGACCTCATTTCTATCGACTGCAAGACGACGCCGCCGACGCGCACCGATTTTGACGAAGACGGAAAAACCATGATTGCGCAGGGGCCTGTGGATCTCGCAGGCGAGCCCTGTGAAAAAGTCGCAGCAGCGCCTAAACTCCGCCCCGGCACGGTGAAAACGGGCAAGTGGACGATGTACCAGAACGGTAAAATGTTCCAGACGGGAACTTACGTTGCTGGCAAAAAAGACGGTCGCTGGGAAGTTTTTTCTGTGAACAACAATCTGGTCAGAATTTCGAACTATGTTGCGGCCGATCTCGAAGGCGAAGACCTGGTCAATTTTGACAAACCTGAAGCACTCTGGAAAAGCAAGACGCACTACGAGAAAGGAAAAAAGAACGGCCCTTATTCCGCCCGCACATCGACTGAGGCGCAGTGTATTACCGAGGGCAATTATCGCTCAGACAAAAAAAGCGGCAAGTGGCGCGAATGCAAAATAGATCCGCAAACCAAAACAGACTACCTCGCTTTCGAAGGATCTTATGTCGAAGGCATGCGCAGCGGCCCTGTAAAATATTACTATCCAGGTTCAAAGGTCGAATCGCAGGGATCAATACTTGCAGACACCGCATGCACAAAACAGGTCGAAGAACGGTTTGAAGCGAAGTTCAAAGATAAAACGCCGACCAAAGACGACAACGACGAAAAGCAGCGGCAACTGACCGCCTGCGAAAAGCTCATCGGCGCATGGGTTTTCTATAATCCAGGCGGTACAAAAAGAGCAGAAGGGTCTTACGACGATGGCAAGCGGACGGGGGCATGGAACGAATACTATAAAACAGGCACAAAACTGGGAGTTGGCCGCTATGAAAAGGGCAAGCGCATGGAATGGGCGTTCTTCGACAAGAGCGGTACGAAGCGCCTCGACGCCGATTTTGCGGGCAACCCGCTCATGCCCAAGACCGTGCAGATCTATGAGAATGGCAGCCTGACCGGTGGTGGTGGGGTCGCGATGGGAACGGTAAAATACAATCCGGAGACTGACAGCCTCGATATCCAGGAATTCAGCAAAAAGGGCGAATGGATAGAATATCATAGTAATGGCAAAGTTTCGGGCCGGGGCCAGTATTCGATGAGCAAGAGGTCGGGCATGTGGAAACACTTCGACGAAAGCGGGCAACTCGTTGCCGAAGGTACTTACAGCATGAATACGAAGCACGGGGAATGGCGTGAGATGAAAGGTGGCCAGTTTGTTACGACGAAGTATTTTATGGGTAAAGTAAACACGATCGGGCGTTAGTCGACTTTGCTGAAAATTAAACTCAGTCGAAACTTAAGACGCACCATTTCGCGCGGCCACCCGTGGGTGTACCGCGAAGCCATTGTGCAGCCGCCCAAAGTAGAGTCTGCGCAGATGGTGTCGGTGCTCGACATGAAAGGCGAAGAACTCGGCTGGGCGATGTACGATCCGCATGGGCCGCTGTCGCTGCGCATGCTCAGCCTCGAAAAAAAACCGCCGAATTTTGCTTTCTTTGAAAAACAACTACAGCGCGCTGCGAATCTGCGCACAAATCTGAATCTGACTGACACCAACGCATACCGCTTCATCAACGGTGAAGGCGACTTTTTGCCGGGCCTCGTCTGCGACCGTTATGACAGCGTCGCCGTGGTGCAGTTCGACGGTCGCGGGCCATCGGAATTCTGGGATAAAACCCGCATCGCCGAATGGATCTTGCAACACGCCGGCGTAAAATCGGTTGTCGAAAAAAGCCGGCGTAATAGCGAAGGCGGTCTGACTCTGCTTGCCGGGGCAGCCGCGCCAAATGAAATCTCTGTCCAGGAGAACGGCGTCGCGTTTGTCGTCGATATTCTGAACGGGCAAAAAACCGGCTTTTTTTTAGACCAGCGCAACAACAGGCAATACATCCGCACCGTCAGCCGCGGCAAATCGGTACTAAACCTGTTCAGCTACACTGGCGGTTTCTCTGTCTATGCGGGCCTCGGTGGTGCCAGCAAGGTGGCAAGCCTCGATGTGGCAGAAGGCGCCGTGCGCTCAGCAGAAAATAACTGGCAGCTCAATGGTTTGTCCGCAGCAAACCACCAAGGCCTCGCAGTCGATGTATTCGATTACCTGAACGGCGAAAATGAAAAGTGGGATCACGTCATCGTCGACCCACCATCGATGGGGCACAGCGAAGACCAGAAAGAGCGCGCGGTGACCAAATACACCGAACTGTTCGCGGCTTCGGCAAAACTGGTACTCCCCGGCGGGCAGCTGTCGCTCAGCTCATGTTCGAGCCATGTATCGTTTGAAGACTTCTTTGAAATTATCCGTGAAGCGCTGTCGCAGGCGCGCCGCCGCGGGCAGATATTACGCGTTTCAGGCCAGGGGCCCGATCATCCGTTTCTGCATGGTTCGCATGAACAGCGGTATCTGAAGTTCGTGCATTTGGTGCTGGTGTAAGTTAAATATTTAAGAGTTTCGTCGTCTCCGCGGTAGATCACACTGTAAGGAAATTTCATAATGTGGAATTTTCTGTGCCTGTAGCTCGATCCAAGGCGTTAGCTTTGCGGTGTCCGCATCAATGTCTTTCGATCTGCGCTGCACCTCCTCAAGCCATGCCTGTTCGACTGCCGGGTCTTCGGGCAAGGTTGACCAGAGGTGCTCTGCCAAAATTATTTTTTCATCCGGAGTCAAAGCCTCTTCTTCGTGGCAGATTTTCTCTAACATGGCGGCGCTCATATATTTACATTAGGCAGTTTTATCTCAGGCGTAAAGCCTGTTTTTCAGTGCACAGAATGACCGGCCATTGGCAGTCAATTTCTTT
This sequence comes from uncultured Turneriella sp., assembly GCA_964356715.1. Lineage (GTDB taxonomy): Bacteria > Spirochaetota > Leptospiria > Turneriellales > Turneriellaceae > Turneriella. The sequence goes on along the minus strand of CAYHJO010000008.1, from coordinate 22,048 downwards.
AAGCGAGGTTTTTTGGCCGAAAAATGCAGTATTGCAAAGCCCGCGTAAATCCCCGTAGCAACACCATTTTCGATTTCCGGCATGTTTTCCTGATCTGAGAGGGATATATGACCGCCCCGGAAAGCCCTGATCTCACGCCTGCGCAGATGGGCGACAAAACCGTGCACGATACAGTCAAGCGCCGGCAGACACGCACCGTCACGATGGGCGGCATCAAAATCGGTTCCGGCCATCCCGTGCAGGTACAGTCGATGACTAAAACCAAGACCGCCGACTGGAAAGCGACGGTCGAACAGATTCTGCGCTACGAAGAAGCCGGCTGCCAGATCGTGCGCTGCACCGCGAACGACGAAGATGCAGCCAACGCGCTCGGCAAGATTAAAGAGAACATCCACATTCCGCTGGTGGCCGACATCCACTTTCAGCACAAACTCGCGCTGATTGCAGTGAAGAGCGGCGTCGATAAGATTCGCATCAACCCCGGCAATATCGGCAATAAAGAAAAAGTCGCAGAAGTATTGCGTGCCTGCAAAGACAATGGTATTCCGATTCGCATCGGCGTGAACGCCGGCTCACTCGAAAAAGACATTCTGCGTAAAGTAGGATATCCCACTTCGGAAGGTATGGTCGAGTCGGCGCTGAGACACATCGAGATCTGCAACGAACACAACTTTGACGACGTGATCGTTTCACTCAAATCGAGCGACGTCTTTATGATGATGGAAGCGTACCGCAAGCTCGCTGCGATGTGCGACTACCCGTTTCATCTCGGTGTCACCGAAGCCGGCACGAGCTGGCAAGGCACGATCAAATCGTCGATCGGTATCGGCGGTCTGTTGTCTGAAGGTATCGGCGACACGATTCGCGTTTCGCTCACGACCGATGGCGCCGAAGAAGTGAAAGTCGGCCGCGAAATTCTGCGCTCACTCGGCCTCGTGAGCTTCGGTGTCACACTCATCTCCTGCCCGACGTGCGGCCGCCTCGAGGTCGACCTGTTTCGCATCGCGCAAGAAGTCGAGAAAGCCGTCGCTCACATTAAAACGCCGCTCAAGGTTGCGGTGATGGGTTGCCTCGTCAACGGCCCAGGCGAATCGAAAGAAGCCGACATCGGCATCTCTGCTGGTGCGGGCTCGGCGATTCTCTATGTCAAGGGAGAGAGTAAGGGAAAAATTTCGGAAACCGAAATTGTACCGCGGCTGATGGAAGAGATTGCCATTCTGGAAAAATCGCTGAAAGCCTAACAGGGCAATCCGATTTCACGCGCCGCTTGAAGCTGGTTCTCATCTAGCGAGATAAATTTCTGTAGTCCCCCGTTTTGCATGAACCATTGCGCGGTGCGCAGGTGCACCATATCTGCGGATTTCGGCGTGCGTATCAGCGGGAAGTGCCGAGTCAGGCAAAGATCGGGAGTCAGATCCCGCAAAATCATAGCATCGCGATCCAGAGACAATTGCGCAAACGCCGTTTCAAAATCTGCGGCGCTGAGTTTTTCAAACCGCACTAAGTGCACCAGGTTTCGTTCGGCCTCGATGAGTAACACGCTGCTTGAGCAGGGTACTGTGCCTGCGAGCAATTTTGAAATAACCTTTGCCTGTTTCTCGCCAAGCAGAATGGCGAGATAAGCCGAGGTGTCTAAATAGATTCTACTCACGGTCGGCAGCGAGCACTTTCAGGTACGCGCCTGCGGTATTCTTTGAAACAGCGCTTTTGAGTCGGGTCTTGCCCGCGTTGCGCCCGATGTGTAACCCTGGCCCTACCGCGGGCGTGAGGCGAATAAAAGGTTTATTATGCTTCGTGATTTCGACAGTTTCACCATTCGCGGCAATCTCAGCCAGCGCAGACAGATTCTCTTTTAACTCGTGCATCGGGGCGGTATGCATGGAAAAACAGTACTTAAATTGGTGCTAAACGGCAATAAATTTAGTACTTTATTTTTCATGATTGCCGCGCTGTTTGAAATAGTTACCGTCGGCATGCCGTTCTGCGCGTTTAAAATCATCGCCGGACTGGGCTTGAACCAGATCTGGCTCACTGTCTGGGGCGTGCTCGATCTCGCCATCAATGCAACTAACCTGCTCTCGCTGGCCTTGCGCCGCAAACGCTTGCTCGACTCCTGCCTACTGTCGTTGGTTGTGAGAGCAGTCAAGAAACCCGGCCGCGAAGAAAAATCGCAGTGGCAAGATTTGGGTAATTCGGTGGATGTACTCCTGTCCTTTGCGCTCGTGGCATTCATGTTGGGTGGCGGCTTTTTAGGTGCGCTCGCGCCCACACAACTCAAACTGTGGAATATTTCTGTAATTCTAAACGTGTTGGGTGCCGGTTCGAGCCGGCTGTCGGCGTCGATTGCGAGTCTGGGAAAACACGGAACGTAAAAATTCAGCGGGCATGCTCATCGGCATCGCCACTGGTTATGAAACAACTCAGTTGCCGTAGTACAGCCCATCACCGGACTTCTTACTGCATTTTCCTTTTTCAAATTTCGCCTGTTTTTTCACCCAACCGATCTTGCAGTGCGTGTATCGCAGAATCTTCTTGTCGCCCGCCAGAACGTTGGGGTCACCATTCACCGAATAAAGCCACAGCGATGCCGTGATATTGGTACCATTGCGCGGAATTTCATAGCGGATGAGTTTTTCTCCCGGGCGCGCGGCAAATGCTGCCTTTGATTCGGCATCGGCGGCAACAAAATCGGTTACCGACAGTTGCGGGAAAATCGCTGCCGTGACATTGCGGCCTGGGCAGGTCTGGCCTTTCGTTACGTCACAGGAAAATTCTTCGAACAGAATTTCGGACATCTGTTGCGACGGGCCACCGAACTTATCGGTGATAATACTAACCCCGACAATCGGTGAGCCATCCGGTTTGAAATACATGCCGGCCGTACCCGTAACAGTACTCACGTCACTCGTAAAATCCAAACCGAGAAACCAGTTTTTGCGATCAAAGCGATAAGTCAAGGTTGATCCATACTGGTCTTTCTGGATCAACGTTTTGACGCCGGCCTTTTCGCTGATCTGGTATTGTTCTGCCTTATATGCAGTCTTGTTGTCGTTGAGCAGCTGAATAAACAGCGTCGAAAGTCCCTGGCTGTCTTCAGAATAGACGGATTTCAGAGCGAACAGCACCAGCACAGACCCCAACAGCAAATTTACTTTTTTCATCTTATTTCCCCGCTAAGCGAAAAATCTTTCCCGTACCAAAATCGGCCACATGCGCCCGCTGACAAAATCGGCGAACACGTACTTGTTTTTTAACGCAGAAATTTCGTCGCCGGTATAGACATAACCGCCGGTAATTGACTGACCCTCGCTACGGCCATATTCATACACCGGATCGCGCAGGTCTTTAGTCTGGCAATTTTCTTTCGGCTCAAGACAGTGCATGCCCTCGCGGATGTTCCAGCCATAGTTGCCGCCGCCCTCGACGATGTCGACTTCTTCCCACAGATCCTGCCCCACATCGGCGACAATGAGTCTTCCCTTATGATCGAAACTATAGCGCCATGGGTTGCGAAACCCGAAGGCAAAAGTTTCAGGCGCAAAACCGGTGGTGTTCGCATAAGGGTTGTCGGATGGAATTTTGTACTGGCGGCCTTTACCGTCCGGTTCGACATCGATCCTCAGCATGCTGCCGAGTATTTTGACGACGGTACTTTTGAGCGCATCGCAGGCGGCGAAATTCAGAGCAACCAACAGGAGAAGAATTTTTCTCACAGGCCCCGAATCAGTTTGCCGGTAAACGGAATGCCCGCACGAAGCGGACTATCCAGAAAATCATGAACGAAAGAAATGCAGAAGCGAGCACGATAAGACCCACGGGGCTCAGCGGTGCGGTCGACCTGTTCGCCAGAAACGACAGATATTCGACAGCCATCATGAACAGGTTAACGCCGATACCGAATTCGGCCATGTGCATGCCAACCCGCAAAACCGATTCTGCGCGCCGCTCAGGCGATAGCCAATACTCACGGTTTGGCATATTGATGAGCGATACGGGCAGTTTGCGCAGTAGAAAGGGTATGGAAAGAAACAGCAGGTTGATGAAGGCAAACATGGCGCAGAAAAAGAGCGTGTTACTGAGATTCGACGACCAGGCATTCGGCTGACCGGAGAAACTGAAATGCGTGGCAACGCGTTCGGGAAGAAATTGCCCGAGAACCACGGTAAGGCCGATGCCGGCAAGAGCGGTAACAATCTGTAGATTGCGGGTTAGCATAGACGCATGACAACCGCCTTTCTGCGGCCGTCAATCGATTATGATTTGGCGGGTGTGGCAAACACCCGTCAAATCATAGACATTACCCCGCGGCGGATCATCATTACCGCGATCGATGCCAGCAGAAGACTCGTTATTTTGGAGAGCGCGGCAGACCCTGCCTCTCCCAGTACTTTGGCGAGCATATGGCCGAACGAAAACAGAATGCCCGCAATCACAATGTTCAGCGACAGCGAAATCAAGGTCGCCAGGATGCCGTACTCGTTCGACATCAGCACGCAGGTGGTAATCAGCGCGGGCCCGGCGACCATCGGCGTCCCCAGCGGCACAATGCCCATCACGCGGGCGTCGTCGTCGTGCGCATGGCGTGCACCCATCACGTCGAGAATCGCGAGAATAAAGAGGATCACGCCCCCGGCAACCATGAAGTCGAAAACCGTGATCCCCAAAAAGCGGAAGATTGCCTTACCCAGCACGGTAAAAACGGCGGTCAGCAGGAAGGCCGTGACCATCGACAGTCGCACCATGCGCCTGCGTTCGTGCTCAGACTGCCGGCGCGTCATGCCAATGAGAATCGGCAGAATTCCCAGCGCATCCATGGCGACAAAAATGGGTATAAAGGTGATCAGCACTTGTTTGAGCAACTGGTCCATACCTGCCTGAACCTGAAAACAGTGTGCGCAGCACACTGTTTTCAGGTCCCATAAAAACCTTGCTGACGCGTTCGCCCTATGAAATCGGGAACCATGTTCGTCCGGTTTTGGGGGGTCAGAGGTTCGCTCGCGACAGCAATCACCGCCCGCCAGGTAGAGGAAAAAATCCGCAAGGTGCTTGAACTTGCCACACCAACCGATATTCTTTCCAAGGAAGCGATTGAAAACTTTCTCGGCAATCTGCCGCTCTCTATCCGCGGTACCTATGGCGGCAACACCACCTGCATCGAAATTCAAACCAACGAAAATAAGACAATCGTGATCGATGCCGGAACAGGTATGCGTCCGCTCGGCAACGCGCTGATGGCGCGCGGCAAGATGGTCGGCAAAGACGACATGGCGATTTTTTTCACACATTCCCACTGGGACCATATCCAGGGTCTGATGTTCTTTGTGCCGATTTTTATTCCCGGCAATAAGATCAATTTTTACTCGTGTTTTCCCGATATCGAAACGCGCCTCAGATACCAGATGATCACCACGCATTTTCCGCTGACGTTCGACGAACTCAACGCCGAAAGGGACTTTAACCATTTTGCCGAAGGCGACACGATCGAAGTCTACGGACTTAAGATTCAGGGTAAATCGGTCAGGCACCCCGGCGGATGTTATTCGTATAAGTTTAAGCAGCCGAATGGCAAAACTTTTATTTTCTGTTCCGACGCCGAATTTAACCTCGAAACGCTCGAAGACATCGGACCCTACATCGATTATTTTTTCGGCGCGGATGTGCTCGTGTTCGACACACAATATACATTCGAAGAATCTTTACAGAAGATCGACTGGGGCCATTCTTCGGCCGCAATTGCGACAGATATCGCAATTAAGAGTGAAGTCAAGAAGCTCGTACTATACCATCACGACCCGTCATACGACGACGCCAAAATGGACAACGTGACGCTGCAGGCAATCAAGTACAAGAGCATGATGGCGCCAAATCACCCGCTGCAGATCGTCTCGGCGTACGAAGGCCTAGAGATCGAAATATGATGAAGGGGATACGATGTATCCCCTTCATCATGCTGCCGCTGTTTGCCGAGCCGATCGGCTGGGGCGAACCGATGCTGGTCGAGCGACGCGCCGAAGAATATGGTGTTTGCTGCCATGAAGGCGAAGGCCGTGCCTATGCGATCAGCGCGGTACTCAAGGCGCCTTTCGGTAAAGATACGCCGACCGCGATCGAACTGGTGCTCGCCTACACAGGTGCAACCGGCTTCAGCCGCCGCACCGTCGCCGAAATCACGCTGGCACCCTCGGAACACCTTTTTCCCGTGCATCCGTCCGTCTCTGCCTTTGGTGACGAAATTCTTGTCGCCTGGCAGGAGACCACGCCGCAGGGTGGTTCGTCGGGCATCTATTACGCATACGGTGCTGCCGGGCCTGAGAGCATCGGCACAAAGCAGTTGCTGCCGGCGACCGCCGGTAAACTCAACGCAATTCTGCCGCTCGCCAAGATGACGGGCGAAGGCTCGCACCTGATTCTGTTCCAGGAGCCATCTGCTGCAAATCGCTTTCGCCTGACTGCAGCCGTCGGCGGCCGCGGTGTGTTCTCGGGCATTTCCTCGGTCGCAGAAATCAGCGGTGGCACGCGCGGCGCGCTGTTTCCCGCGACGCTGAGGCGCGGCAACCAGCTCGATATTTTGTACCAGAATCGCGCCGAAGCCACGCTGATCGACGATATCTTCCGCGCGTTCAGTGTCGACCGCGGTTTGACGTGGAGCGGCAATTTGCGCATCACCTCAAACGGCTTCCAGAATTTTTCGGGCAAGGTTACGAACACCAGCGACAAACTGTATTTTATCTGGCAGAGCAATCCCGAGAAAATGTGGTCGATCTTTGCCGCGCCCGAAGGCGGCGAAGCTTTCCGCGTGAGCGAAAATGTCTCTCCCAGTTATTTACCGGCGATCGTCGCCGGCGGCTCGTCGGGCGTTGTTGCCGCGTGGCATGACACGCGCGGCGGCTCGCCGCAAATCTACGCGAAGTTCCTCGACCGACCCGATAACCAGTACGTAGGCAACGACCACCGCGTGACAAAGGACGGCATTTCGGCAAAGCCACTGGAATTTATTCGCCTTGGCAACCGTCCGTTTCTGTTCTATGGCTGTGGGCCCGGGTTGTGCATGCGCGAGGCCGACACAACAGCCGATCCCGTGCGCGTCACTTCGAAGACACATGCGCTGGGCCAGATTTCCAAATCGGGTGACGCTGTATTTTCGTGGCCGAGCCCAGCCGACATTTCAGGAGTAGAAAATTTTGCCTACGTGATCGACGACCAGAAAGACACGGATCCAGACCTCTATAACCTGAATGCGCGTGCGACGCAAATCACGATTCCCGGGCTCAACGGCGGTGCCTATTTTATGCACGTCAAATACCGCGACCGCGCGGGCAACGTGTCACCGGTCACGCATTACGCGTTTGTCATCGATTCGGTAGCGCCCAGCCGCCCGATCATCACGAGCCCAACGCACGAGAACGGCATACCCGATGCGCGCCAGGATATTATCGTGCGCTTCAACGCCTCGGACGACAGCGGCATCGCGACGTACCGTTTTGCGATGGGCCAGAAACTTCCGCGTGTGTTCACCGACACAACCGCGACAGGCGAACTCGCGTTTAACAACGTGCCGCCGGGAAAATACATATTTGCCGTCGAAGCGGTCGACCTCGGCGGCAATGTTTCGGAGCGCGCTTATTATACTTTTGACGTGGGCAAAAACGAGCGCAATGATCTGACAATCCGCCACAACGCCGAAGCCGACGTGATCACCCGGCCCGACATCGCTTTTACCATTCAGGATAACGGCGGCCGCGGCATTCGCGAAGTCTTTTACCAGTTTGGTTTTGACATCAAAGACCCGTTTGCCGGTAAAAAGGCATCGGTCGAAGCGCAGGAAAATATCTACACCGCGCGCATCGGCAATTTGGCGCGCGGCGTCAGCGTGATTTCGCTGGGCATTGTCTATAGTGACGGCTCACGCGCTGCGCCGCGGCATTTTTATTTTGACTCGAACGATCCGCGCGCACGCAAAAAATTCGCTTTCACCGAAGTCGAGTATGAAAAACTGCCTCCGGTGCGCGAGCGCGACGCGCTGCAGGTTGGCGGCAGGGCCGAACTCATCTATACATATTTTGACCGCGGAATTCTGGAAATCCGCCTCGCGTACAAATTCGCCGACGCATGCGCATCCATGCGCTCGCCGGCCAATGCGCATCCTTGCGCTGTTGCACCCAAGGTAAAAGTGAAGGGTTATGTGTGGGAGATCGCGAGCGCCGAACGCGTGCCGCAGGGTGAGATAAACTTCTCTGGCCCCGTCGAATTCATCTACCTGCAACAGCCCGGAAAATATTTCCTGAACGCGAAATCGCTGTTTTCCGGACCGGAACGCATGCAGTTCGCGTTCGATACACGCTCGATAGAAGTGCCCGACGTGCGCAAGGCATTCCGCCGCACGCTGTACTCATACCTCGCGGCAGCGCTGGCTCTGGCGATGCTGATCGCATTGTGGCAGCGCAAGCGCATCCTATTCTATGCGGGAGCGTGGATTTGAAACCGAGAGTTGCTCGCGCAACTCTCGGTTTTGCTCTTGCGCTGATTGTCGCGGGCGGCAGGCCCGCACAATCAGCAAACGATTGGCCGATCAGCAAGCTGCGCATTATCAAGACGCAGTGGTCGTCGTGGATCACGCGTTTTTTCGCACTGGATGACGCCAACCAGCTGATTTATGTGCGCGTTGTCGACCAGAAGCAGCAGCAGATCGTGGTGACCAAATTCCGCCGCACACCCGATCTCATTAAACATTTCCCCATGGATGACGGCGACCTCGTGGTGACCGTCTACAATCCCGAAAAAATCATGCATTTTATCGCGATGGATTTTACGGCAGCGGTGAAATATTCGAACGAATTTGCCCTGAACTACAATGTGTACGACGTCGATGCGCGCGTGAATATTAAGGCGGGAAATCCCTCATGCCTGTTCTACGCATACGACAAAAAGAACTACGCGATCAAATACTGGAGCGAACAGCGCACGCACGACATCATGGTGAGCCGCGAGCCGATCGATCTCATGTTTCTGCAGTGGGCAGACGGCGGAGTACATTATGTCAGCTCTTCGCCCGCAGGCCACACATGGGTGTTCTGGAAAGACGGGGACTACCGTTCGTACACGCTGCCCTTTGCGGTGAGGCATGCGCGGTTTTATAAATTTCGCGATACAATGCATCTGATCGGTATCGATCTCGAAGGTGGTTTGTGGCAGTTCGACATTGCCACGGGAAAACTGCGGCAAAATCTGCTGTATAAGGACCCACGACTCACCTACGTGGAGAAAGTGATTCCACTCAAATTCCACAAGGAACTCAATATAATTCTGACAGCCGACCATATGCCGTCGGCGTACAGACTGGTTTACGACGATTTCCCGAGGCCAAAAGTCAAACCCCGGCTCGAAGAGCGCAGGTTGTTCTGGCCAGGGAAAATCTACCCATTCATAGACAATACCAACCACCTGAATTTTTTGCTCGAAACCGAGATCCGCCATATTTTTCTTGAAACCTGGAGCGCACCGACTGCAATCATCACCGACATCGACTGGCGGCTCGACCTCAAACGCAACCCGCCGGTGATGATGGTGCACTGGGCCTCGCCCGCGCGCAGCGAATACGCGTACCGCTACCTGCTCGACCAGAACCCCGACAGCGAACCCCTCAGCGAATCAAAGCTGATACCGTCGAACACGCTGCAGTTTTCAGCGCGCAAAGAAGGCGCGTACGTGCTGCACCTGCAGGTGCGCAATTTGCGCAGCGGCGCCTATTCGCGCATCTACCACATCCCGCTTCTCTGGCAATACGCGCCGGGCGAACCCGAAGTGCTGTTGCAGCGGCAGATTGCGCCGCGCATGGTCAAAGCGGGGCGCGTCGACTTTCTGATTCAGAATCTCGAACCCGGTGAATATTATGGCGGCGTCGATACGAAGTCCGACACAGTGCCTAAGAACAAGATCAAGGCTTCGGGCGGGCGCATCAGCTTTCAGGTACCTAAGGGCGCGGGGCGTTATTATCTGCATCTCGCTGTGCGCGATCCGCGCAGCCTTGTGTTGAGCCCCGTGCACCATTTTTTGTTTTTCGTGTCGCCGTTCGATGTCGACGAAGATCCGGCGTTATCTGAAAACCTGAGGCGGATTGAGGAAATTAAGCGCCTGCGCCGCAAAATCGTGGCGGCGGAGGGCGACCCCGCGGCGACGCAGTTATGGATCAACCGGCTGCAGGAGATCGAAGCGCAACTCAAATGATTCTGCCGAGACCGGCGAAAATCGAAAACGCCATACTGGAGTTCTTTGCCGATCGCAATTTTGAACGCAGCCGGCGCTTTGCGGCCGGGGCGTACGATCCCGCCAATCTGTGCAATTTTCTCGCGCAGAACAAAAATCCGCAATATACATACCAGACGCTGCACATAGCCGGCACAGTCGGCAAGGGTAGCACGGCGACGTATCTCGCGCGCGCTTTGCAGGCCCTGGGCTTTCGCACAGGCATCTACACCTCGCCGCACTTTGTCAGCCTGCGCGAGCGCATGTGTATAAACGGCGAAGCGATTGGTGCGAATGAACTCGAAACTCTGTGGAACGAAATCCGGGGACATGCGCTGATGCCAACCTTGTCGTTTTTTGACGTGATGACCGCGCTGGCTTTTCAGTGGTTTGCCCGCCGAAACTGCCACTGGGCTGTGATTGAAACCGGCCTCGGCGGCCGACTCGATTCGACCAATAACCTGCACGCGCGCGCGGCGGTCATCACGCGCATCGATTTCGATCACCGCGCGATTCTGGGGGAATCACTCACCGAAATCGCCCGCGAAAAAGCCGGCATCATCCGGGCAGGGCAACATGTCTACACGACACGACAGCCGGCCGCTGCAGCCGCGGTCATCCGGGAAATCTGCGCCGCGCAGGGAGCGCAGCTCAGCATTTTTTCTCCGGGCGGCGAAACATTCATGGCCGCCAATCTCGAATTCGCGCTGCAGATTGCGCGCTCAGAGCTGGGCATTCCGGCTGCAACTCTTGCCGCTCTGGCGCGCGAAATCGACAAGCCGGTGTTCGGGCGCTGGACAACATTAAGACATAACCCACGCGTGATTTTCGACGGGGCGCACAATGCTGCGGGTTTTGCGGCTCTGGCCGAGTTAGTTAATCGACAGCCTGAATCGCAATGCAATTTTTTCGTGAATACGATGAAAGAACGCAATTTGCAGGAGCTCACCGATTCGCTGCTGGCGAAACTGACAAAAAAGGCGCTGCTGTATTTGTTTCCGATGCCGCAGGCGCTGTATTACCAGCCCTCTGACGCGTTGCCGAACGTTCTACCGGTCGAAGCCGGGCAGCTTGCCGCGCTCACCGGCACTCAGGGCACGCTGAACATCATCACGGGCAGCATGGGGCTTTACGCTGCGCTGCCGCCTGACCTGGCGCTATGAAATATCCAATACTCATTTTTCTGTTCGGCGCCGTCATGGCGCAGTTAAGAGCCGCACCGGCCGATTTCGAAGCAGCGCTCGCTGCCAAAGACAACGAACGGTTGCTTGAACTGTATAAGGCCAACAATTACGAAGAGACGGATGTCGAACGTTTAGCCGTTTTTTTTGCAGGCGAAAAAGAAAAACTGCGCAAGAAATTCAGCCGCGCGATACGGGAAAAATCCACCCCCAGCGTCGAAGCGGGCAAACACGTGCACGCGGAGCTTCTGTACCTCATCAAAGGCAACCTGGTCGAAGACGATATCGACTATACGGTGCTGCTGCTCGAAGCCGCGGCGCTCAGCAAGAACCAGGATCTGATCTATGTCATCGCGCCGTTTCTCGTGCACCCGCAGTCGCGCCTGCGCGCAGAGGCCAATAAGGTCGTGGCACAGAGGCGCGACGAGCGTATCTACCCGCTGATCGGGCAACTGTTGGCGGGCGAGAACGTGATCGACAAGGTTTACGCGATGGAGACGCTGCTGGCGCTGAGAGACGAACGCGCGGTGCCACTGCTGCTGTTGCAGCTGTCACACACCAACAAGAGCGTGCGCTATTTTGCGCTCAAGACCCTCGACGCCATCAAATCCGATAAGGCGCAATATGGCATTATCAATGCGGCGCAGGGCGACAAAGACGAAGAGGTTAGGCTCAAGGCGATTGAAATTCTGCGCCATTTCCGGACCGGGCCGGTGTTCTCGGCGCTGCAGAGACTGATTTCTGACCCGCTGTTAGTTGCGCGCCAAAAAGCGCTCGAATCGGCGCTCGAAACGCACAATAAACAATACGCCAACGCGATATCCGAGCAGCTTGCGCGTGAAACGGATCAATCGCACAAACACGCGCTGCTCAAATCTCTGCTCGCTATCGGTTCGGGCGGCGGCATGAACGGAGTGCTGACGCTGCTGAAGCGCGAAACAGATTCCGAGCTGATTCTGTGGTCGGCGGTCGCGTGCAACCGCTTCGATGAGACACGCTGCGCCGACGCGCTGGCGGCTTTGCTTTCAGCCACGCATGACACGCCGATTCTGCTCGAATGCATCGTTGCGCTGGGCGCCTTCAAACAGCGCAAACACCTGGGCATGCTGCTCGGCGTCGCACAATCAGGAACGCGGCCGCCCATCATACGTTCGGCGGCCCTCGCCGCGGTGCAGCAGTATGATACCGAAGCGGTAATTCTGCCGCTGTTCGATGCGTATGCAAAAGAGAGCGATCAGACGATTCGCGTGCAGATGCGGCAGATGCTCGTTGACCTGATGCGCCGCAAGCTTCCCAAAGTATGATTCAGGACTGCCGCTTTATTCTGCTGCTCGAGTTCACGAACGACGATGAACTGATCGACGCCATTGCCGCCATTGAAAAAAATCTTCCCGGTTATGACTATGCCTCGCGGCCATTGCAGAACGCCGAAGGCGCGGCGCGCGGCGGATTTAAGTTTCTCGCGTTTAAAGAACTCAAAAGCGTGACAGCGTTCCCCAAATTTTTTGCCAAAACTATGGCATTACAGAAAAAACTCAATACAGTAAAAATTTCACCGGGTTATGTGTCGCTGGCGAATTGTATATCCGCCTCACTGCAACCGTCGGCGGGCTCGATACAGATTGAGAATGAACTTTATCTGAAAGTACAGCTGGTGTTTGCTGAAAAGACGCTCGCTGCGTATGCCTTCAGCGACGCACATTATCGCGACCGGCGTTCGCTGAGTTATCTCAACGATGTCTGGCAATTAGTGAGGGGAGCAAGGAAGTAGTCAGCGACCCTCACCCTTGATCCCTCTCCCGCAGGGAGAGGGAAATAAAGACTCCCCTTCTCCCTTCGGGAGAAGGGGCCGGGGGATGAGGGTGCGAGGGGTTAACGTCCCTTTAGGTACTTCAGTTCTTCGAGATACTTACCAGTACCTTCGACCACGCAGTTGAGTGGGTTTTCGGCACGGATCACCGGCACACCGGTTTCTTTTGAGATGTGCTTATCCAGACCTTTCAACAGGCAGCCGCCGCCGGTCATCACAATACCGCGCTCGACAATGTCGGCCGCGAGTTCGGGAGGCGTTTTTTCGAGCGCGATCTTGGTAGCTTCGACAATCGCGTCGATCGGTTCTTTGAGGGCTTTGCGCACTTCGGCGCTGTCGATGACGACAGTGCGCGGCAGACCGCTACCTGCGTCACGGCCCTTGAGTTCGAAGGTTTCTGTTTTCTTGTCAGGCATTGCGTTGCCGATCGCCAGCTTAATCTCTTCTGCCGTGCGCTCACCGATAATGAGGTTGTGGTGTATGCGCAGGTGCTTAATGATCGCTTCGTCGAACTCATCGCCGCCAATGCGTATGCTGTCGGCGATCACCATGCCGCCGAGCGAGATGACTGCAATTTCCGTGGTGCCACCGCCGATATCGATGATCATGTTACCGGCGGGCTCATGCACCGGGATTTTCGCACCGAGCGCGGCCGCAAAGGCTTCGTCAATCAGGAAGATATCGCGCGCACCAGCCTGTTCTGCCGATTCACGCACCGCGCGGCGCTCAACCTCGGTGATGCCCGACGGTACTCCAATGACAATGCGCGGCTTCACCAGCGTCGCGCGGTTGTGCACTTTATTGATAAAATAACGAATCATCTTTTCGACGGTTTCGAAGTCTGCAATCACACCGTCTTTCATCGGGCGAATCGCCACGATCTCTCCGGGCGTACGACCGAGCATACGCTTTGCTTCCTGGCCCACGGCAAGTACCTTGCCGGTTGAGGCCTGAATCGCCACGACCGAGGGTTCCGAGAGTACGATGCCCTGGCCTTTCACATAGACGAGCGTGTTTGCCGTACCGAGATCGATACCCATGTCATTTGAAAAAAGAGAATGAAACCAGTCAAATATCATATTTCCTCAGTGCTAAGTTTTCAGCGCGTATGGATGGCTAAGCCCTGTCTTGAATCAACGTGACAACCAAAAAGGCATGCGAAAGGCCTCAGCGGACGATCACGACGCGCCTGCCCCATGGCGCCTGGTCTTGCGTGATACTGTTGTCCGGTTTGCGGCATTTTTTTCTCTGCACCGGAGATGACAATTCAGCGGCGAAAACCCCTGCCCGGCGACCATGAAAAGCGGCTTTCGCGCAATACTCAGGTCGGTTTATCCATCGACGCATACGACGATCTGTTCTCCGATTTCGACCCGCGCTCATACAAAGAACGGCAACTGTCCGAAGATTTTCTGGCGGAACTACGGCGTTTCTTTTTCGATAAGAATCCCGATTCGCTCGACCTGGTATTTCTGATTCCCGCGCGCAGCCGCAAAGCAGCGACCGAAGCGATTATCAAACGCCGGCTGCACATCTATTTCCACAAAAAGAACCGCGAAACCGCCGCCGGCGCCGCCCACGTCAAATCACGCAATCTGATCAGGGTGGCCGTGTCGGTGCTGCTGATGGTGGGCACGGGTTACCTCGCGACAAAAGCCGGGCAGATTGTGTGGATGAATATCGTGAAGGTGATTATTGAACCCGCCAGCTGGTTCCTGTTCTGGACAAGCCTCGATCAGCTGTTGGGGGCGCGCCGCAGCCTTGAGCGCGAACTCCACTATTTTCACCGGCTCTCGGAATGTAAGATTGTTTTTCTGTCGGTCTGAGCAAAAGAGTGCGGACGTTTTTTGCGTGAAAGCATAAGGATTCTCGCAAGGTCGTTCCCGCGCATGACGCGGATATGATTATTGCATCCAAAAGAACTTGCCCATATCCCGGGCAGAAAGCCTGCGGCAATTTTTGCCGAACCTGTTCGCCTTACATAAGATAGGCTCATGCAGAAGACAATCCACCGCGCGAACACGCGGGGTTTTGCAGACCACGGTTGGCTGCAAAGCCGGCATACATTCAGTTTTGCCGGCTACCACGATCCCGCGCGCATGCATTTCGGTGCCCTGCGCGTTCTGAACGATGATGTTGTGGCGCCCGGCAAGGGGTTCGGCACGCACCCACACGCCGATATGGAAATTGTCTCGATTCCGTTGTCGGGTTCGCTCGCGCACAAAGACTCTACCGGCAACTGCGAGACGATCCGCACCGGTGACGTGCAGATCATGTCTGCGGGAACCGGAATCACGCATTCAGAATTTAATCCTGATGAAACGCAGGAAGTGAATTTTCTCCAAATCTGGGTATTGCCGGAAAAGCGGGGCATTCGGCCGCGTTACGAACAGAAGACCTTTGATCTCGAAGCGCAGCGCAATGCGCTGGTGAAGACCGTCAGCTGGCAGCAAGGCAGCGGAGCACTGTGGATAAACCAGAGAGCACATTTTTGGCTCGGCATGTTCGACGCACAGAAAGAAATCGCCGTCGAAGCTTCCGCTGCGCGCGCGGGTCTGTATTTCTTTGTCATCCGCGGCGCCGCGGATATTGCCGGCGAGAGATTGCAGGCGCGCGATGCGCTCGGCCTTATGGGCGCAGAAAAAACGACTGTCCGCGCGGTCGCACCGACGACGCTGCTGGTAATCGAAGTTCCGGAAATCGCCGGCTGATTTGGACTTTACACGGCAATGGAGAGGGGCGCCATACCCGATGCGAAGCATTTATGTTCTGGGGCTCGCCACGATTTTCGCGGCCGGGTTTGC
This sequence comes from uncultured Turneriella sp., assembly GCA_964356715.1. Classification (GTDB taxonomy): domain Bacteria; phylum Spirochaetota; class Leptospiria; order Turneriellales; family Turneriellaceae; genus Turneriella. The sequence continues at coordinate 6,011 of CAYHJO010000008.1, read as the reverse complement.
CTGCAAGAAAAAGATTTCCGCTTCAGAAGCGGTGAAGTCCGATTTGAAAAATTATCTGATGGTTGAAATGCCGAAACACGGCGCGCTGTTGAAATTGCTGGGTTCTGTCAGCGACAGTTACAGCCAGGCTGACCATGAGAAAAAAGGGCCGCGGGAAAAATCTGACGGCGAAAACGAAATACTGGCCGACGCGGTCGCTGCATTGAAAAAAGCACAGATCGGCACGGACGACCTGAAGCGTGTGCACGCAGAACTGCAGCAGGGTGTAGAAAAAATGCAGGCGAGTTTCGTCAAAATCGCCGTGGTCGAAAAACAATCCGGAGCTGCTTCGTCCGTGGCGGGTACTTTTTCGGCGATTCAGGATATTTTACAGGCCATCAAATTGATAAACGACTGGAACGAAGATATTGAATCCGGCTGCAGAGCAAATGGTTTGACGGCGGAATTCAGTGCATTTCAGGCTGAATATGGTCTGAAAAAGAAATAGACCGCACCGCTGCGCAGTTACAATAACCGGCAGGCGGTATATGATTGCCGCGGGAAAGAATGCCACCGAACAAAAGCAAATCCGCACCGGCCACAAAATCAGCTATCGATGCATTTTTTCGCGCCGCCGGTGAACTGAAAATAGCGGCGATTGTCGTCGACAAAGAATTCAGAATTCTCGCCGCCAATAATCTTGCCGCAAAAATCTGGCTCACCTCCGCGGCCGAGTTGCCGGAACAATCTTTGCCGGATGTAGTGGCAAGTGCCACACCGGCGCTTTATGCCGGCAAAGCGCCGCCGGTCAGCGGCATCATCACCGTGCGCGGCGCGGAGAAAGAATCCAGCACATGGCAGTACAACCGCACTGCGCTCGGCGCCGGCAGATTCGGACTGCTGCTTTTTGAGCAATACGCGGCAAAAAATAGCGACACGCATGCGCAGAACAAACTGAAGCTTCTGTTTGATATCCTGCCGGTTGGCGTCAGCGTACTCAACCGCGAGGGAGATATCATCGATGTCAATACAGCCCTCACAAAGATCCTGCGTCTTTCGGGAGATGAGATCCGGAGCGGAAAAGTGCGCGCGCGAAAATATTTTGATGCCGGCATGAAAGCGCTGAGCGCTGACAACTTCCCAAGCGCCATTGTCCGTAAAAACATGGGGGCAATGCGCGACTTCGAAATGGCCAGCATCACCGATGCGGGCGAAATGATATGGGTGAGCGTCAGCGCGACCTACGCTCCCGAACTTGACGAAACGGTGATCATCACCCGGAACATCACCGATGAAAAAGACGCTGTATCCCGTGTGAAACAGCGCGAAGAATTTTTCCATACTATCCTGGACGCATTGCCCGGCATGGTCGCATACTGGGATAAGAAGCTCATCTGCAAATACCTGAATCAACAGCATCTCAGTTGGTTTGGCCGGCCACCGGACAAGCTCATCGGCATGCACATGAGCGATCTGATGAGTGCGAAACTTTTTTCGCAAAACCGGCCATTCGTCGAAGGTGCGCTCGGCGGCAAAATGCAGGTCTTCGAACGCAGACTCACGCGCGCAGACGGTACAACGCTTTGGACCTCGACGCGTTATGTGCCCCATAAGACAGAAAACGGCGTCGAGGGATTTTTTGCCCTGCTGACCGACATCACGGGTCAGGTGGAGGCGCGCCTTGTCGCCGAGAGGGCCAGCAAATCGAAATCGGCATTTTTCGCGATGCTGAGCCACGAGCTGCGCACACCGCTCAATGGCATCATAGGCACGACGGATCTACTCTCCGGTACTTCACTCAGCGAAGAGCAGACAAAATTTATCGACATGATCCGCAAGAGTTCGGATTTTCTTTTTAAGCATATCGAAAGCCTGCTGCAGCATGCCCGGCTTGAAGCCGAACGGGAATTTGCCACTGCATCCGAAGTGCGGATGCAAAAGCTGATCGAACACGTCGTCGCCACGGCCCGCACTGCAAATCCGAAAAAACAACATCTGCTGCGTATTGCGGAGTTTGCGACGGATTTTCCGGCGATTGTCCTGCTCGATGAGAACAAACTTAGCCAGGTGCTGATGAACCTGATCGGTAATGCCGTCAAATTTACCAGCTTCGGAAGTATTGTCGTGGGTTGCAAGGTGATCGCGCGCATACGCGATGCTGTGCGCCTCGAGTTCACCGTGCAGGATACCGGTATTGGAATTCCCCCGCGCGAGCTTGCCCACATTTTCGAACCGTATCATCAGGTGTCGGCCAGCACGGGAAAAAGCAAGGAAGGACTGGGACTGGGACTTTCGATCAGCGAAAAACTTGTGCACGTTATGGGCGGCCAGATCAGGGTGGAAAGTGCAGTCAATCAGGGATCCAGATTCACCGTTGAATTACAGGCCCGATTAGGCGACGTAACAGCCGAAAAGGTGGCCCGGCCCTCCGGCCTGCGCAGCGATATTCCGGAAATCGCCGCTGAATTCCCGGCGCGCATACTCGTCGCCGATGATAATCCCCTCAATATTATGCTGCTCGAGCATATGCTGCACAAACTGGGCTATACGCCGACAACCGTGGAGAATGGCCGCCAGGCATTTATGCAGACGACTCGCAATAAATTCGATATTGTTTTCATGGATGTGCACATGCCCGAAGTCGATGGCATCGCGGCGACGAAGGCAATTCGGAATTCACGGGCATCGGGTGATCCGGTGATCATCGCGGTTACCGCGAATGCTGCCGAAGAAAACCGCAACGACTGCCTGGAAGCAGGTATGGACGACTTTCTGTCGAAACCAATTCGGCTGCAGGACATCGTCGGCCTCTTGCAAAAATGGGCACCGCGCGGCGGGCGCAGCTTGCGCAACTGACTTTCACGCTTTACATCCCACGGCAGAAAATAACGCCACTGCATGGCAAATAAGAACCTGCTGCTCAACCCCAAAACGGAGAAGTTTGAACACCTTGACGCGAAATCGCGGCAACTGATGCTCAAGACCATCGGGTTCTTTGAAAATAAAGGCCTCAAAAAGCTGAAACACGACGACCATGAACGCGTGTGGTACGCCGATTTTCTCGAAGTTGTGAAAGACGAAAAACTTTTTGCGACACTGATGACACCGTCAGGTTATGGCGCGGCCGATTCGCGATGGGATACGTACCGCAACTGCGACTTCAGCGAGGTGACGGCATTTTACGGCCTTGCGTATTGGTACACCTGGCAGGTGACGATGCTGGGTCTCGGTCCGATCTGGATGAGCAAAAATGAGAAGGTCAAAAACAAGACGGCAAAACTTCTTCAGGAAGGCGGTATTTTCGCCTTCGGCCTTTCGGAACGCGCGCACGGCGCAGACCTCATTTCGAGCGAAGTGACGCTCACTCCTAACGGCGGAGGCAAATATCTTGCAAACGGCAGAAAATACTATATCGGCAACGGCAACAAGGCCGCGCTGGTTTCGACTTTCGGCAAAGTTGCCGGAAGTAATGAATATGTATTTTTCGTGGTGAGTTCGTCACACCCGAACTATAAGCTGATACAGAACGTGACCAACAGCCAGAACTACGTGTCAGAATATGAGCTAAACGAATACCCTATTGTGGACGACGATATTCTCGCAATCGGCCGCGAAGCGTGGGATATGTCACTCGCAACGGTGGCACTGTGCAAATACAACCTCGGCTGGGCATCGGTCGGCATCTGCACGCATGCATTTTACGAGGCCATTAACCACGCCTCCAACCGCGTGTTGTTCAGACATAAAGTGACCGAATTCAGCCATATCCAGCAATTCTTCGTCGATGCGTACTCGCGACTCGTCGCCATGAAACTCTTTGCGCGCCGTGCGTCAGACTATATGCGCGCCGCTTCAGAAGAAGACAAACGTTATCTGCTCTATAACCCGATGGTCAAAATGAAAGTGACGATGCAGGGCGAAGAGGTCATCAATTTGCTTTGGGATGTCATCGCCGCGCGCGGGTTTGAAAAAGACCTGTATTTTGAAATGGCCGCGCGCGATATTCGCGGCTTGCCCAAACTCGAAGGCACTGCGCAGGTCAACATGGTGCTGATTTTGAAATTCATTGACAACTTCCTGTTTAATCCGACGGAGCTGCCCGAGCTACCGAAAAACGACTCGCTGGGCAACGACGCCTTCATGTTTACCCAGGGCTCAACCAGCAAGGCACAAAATAAGATTCTGTTCGACGACTATAACAAAGCCTACGACCAGTTCAAGCAGCTCGAAAACATCAGGATTTTCCGCACGCAGATCGATGCGTACAAAGAGCTCATTAAAAACTGCCCGCCGGAAAAAGACCAGACGCGCGACCTGGATTTCATGCTGATCTACGGCGAACTGTTCACGCTGATCGCCTACGGCCAGCTCGTGCTCGAAGCCGCGAAAATCGAAAACCTCGACACGGATCTTGTCGACCAGATTCTTGACTTCATGGTTCGGGATTTTTCAAAATTCGCGGTGCAGCTCTATTCCAAAACCAGCAGCACGCCCGCCCAGATGGAGGCATGTCTCAAGATGGTCAGAAAGCCGGTGCCGAACGCAACGCGCTACGAAAAGGTCACGAAAGAATATGTCTACGCATTGAACGGCCAGTACACGATGAATCCCTAAGTATTTTCGCCATGAATGAGCCGTGGATCCGGCTCATTCATGGCGCTCAGATCAGCTCGGCAATATGGCCGGTAAATGACTCGAACAATTTTTCATCGGTGTGTTCGCCGATAGATCCGCGTGCGTTCTCGCCGAGTCTCTTCATGTATGCCCGGTCGCCGAAAAGTACATTCATCTCCGCTTTGAATGAATCATAGTCATGCGCTTTGAACACAAGGCCGTTGTTGCCGTTCGTCACATAATCTTTCGGGCCGCCTTTGTCTGACACAATCACACCGGTACCCGAGGCCATCGCTTCGAGCACGGTTTTGCCCAACGTCTCGCTTGCCGACGGCAACACGTAAAGATCGGCGCTGGCATAGAGTTTCTGCAGAGCCGCGCCCCGCTGCACACCGAGAAATTTGATATTTTCGCCGGCGTATTTTTTTTCGTACTGGTCCTTTTCGGGACCGCCACCGATCACTGCACAGACGGCCTTGCCGGGTTTCTCTTCGGCAAAATAGCGCAATAAGAATTCAATGTCCTTCACTTTGGTGATCCGCCCGACAAAGATGACGACCGTCATATCGGGATCAATGCCGTGCGCGTCGAAAATGCTGCGGTCGTGATTTACCGGGTTCCAGTGGCGTGCGTTCACCCCGGCGGGATAATAACGCAACTTCTCTTTGCTGTGGCCTTTCTTAACCATCAGATCGTAGAACTCGCGCGTGCGCACAAAGATCAGGTCCGCCTGTTTCTGGTACTGTTTGAGAAAGAAAAGCGCGGGATTTTTTACGAATGGTTTCACAAGCCGGCTGCCGAGGTCGTTCAGGTAATAATCGACGTCGGTATGGTAGATGTCCACCCAGGGCAAGGACAGGTATTTCGCGGCAGCCATCGCCAGCATGCCCATGACGCCGGGGGTATTGGAAACCAGAATATTCATGTTGTTTTTGCGAAAGAACTGCGCCACGCGCAGAAAATCGGGCACATACATGCTGGTGCCTTTGTAAAAACTACCGGTGGGGACCGGTAATATTGGGTTGAAAATGTGAAAAGGCGCGATCGGTTTTTTATACGTCGTGACCGGCTGCCAGAAAATACCGTGAGATTGAGCCAGTGCATACATCTCTTCGGTGTCGGTAATTATGCCCGAAACTTCGTCGAATATGTCGGCGACCCACGCGACGCGGAGTTTTTTGGCGAGATCGTCTTGCATGCGGCAATACCTTGGCAGGCTGTGCGCGCAGCATGTCAAGGTATATGATTCTCCTTGACCGGATGAAAGTTACGTGACCAGATCCCCCGTGTGGCAGGACACCCTGACAGAGCAGAACATCCACATTGTGGATAGCACTCAGACCAGGCTGAAAACCGGCAACAAATGGGAACTGATCACCAGCCTGCACGAGGCGCTGTGCGAACGCGAAAATCTCGAT
>CAYHJO010000007.1:16041-44060 GCA_964356715.1 uncultured Turneriella sp. | reverse complement strand
CGAATCGGAAACTATAATCTTCGTCGCTCCGGCTGCGAACGCGCCGTCGATACACGCATTGGTTTCGGCGGTCATCAGGCGGCGGAATTTCTCGTATTCAAAATCGCCCGGGCCGAGCTGCGCGCCATTGACTACCCCGGTGATACCTTCCATGTCGACCGAAATGAACACTCGCAGTTCCTTTGGTTGCGCCGACAGGGTAGCGGCGCAGATGGCAAGCAAGGCGAAAGTGAATATACCCACCAAAGCGCGTGGAGTTATGGTTTTCCGGAGCATGCGCTCCTTCGCTACAGATTCTCCCTTGCTGTCACGCTAATTAGCGCAAAAGGCGTGTATCCCCCTGAACAGGGGGTAACCCCCATGGAAAACAATTGGACGCAACACCCGAAGCGGCATACCTGCCACGACACTATGCGCCCTGCGAAAGTTTCCATTCCGGAGCCGATTGTCCGCGTGGCAGAAAAGACCATAGACGAAGGCCGGCGGATGGAATTGCGCGCTTACGGGTTTATTCCCGTTACTGAGGTTTTTATCCGTGATTTTGTGAAGCGCGTGCTCGGCAAATTCAGTCGTCCCGAACTTATTCCTGCTGTCTCGCTGATACTCAAAGAACTTACGGTCAATGCAGCCAAGGCAAATTTCAAACGCCTGATGTTTGAAGAGCACCGCATCGATATCGATAATCCTGAAGATTTTGAACGGGGTATGCAGATATTCCGCGACAATATCAACGAAACAATGGCACTTGAATATGGCAGAAAGGCGCGCGAGGCGAAATTAAATGTCGTTACTTCGTTTGATTTTGACGCAAATCGCGTGATCATCGAGGTGCGCAACAATCTCGCCATGTCGCGCGAAGAAGAAGCGCGTGTGCGCCAAAAACTGCGGCAGGCGATGAGCTGCGAAAATATCGCGGAATTCATCATGGAAAATGTCGACGAAACCGAAGGTGCGGGCCTGGGGATTATTCTGAGCCTCAGCGCACTCAGGTCCTCAGGCATCGATCCGCATGCGCTGACGATCTCGACCAATTTTGAGAACGTCACCATCGCGCGCGTGGAAATTCCCATCAGCGGCGGCTACCAGCTGGTGCGCAGCCGTGGGCGACTGCAAACCGCAGACTGAGCGCGCTCGAAAAAGTTCTTGAAGGTCTGATTTCGAACCGTAGCCTCACCCAAGCAATATGGCAGAAAAATACGAAAGCACGGTCATCTCTGACGACATGGATTTCAGAGGCACGCTCGATTCAGATCACGCCGTGACAGTCGAGGGCAGATTTGCCGGCACGCTGATCGCGCGCGGCCGTGTGCAGGTTGTCAGCGGGGCCTCGGTTGAAGCCAATGTCAGCGCGCGCGAGCTCGATCTCGAAGGCTCGCTGCAGGGCAATGTGCTGCATGCCGATTCTGTTGTGTTGCACCCGACTGCAAAACTGACTGGCGACGTTCACTGCACGCAGCTTGAAATTCAGCGCGGCGCGAAACTCACCGGCACAACGGTTATGAAATAATGCCGGGCCTGCGGCTGACAGGCCTGCGGTGCGACGAGCGTGGCGAGTCTCCGCTTCGGAGCGCAGCCGAACCGACGTAATCGCGCCGATGATTAACTGGTACAAGCTCTTTTCCGACAGGCCTTCTGAGTATGCGGCAACGATCTACCGGCGCTTTCTTGAGCGCCTCAGCGCTTACGCGGGCGAAAAGAACAGTACCGAATATCAGCGCGAGCAGGCGCTGCGCTACCTTTTGCCGAGCATCCATTTGCTGAAGAGTCCGTTCGCTTTTCCAGGTTTGCCGCAGGCGGTGGATCTCATACGCGCCACGGTCGCTACCGCGGAAAAGCGCATTGTCATCTACGGCGACCGCGATGCCGACGGCGTGACCTCCGCTTCGCTGCTGCACCTGTTCTTTCGCGAACAGTTGAAAATCAGTTCCGCAGATCTGGTCACGCTGGTGCCGCGCGAAGAAGACAAGTACGGTATCACACCTGGCGTAGCCGAGCGTATTATAGCGCAAAAGCCGACATTGCTTCTCACACTGGACTGCGGTTCGTCGAATAAGGCCGAGCTTGCGGGAATTGCCGCCGCGACGGGCTGCAAGACCATCATTGTCGACCATCATTTTATACCCGAGTCGCCGGCGGATTATCCGCAGGTGGAAGCGTTTATTAATCCGAAACTTTTACCCGAACCCGATTTTGCGCGCGATTACTGCACGGCTGCGATTGCGCTGCGGCTCGTGCAGGGCATCCTGTTCTCTTACAGTCGCGAATATCACGAGCCCATCGCGCTGAGGAGTGCCGACGGTCAGATCGTCATCCGCGACGGCACCATCGATGCGACTGCAGATTTCTCAGCGTGCGCACGGCAATACGCACTGGGAATACCTGCCTCGGATGAAGGAAAAGCATTACACGATCTGATGAAAATTTTCGAGCACACCGCGCGCGAAGACTATGACATGCGGCGGCTTTTTAACGCCTACCAGAAATTACCTTCTGCGTTTTCGCCACTCGAGGTGTTTAACGCAGTGCAGTCGGCGAGTTTTCGCAAGTCACACACTATTCTCGCGCACTACCTGCCGCTTGCAGCGATTGGCCTCGTCGCCGACCTGATGCCGATTTACGCCGACAATCGTATCCTCGTGCGCGAGGGGTTAAGCGTAATGGCGCGCATGCCCGACCGCTTGCCGATGGGGTTATTGGCGCTGCTGAAGAAACTCAATCTGACCGGCCCGGTCGTCGAGCAGGATCTCGGTTTTTCCGTCTGTCCCGCGATCAACGCGGCGGGCCGCATGGGCAACGCGAAGCTGGCGCTCGATGCGCTCACCGAAACCGACCCGCTGGCGGCGACGAAAGGAGCTTTTGCGCTGACGCAGATCAACGCCGCGCGCAAAGAGGCGTCGCAATCATCGCTCGATTTGCTCGAAGAGGCGCTCGACAGCCGCTCGCTGGCTGCGCCGATTGCGGTTGCGTTGCACGATAATTTTCACCGCGGCATTTCGGGACTCATCGCTTCTAAAATTGCCGAGCGTTTCTCTAAACCCGCACTGGTGCTGGTACCAGACGGTGAATGTTACCGCGGCTCGGTGCGCGCGTTTCGCAATGAAAATGTGCATGGCCTGGTCGATGCCCTCGCCGAACACCTGATACAATATGGCGGGCACCGGCAGGCCGCAGGTTTTTCCGTGGCAAAAGAAAACCTCGCGGCATTTATCGACGGCGTATTTGCGATCGCAGCGCAGATTTTTGCCGCGGTGGAAAAGAATGCTGCATCTGACGGCATCGATCCTTTCCGCAATTTTCATCCGCCGCTCGAAATTGAATCGAAGCACATGCGCACCCCGCTGTGGGATGAGCTGCTGGTACATGCGCCGTATGGAGTTTTAAACCCGCACCCCGTTGTGGTACTCAGGAAACCGGGCAAAGTTGAGGTCGCCAATCTGGGAAAAACCGGCGCGCATGCAAAGATTAAGTTTAATGCACCTGCCGACAGCAATATCGAAGGCGTGTGGTTCTTTCACAATGGCGAAGCGAAGGTCGCGGCCGAGAGCGAAGAGCTCATGATCAGCGGCGAACCGCAGATCGGTAAGTTTATGGGCCGCACGCAATACCGGTTGAAGATTACCAGAGTCGATGGATTAAAGAAATAACAACGGGTCAATGCGGCGCCAGCAAAGAAAACGGATACCAGGGAAAATTGCGCAAGAGCCAGAAAGCCAGCAATAAGAGCAGCACGGCATAATACGCTGACCCCGGGAGAGGGGGCGAGGGCCTCTGGACTATGGCAGCGAACGAGAGAAGCCAGTAGGCGAGATAAGCACCCAGCGGCGCAGCCGCGATGGCAACCAGCGCGTTTAGCTGCAGCGCATGGACAAAGTGAAAATGCATCAGCTCGTGCAGCGTGCGCAGCGCACCGCAACCCGGGCAATATAACCCGGTAAGTAATAAGAAAGGACAGGGGGGGAAAAAACCCGGCACGGCGGGGTTTCTGACGTAGAGCAGGTACAATCCGCCTGCGGTGATCAGGCAGATTGTACCGGCGACGATACGCTTCAGCTTCAGGCTGGCGAAAGCCTGCTGCAGCATGCCTTACTTGTTCTTCAGAATTTCGCTGAAGGCGGTCATTCCGGCCGCTGCAAAGATCAGCAGATAAATAACGAGGAAAGCAAAGCCCGACGCCGCAGAGGTGATGATCCAGATTTTGGCGAGGCGTGCCGATTTTGTCGCACCTTCGATGTCGCCGGATTTCAGCTTGCCGTCAATCTGCGCCGCAAACACGATCGCGGGAATGCCGAATGGCAGGCAGCAGAACAGTGTGGTCAGAATGGAGAGGGCCAGGTATGTGCCGCCGCTTTCCGGTGGTTTCGGCGCGGACGGTGCGTTCGGGGTTGGGGTTACAGATTCACTCATTCAGCATGAGTTATGTCTGCGCCCGGCAGTGTAAATCTCAATTCCATCAAAAGCCGCCAGAATGGGAGAAAATGCTGCGCCGGGTTGAATTTTGCGTTTCGGGGTAAATCCGCCATAGAAAACGCTCTGCAATGACCGCCGATACCCAAAAATGGATTTCTCTCAGTTTCTTTGGTAAACTATAAAACGTGGCAGAGAACAAACAAACACTCATCGTACCGATAAATCAGCTGCTGCCGCCGGAATTGTTTATTCTGCCGATGCGGCACCGGCCGGTGTTTCCCGGCATGGTGACGCCGCTGGTGATTGCCGAGGGTAAACTCGCCGAGGCGATCGAGAATGTGCATAAGCAAAACCAGTATCTCGGACTGGTGCTGCAGCACGACGATACGCATACGGAGGTTTCGCCCGACCAGCTTTACCGGGTCGGTACTGCGGCAAAAATCCTGAAGCGCATCAACCTGCCCGAAGGCGGCATGCACCTGCTCGTCAATTCGCTCGAACGTTTCAAAATTAATTCGTTCGTGCACTCGAGCCCGCAGATGCTGGCAAAAGTCGAATACCAGATTGAGGCCGCCGAGGTACGCGACAAAGAGCTCATCGCACTGATGCGCAGCGTGCTCAACCAGGCCAAAGAGATGATGGCTGAAAATCCGTATTTTACCGAAGAAATGAAGCTGACGCTGATTAACGTCGAAGAACCGGGCAAGATTGCCGATTTCGTGTGCAGTGTGCTCAATCTCAAGAAAGAAGAATTTCAGGAAATTCTGGAGACCTTTGATATACGCCGTCGCTTAGAGCGCACGCTGCAGTTTCTCGCGCGCGAGCTTGATCTCGTGAAACTGCAGCGCAAGATTCAGGGCAAAGTTAATCAGGGTGTCGAGCACAACCAGCGCGAATATTATCTGCGCGAACAATTGAAGGCGATCAAAAGCGAGCTCAGGGGGCCCGAGACACGCGATAAAGACGCGGAATTTTACCGGCAGAAGATTGAAGCGGCCAAACTGCCGGCTGAAGCGAACGAGCGCGCGCTCGATGAATGTTCGAAACTGGATTATGTGGAACCGAGCGCGCACGAATATACTGTCATACGCAATTATCTCGATACGATTCTCGATCTACCGTGGAATATTCCCGCAGTGGATAATATCGACCTTGCTTTTGCTCGGCAGGTGCTGAACCGCGACCACTTCGGTCTTACGGATGTGAAGACGCGCATTCTGGAATTTCTTGCCGTACGCTCGCTCAAGAAAGACGTCAAGGGTTCCATTATCTGCCTCGTCGGGCCGCCAGGCGTGGGCAAAACTTCGCTCGGGAAATCGATTGCGACAGCGATGAAAAAGAAATTCTTTCGTTTTTCTCTCGGTGGCATGCGCGACGAGGCCGAGATCAAGGGCCACCGGCGCACGTACATCGGTGCTATGCCGGGAAAAATTATCCAGGGATTGAAAACCACAAAGGCACGCGATATGGTGCTGATGCTTGACGAGATCGACAAGCTGGGACGCTCATACCATGGCGACCCTGCGTCGGCACTGCTCGAGGTGCTCGACCCGCAGCAGAACAGCGAGTTTCGCGATCATTTTCTCGATATCGCTTTCAACCTCTCGGCAATTACTTTTATTACCACAGCCAACACGCTGGATACGATACCAGAGCCGCTGATCGATCGCATGGAAGTCATTCGCCTGCCGGGTTATATTCTCGAGGAAAAAATGCAGATTGCGCGTAAATACCTCGTTGCACGCGCCATCACCGAATCGGGGCTCACAAAGAAGAATGCCGCGGTTATCACACCGCAGGGGATGCGCTTCTTGATCGATTCTTACGCGCGCGAAGCCGGCGTGCGCAGGCTCGAACGCGAAATACAAAAACTGTACCGCAAGGCTGCCGCGGCTTTGGTGGAGAAAAAAAACTTCCCTAAAAAACTCTCGCCGAAAGAAATACCGGCTTATCTCGGTAAACCGGTGTTCACACGCGCCGACGACTTCACCACGCTCGCGGTGGGCTCGGCGTTGGGACTCGCTTACACCTCGATGGGCGGTGCGACGCTGACCATCGAATCGCGCAAGTTTCCGGGCCGCGGCCGCGTGAAATTTACCGGGCAAATCGGCAAGGTGATGAGCGAAAGCGCCGAGATAGCGGTGACCTACGCCCGCTCGCTCGAAAGCGACGAGAAATTCTGGACAAAACACGACATACATATTCACGTGCCAGACGGCGCGACGCCGAAAGACGGTCCGTCCGCGGGTATCACCATCACGACCGCGCTGTTGTCGTTACTGAGAAACCGCAAAATCAAAGCGGGTTATGCAATGACGGGCGAGATCAGACTCTCCGGGGATGTTTTGCCGATTGGCGGGCTGCGCGAAAAAATCGTTGCGGCGCGCCGCGTGGGCCTGAAAAAAGTCATCTTCCCGTTCGATAATTTGCGCGATTACGAGGAATTACCCGTCGAACTCAGGAAGGGTATGAAGATCTACGCCGTAAAACACTACAGCGAGATCGAAAAATTGCTGTTTTAGGAAGTACTACGTACCCGACTGAAACAGCTCAGCTTGCGCTCCCCTGGGAGCGCATATCCATCGCTCCCATGATGGATATCACGGACCGGCGCTTTCGCTATTTTATGCGGCTGATCAATCCGCGTGTCAGGCTCTACACTGAAATGATTGTCTGCCATGCGATTGTGCGCGGCGACCGGCAGAAATTGCTCCGGTTCGACGCGTCGGAACACCCGGTGACGCTGCAACTCGGCGGCAGCGACGCGGCGCTGATGGCCGAGGCAGCAAAGATCGGCGAAGAATTCGGCTACGATGCCGTTGACGTCAACTGCGGCTGCCCCAGCGACCGCGTCGGCAGCGGCAATTTCGGCGCCTGTCTCATGCGCCAGCCGGAACTCGTGGCCGACATTGTGTCGGCGATATGCATGGCTGTCAAAATTCCGGTCAGCGTAAAATGCCGCATCGGTATTACGGGTGAAGAGTCTCAGGAAGGATTGTTTTCGTTCGCGAGGGGCATATTCAAAGCGGGTGCAAGTCTGCTGACGGTACACGCGCGCACTGCGACTCTGGAGGGCATCGTCTTACGAAGTGACGGGCCGGCCGCTGGCCGGGCAGTTCCAGGCGGGCACACGGAGGTGCGCACCGCCGGCTTGTCCCCAAAGGAAAACCGAACGATTCCCCCATTGCGCTATGACTGGGCCTATGCCGTCAAAAACCGGTTTCCCGGGCGCACGATCGAAATTAACGGTGGCATCAAAACGGGTGCGGAAATTGCAGCGCATCTGGAAAGAGTGGATCGTGTGATGCTCGGTCGAATCGCACATGAAGACCCATGGTTTTTTTCTCCCCATCCATCCGCTTCGCTGGCAGAACGGCTGGGCGTTTTGCAGCGCATGGCAGAGTACGCGTCGCGCCATGAGAGTGAGGATATCACCGCGGCACGGTTTTTTAACAATATGCTGAATATATTTCACGCTCTGCCGGGGGCGAGACTCATGCGGCGTTTTTTGAGCGAAGACGGGCGCGCACTCAGCCCGGCGGCAGCGGTTGCGAAGATAACGGCGATGCAGAATTGAGCTAAGGAGGACACGCTGACACGAAGCGACGCGGCAAGGTAATGCAATGTGTCATACTCTGCCGCACTGAAACGCGTCGTGACAATGTCGAACGGCCCCGTATCACGATTGTATCTCCTTGTAACTGATCGCCGTATTTTATCCCTCATTCGGATTCGCAAAAATCGTTCCGCAAAGGCCATAATTTCTTTGCGATGCTGCCGCCAACAGTTGGCTGAATTGCGCGGGAGGCCGATGCTGGTATGGAACCTGAAGCTGTGAAGAAGTACTTTATAATATGACCGATTGTTCATATCGAAACACTTATGAATAATCGGTCATATGATAAAGTTCACCCCGCGGAGAACGGGCAAATTCTCGTACCGCAGCGTATCCTCTCATGGACATTCCACATCCCGCTGGTATGGAATATTTTTGGCAGCCATGCGAAGCGTCTGGGACTGGTGCGCGTCATGTTCGGCGGCACATGCATGTACCTCAGCCTGCCTTTCTTTATCGTCGTGCATACGACCGGGCTTCTTCTGCTGATTCAGTGCATGCTGACTCCGCTTCTCGGCGTAAAACGCCGCGATCTGCGCAATTACCTGATCATCGACCGCCACAAAATTGCAGGGCTCACGCTCATGGATCGCATCAACTGCATGTTCTGCGGCTATGCCAATGGCTCCGTGCATTTTCTTAATACCTGGCTCGACGATGCGGCAACGCGCAGGGCGGATGTAGACCGTTTGCGTAGGATTGTCGCGCTGTTTGTTGTGGCTTTCTATCTTCCTGTGCTGGCAATTTTGCAGGTGATCACTTTGCACGTTATCTATGAATTGCTGGTCGCAAGGCCGCTGGCGCTGGTCAGCATGCAGCGCATCGCGGCTGTCAGAAAACTGAACGCGATTCCCGCGTACGCCAAAGACCAGACCTCGCTGTTCCAGGTTCTCATGCGCTTTGAAAAACTTTTTGCCTTGCGCCTTGCGTTTGCGCTGGCGCAAATTGAATCTGCGTGGTGTCCGCTGAAGCACCTCGACCGGCGCGCAGAAGCCAGCTATCCCGATCACCAACGGCAATTTTTCGATGCCGATCAGGTAGGCGAGATGCTGGAGACGCTCTCTGAAGAAGGTTCTGCGTTCAGGCGCCTGCGCTGAAGGCACCTGCATATTTTTCGGTAAACGCCTTTTCGCGAAGTATCGAAATATGTCTCTTGCCGTTGTCGATGCGATTTTTACCAACAACGTACTGCCTGCTGGTTTTCTGCATTTTCACCCCCGGCGCCTCTGCTGGCACGCGCTATTTTCGCTGCAAGGCTGTTGATCCGCAGAACGGCAGCGTCATCTTCACCTGTAGCGGCAGCGAAGTGCTCAATGGCAAGACCCCGGTTTCCGCGCAGATCAGATATCGCCTGCCCAACGGAAAATATTTTGCGCGCGAGACGATCAACTACCGCAAAGACCGTTTTTCGCCCGATCTGGTGTTTACCGACGATCGTGACGGCCGGCGCGAAATGATTGAAAAGACGGTTGCAGGCTATAATCTGCTCTATCAGGATTCCGCCAAAGGCACGCCCGAATCGCACCGACTGAAACACGGCGATAGCGAAACGACCGCGTTAACCGTACCGGGGTTACCGCAGTTCATCGAGCAACAGTGGCCCCGTTATGTTGCCGGTGAGCAAGTCGTTTTTTATTGCGTCTTCCCGTTGCAACGCAAACTGCTGCGCCTGCGCAGCCAGGTGGAGCGCAATCTCACTTACAAAAAATTGCCCGCGGTGCTCGTGCGCATGCAGCCGCAGAATTTTGTATACCGCTGGTTTTCCGATCCCGTTTTTTTGACATTTCACGCGAAGACGCGCCGATTGCTAAGATACCAGGGATTACATTATATCCGCGACCCGCGTTCGGGCGGCGGCAGTATTGTGGATTTGACGTTTGAATGGTAGCGGGCATAAAGCAGGCTGCGGAAAATTTCTGAAAAAGCGGAAAGCCTCGCAGTTTGCCCTACACTTTTCTCCGAAAAGTTACGGGCAAACCGCTACTAATTCCGCTTTTTCAGTTCCGCTAGCCTGCTCGCAGTTTCCTTCTGGAAACTGCTAAGCTGACGCCAGCTGAAAGACTTCTCTTTCCACTGCGAGTTCTTTTTCGCCGAGTGTCGCCTCGCGTTCGAGAAACTTCTGCGGCACGTGGCCTTCGCGCGTCGCGCTGCAGTAAGCATTGAACAGAAAGTTGATCAGATCTTTCATGTTTTCCTGCGGCAGTGGAAGGTGAAAGCCGACACGATAAGCAAGATTGATCACCTTGCGCACGAGCGAGCCACCGAAATCAAAGACGTCGATGCCGAGTTCAGCAAAATCCGGTTCCATTTTGAATGCCAGTGGAATCGCCGGCAAAACCATCGAGAAACGTTTCACCATTGAGACCGGGTTGTTCTTTTCCCACCAGGTAAGTGGCGCGGTCTTCAGGTAGTTAGTCGGCAGCGCGCAGTGGCGCGATTCGTCGAGGTGGAACATCTCGAGCACTTCGAGACCCGGATATTTGCTCAGCGCACCGAAAATCGACAGCGCGATACCTTCCACCAGTACGTTCATGCCGAAGAACTTCTCAAGTCCTTTGGATTTCAGCGTGCCTTCGAGCATCACGTATTCATAGACGGGTAAACGCGGAATTTCGCATTCAAATGCATGGATGAGTTCGCGCAACACCACAAAATGCTTCGCCTCTTCGAGCACCTGCATTGTCAGCGCGGCTTTCGCGCCTGTGCTCTTAACGTCGCGCAGCACTTCGTTCGAAACCAGCCAGGCGTACGCTTCGCCATGGCCAATCAGCGCCAGAATATTTACAATCGCCTGTTTCTGCGCCGCTGTGTATTCCCGGTTGAGCAGCGCTTTGAATTCGGCAGATTTCATGCGATCCATCTGCTTTTTCTCTGCCTCGTTGAGCGACTGATCTGCCATTTGGATGAGTAATTCTTCGTCTTTGCTGCAATCGTGGAAAGTCGACCACGATGCATGCTGTTCGGCTTTCCACAGCAATCTCAGACTCTTATCATAATGCTTTTTGCGCAGCTCGTCATTCGCGCCACCGATGAACTCATAGTGTTCGTCGTCATAATCGGCCTTGCGCCCGCCGAGGCCGGTTGCGGACAACACGCGATCCATGTTGCGCACTACAAAATTGAGATATTTCTCAATATCGTTGTTTACCTGCTTTGCGTTTTCATTTACCTTCAATTTATTAAACTTCATCTTCTTCTCCCCGGGGTCAGCTTGCGCGGCCCCTAAAATCAGATAAAGAGATCGTTAACTAAACAGATGTATGCTGTCGAGCAAAAAACTATATTTGTATATATAGTTTTTTGAGTGTTGGTTTTTTGAGCGTATTTGGCCAAGGACCTCTGTTTTTAGAGGCAAATTCACGAATGGTAGGATGTCGGCTGCGAAAGCACTGGAAATCCATAGCAGGGCCGCCCTCATAGCCGCGGAATTCCAGGCTGACTAACTATTGCGGCCGGGCGCCGCGACATGCGTCAGCGCTTACGCCGGCGTTTCCTGACGGGCGAATCCTGGTCTGCTTCAGCTGGCTCGGTGATATTGTCGTAATCCGCGACCGGGTTTGGCGCGGCGCTCTCACGGTGCGAAAAGATCATCGTGTAGAGCGCCGGCAATAGGAGCGCCGTGAGCATTGTGGCGATAATGAGTCCGCCAATGACGACGGTTGCCAGTGGCTTCTGCACCTCGGAACCCAGCCCCGAATTGATCGCCATGGGCAGAAAGCCGAGTCCGGCGACGAGAGTCGTGATAACTACCGGTCTGAAGCGATCGAGCGTGCCATCCTGTACCAGCTTTTTTACCGGAACATCAGGCTGTTTTTCGAGCAATTCATCGTAATGGCTCACGAGTACGAGACTGTTCAAAATCGCAATACCCATGAGCGCGATAAATCCGACACCGGCGGAAATACTGAAATTCATGCCAGACACATTCAGTGTCAACACACCACCCACTACCGCGGTCGGAATACCCATAAACACGAGCAGCGACTGTTTGTAGCTGCCGAAGTAGCGGATGAGCAGCAGAAAAATGGCGGCCAGCGTGATGGGCACAATAATGCCCAAACGTTTTTTGGCGCGCTGCAGGTTCTTGAACTGACCACCCCAGGTAATATCGTAAAATTCGGGTAGTTGCAGGTCTTTGGCAATTGCCTGTTGCGCCTGCCGCACAAAAGTTTCGACGTCGATATTGCCAAGATTGATCGACAGCGCTGCGTAACGACGGCCCTGGCTGCGCGCGATGGTGGAAACCTGTTCACGCTCTTCTATTTTGGCGACCTTATATAGCGGCACGCTGCCGCCGGCATCGAGCCCTACGGGAATCTGTTTAATGTGCGCGACGTCGTTCCTGAGTTTGGGCGACAGTCGCGTGATGATCGGAAAGCGATACGCGCCTTCATACAGGTTGCCGATCTTATTGCCACTCATTGCCATTTCGACGACACGGTTTACATCCGAAAGGCTCAGACCATAATAGGATATCATGTTATAATTGAGTTCGATATCGAGCACCGGACTTTTCGTCAGCGCGATGATGGGATCAGACTGTACGCTTTCGACACCCTTAACGTGTTCGAGAATATCTTTGCCCTTGTTCGACAATTCCGCCAGTTTGTCGATGTCGACACCGTAAATGCGCATGGTGACGTCGGCGCGCGAACCTTCGAGCATCTCATTGAAGCGCATTTCGATCGGCTGCGTGGCCGAGGCTTCCTGTTTGTCAATGCTCTTATCTGCTTCGATTTTCTGAATCATCTCTTTGTAGAGCATATCTTTCGTTATAGTTTTGCCGTTCTGCTTCCGCCATTTTGCCGTATCTTTTTCGAGGATTACAAACGTATCGGAAAAAAACACCCCCGCGGGGTCGGTTGCGGACTGCGGCGTACCGAATCTGCTGAAGACTTCTTTTACCTCCGGAAAACTTTTGATTACAGTGTCCGATTGTTTCTGCGTCTTCAGCACAGAATCGAAGCTGGCGGAAACATGGCGGCTGAAGTTGATGACCATATCGCCTTCGTTGAGCTTCGGAATGAAATCCCCGCCCAGGCGAAAGAAGAGTCCGACAGAGAGGACTGTGAGTATCAGCGTCGGAACAATGACTGCGTAAGGGCGGCGTAAGGCAAAATCCAGCAACGGTTCATATCCCTTCAGAATGTAACGAAGTATGAAGGGCGTGTGGTCGCCGGGCACCGATCCCGGTTTATGTTTGATTTTGAAAAACAGGTAGCCCAAAACCGGCATTAAGACCAGGGCGAGAGCAAGGCTTGAGGCCATCGCGAGCAAAACTGTCTGCGCCATGGGGCGAAACATTTTTCCTTCGACGCCCTCGAGAGCAAAAAGCGGTATAAATACCCCCATGATGATAAGCAGCGCCGTGACGATCGGGCGCAGTACCTCTATCGTCGAACCCAGAATCAGGTTACGTTTCCGGTGCCCTTCGAGCGGCAACGACCAGTCGTGTTCTTCCATGCGCCGAATCATATTCTCGAACATCACGACAGAACCGTCGACGAGTAGCCCAAAGTCGATGGCCCCGAGGCTCATTAGGTTTCCTGAAACGCCGAAATAATTCATGCCGATAACCGCGATGAGCATCGAAATCGGTATCGCGAGAGATACGAGAATTGCCGCCCGGATGTTGCCGAGAATCATCAGCAGTACGACGACGACGAACCCTGCGCCTTCGGCGAGATTCTTGAGCACGGTCTTCACCGTTGCGTTCACGAGGTAGTCGCGCGAATACAGCGACTTCACCTGCACATCTTTTGGCAGATCGAGATCCTTAAACGCTTCGCCGATCGCCGCAGCGACATTGCGGCTGTTGGCGCCGGCAAGCATCATCGGCATGCCGATCACGGCTTCCTCCCCTTTGTACGTTGCCCCACCCAGCGGCTGCGGATGGTGCACAGTTACGTCGCAGATTTCACCGAGTTTAACGGGCGCGCCAAAAAAAGAACGTTTGACCGGCACCTGGCGTATTTTATCGAGATCCGTGACGCGGCCCAAAGTGCGTATCACGATCTGTTTGCCCTCGCGCTGTATATATCCGCCGCCGTAGTTCTCACCCAGCGTGTTCAGTCGTTCGGAAACCTGTTCGATGGTGAGGCCGTACTGGTCTAGCCGCGCGGTATTGATATTAATGTGGATTTCTTTTGGGTAGCCGCCGAAGGTGTCGACGTCAGCGACTCCTTTCACTCCCTTTAGCTGGCGTTTGATTATGTAATCCTGCACTGTGCGCAAATAGATGAGCCTGTCTTTTTCGGGTTTTGCGGCAAGCTCGCTTCCGGGTTTGGCTTCAAGAACATAAAAGAAAACCTCTCCGAGACCCGTGGAGAGGGGGGCGAGCTCGGGCACAATACCGGCCGGCAAACTGTCGCGTACCTGATTGAGCCTTTCGCTGATCTGCTGGCGCGCGAGATAGATATTTGTGTCGTCTTCAAAAACGATCGTGATGAGAGAAAGTCCGTATTTTGATATCGAGCGGATCTCTTCGACCCGAGGAATACCCTGCAGTTCGGTTTCGATGATGTAGGTAACTGTCGCTTCGACTTTTTGCGGGTCGAGCGCACCGGTCTTGGTAATCACCATCGATTGCACGTTGGTGACGTCGGGTACCGCATCGACCGGCAATCTCGTCATCGAAAAAAAGCCGGCAATGCACAGCATCGCGACCGTGCCGAGTACCATCGGCCGGTTCGCGAGAGCAGAGTCAATGAGCCTGGAAAACATAAAGATCTCCCTGATAAACCGCGCTGTCGCCCATGAGATAGATCATTTGCGCGATGACTTTGACGAGCTCGAGTTGCGTATCGTAATAAGAACTCAATGCCTCGTGCGTCTTGAGTTCCAGTTCGAGGTATGAAATCAGGTCGATGCGCCCGAGTTTGAGTTCGCGGTCCGCATATTGCATCTGCCGTTCGAGCGCGGGAATCTGCTCTGCTTTGAAATCGTCAAAGAGCTTCTTCTTTTGCATATATTCAGCGTGTGCAGCCCTCGCCAGCTGTAAAACTTCACGCTGCAGATATTTATATTCGGAGCGTGCCGCTTCCAGTTTCTTCTCGGCAGCCTCGACGCCTGCACGGTTGGCGTTCAGCACCGGAATCGGCACCGAAACCGCACCGCCGAAAAACTGATTAATGCCGGGATTTTCGAGCGCCTCACGGCGGTAAAACGCGCTCACGCTGACATCGGGCAGGGGCACGCGTTTTGCAAACGATACTTCGGCTTCGATGCGGGCGAGGGAAACTTTTTTTGCCTTCATACGGCGGTTGCCGCTGCGCACTTTATTTATAAAATCGACGACTTCAGTGTCTCTTAGATCGGTTAGCCAGGGCGTGATCACTTTTACCTTGTCTTTCTGATTGAGGTATACATTGAGTTTCTGCCACGAACTTTCGGCCTCGGCGGTTTCCTGGTTCAGTGTTTTCTGCAGCGCCACCAACTGGCTCGAAACGATATTCCGCTGAATGATCTTTGCGGGCGAAGCATAGGCCTGCGCGCGCATGTAAGTGCGCATGAGCGACATGCGCTGAATACGGTGTTTGCTGTGCGATGCCCTGAGTTCAGCGATGCTGAAAGCGTAGGCAAAGTAGGCCGCCTCGAGCGAGAGCGATTCGGCGAGATCGTCGCCTTCGATCTTCTGCATTTCGGCCTCGCGTTCGTAGATTTCCAGCTGTTTTCCCAACTTGCCGGGAAAGTAGATCGGCTGCGTGACGCGAAAATCATAGGTCATATTATTGTTGAACGTATCTTTCAGCCGGCCAAGTTCGGCCGAAACAATCGGATTCTGCCAGGCGCTGGCCTGCCTGCCCTGCGCTTCCGTACTCTGGATTTTGGATCTGTGCGCGAGAATCAGCTCGCTGTGGTTGCGCACGCGCTCGCTGATCTGCAGCAGCGTGAATTCATCTCTTCTTTCGGCGTTTTCGGTCTCGATCAGTTCTTCTTCTGCCGCTGCGGCTACGGGCGCCAAAGCCAGAACCAAAAATAACCTCAAGAAATTCATATAGACACTCTTGCGACCGGTAACGTCGTGTTAATCAATTCTGCACTTCCTGTATCCCCGCAAAATAATCTGCATACATAACGTTGAAGCCGCTCGCAAAGATCTTTCCGCAATCCAGCAAACGCGTCGCCGCAGCACCGGCCCGCAATTGCCCGGCGCGTTGGGAGTTTAGTATCGTACTGCGCAACTGTGGATGGCCGTCGTGCACGTTGTATATTCCCGTAAGCTGTTTCTTTACGGCATGCACGGCGGCGCGTGCCGCGTCCTCTCGGTGAATGAAGTGCACGAGTTTGTCGCGCGCATACACGGTTTCGTGCCGATAGATGGGACGCTCTGCGCTATAGAGCCCCGCAAGGCGCAGAACGCAGCTGTTTTTCTGTGCCAGTGCAATTTGTTCTGCGGCGAGCAGTATTTCCGCGCGCTCAGAGTGCGCGGCCGCCATTGCCTCGTCATAGTTACCCGGCGCATCGGGATAGACCGCAGTGCTCGAGATAAACACGTAATAGCGGGCGCTGAACGCCTGCAGAAAATTGCGCTGCGCGTCGCAGTATGTCAGTTTGTACGCTTCTGTCCCGTGTGCACGCTGCCCCGGTGCCAGGCAGAATACCGCAGCGTCAAATTCGTGCAGCTGCAGCGCGGGCGCGTTCCTGGCAAGATTGCAACAAATAAAATTGCTGCCGCGCGTTGTGTGCGTATCAGCGTTTTTAACCGAACGCGTGATCACCGTCACTCCAAAGTTTTCACCCCGTAGCAATGCCGCTATTCTGCCGCCGAGATAGCCGTAGCCTGCCATGACTGCCTGCACGCGACCAAAGACAAAGTGGAGTTACGCTTTCGAGAAGAAAGTGACACCGGCGCGCCCAAACCGGTTTAACCGCAGCGTGTTCGCGAAGATTAGCTATGATTTTTTTACGGTGTCGGCGGTCGTTACCGACAGCCATCCGCCCGTCAACGCACCCGCAGTCAAAATCACTTCGGTGACGAATTCCTCCCTCGAAGTAAAGCCAGGTTCGCTTTTTGTGCCACTCGTCGACAAACGCGACGGTCATGATTTTATCGGCGATGCGCTCAGGCGCGGTGCGGTTGCGTGTTTCGCGCGCGCGGGCCATGCGGTACTCGGCTCGCTCTCAGATGCCGAGCGTCAGCGGCTGATTCTCGTCGACGATCCGCTGCTTGCACTCGGCAGGCTGGCTGCGTTTCACCGCCGCCGCTTCGCTCCATTGGTAATTGCCGTCACCGGCTCAAACGGCAAAACAACGACAAAAGAAATGCTGGCACAGATTTTTCGCGCGCACCTCGGCCGTGCCTGCGTCGCGACCGAAAAGAACTACAACAACCACATCGGAGTGCCGTTCACGCTTTTTGCGATCGGCGCTCAAACCCGTGCGGCGATCGTCGAAATGGGTATGAACCATGCGGGAGAAATTTCTTACCTGTCGCAGCTTGCCATGCCGCACTGCGCGGCGATCAGCAGCATCGGACATGCGCACATTGAATTTTTCCCTTCGCGCGCAGGCATCGCTGCCGCGAAGTCAGAAATCATCGACGGTATGGCGCCGGGCGGAGCACTCTACTTGCCGAAGACCATCGCCGAACTCGCCACGGTGGCAGCCGCGGCAAAACGGCGGAAAATCCTGTTGCACAAAATATCCTTTGCAAAGGGAAATGCGGCAGTACTGCAGATCTTGTCACATTCGTCTGCGGGTTTTCAGATCGCCCTTGGGCAAGAGCGTGTACTCTTTCCGTACGCGAATGCCGCCTGGATGTCTAATCTTGCGCTGGCTGCCGCGGTTGCCGCCGATGCGGGTATTCCTAACGCAAAAATTGCGGCAGCGATACGCAATTTCAAACCTGCGGCGGGGCGCATGCAGGTCAAAAAGGGATATTTTCGAATAATCGACGACGGTTATAACGCCAACCCCGATTCAGCCGTTGCTTCGATCGAGGCAGCACTGCAGCTTGCCGGGGGCCAACCGGTCGTGTGTGTGTTCGGCGATTTCAAAGAGCTCGGAAAATTCAGCAAGGCGTTGCATGCCTGGACAGGTGAAGAGGCGGCGAAAGCGGGGATATCCGCCTTTTACGGCGTGGGTTCAGACATGCGGCATGCAGTTGCGGCTTATCGGCAGGCTGCGGGCAAAAAGGCGCAGGCATACCTGTTTGCACGCGACCAGGTGACCGATCTTGTGCAGAAACTGAAGAGTGAACGTCAGGGTTCAGTGATCCTGGTGAAAGGTTCGCGCTCTATGAAAATGGAAGAAATTGTGAGTTTGCTGCGCAGTTAGGCGGTGCCTAACTGCGATCATCAGCTATATTTTTTCAGATACCACTCGACCGTTTTGCGAATTCCGGTTTCAAAAGTTTCCGCGGCCTTCCATCCCAATTGGGTTTCGATCTTCGTCGCATCGATTGCATAGCGTTTATCGTGACCCGGCCGGTCGGCGACAAAACTGATCAGCTCTTTATAATTTCCGACGGCAAGCTTGCGTGATTCAGGCGGAGCGATCTGCTGCAAGATGTCTGTAATCGTGCCGACGATCTGCAGATTATTGCGCTCGTTGCGGCCACCGATGTTGTAAGTCTCACCTGCTTTGCCGGTATGGAACGCGAGATCGATGCCTGTGCAGTGGTCGCGCACGAACAACCAGTCGCGCACGTTCTTGCCGTCACCGTAAATGGGAATTTTTTCGCCTTTAAGCGCCTTGCGGATTATCGTGGGAATCAGTTTTTCATCGTGCTGATGCGGGCCATAATTGTTGGAACAGTTAGTGATGACCGAGTTCAAACCATAAGTATGGTGCCAGGCGCGCGCGAGAAAATCGCTGCCGGCCTTCGACGCGCTGTAGGGACTGTTGGGCGCATACGGCGTGTCTTCGCGGAAAAGCCCGGTTTCGCCGAGCGTGCCGTAAACTTCATCGGTCGAGACGTGGAGGAAGCGGCAGTTTTCTTTACCCGCTTTGGGCTTAAAAGGCGCGTCGAGCCACTTCGAGCGCGCCGCTTCGAGCAGCGACAAAGTACCTTTGACGTTGGTTTCGATAAAAACCGCCGGGCCGCTGATCGAATTGTCGACGTGCGATTCGGCAGCAAAATGTATCACGCCTTCGATATTATTTTCGCTGAAAATTCTGAACACGAGATCTTTATCGAGAATATCGCCGACTACGAGCTTGTGGCGCGGATTTTCGGCGACAGAGACAAGATAGTCTTTGTTTGCGGCATAGGTCATCTTGTCCAGGTTGACAACGGTATAATCGGGATATTTTTCCAGTATGTGCAAAACAAAATTGGAGCCGATAAATCCGGCTCCGCCGGTCACAAGAATATTTTTCACTAAAGCGCTCCTTCTGATTGTCTGAATGCGTTCACTGCTTCGACCAGAGCCGTGCGCCAATGCCGCAGGGGAAAACGAAAGTCGTTGGAAAATCTGCGCGGCCACAGCGCACTGTACGCCGGCCTCGGTGTCGGTAACGGATATTCTTCGCTCAGTATCGGCTCGACGGGGGTACGCAGACCGGCAATACCCAGAATCGCGGTTGAAAAATCATACCAGGTCGTGACGCCATAATTACTGAAGTGGTAGATCGCCGTTTCACCGCCAGGAGTCGCCTTGAGGCGCAATTGCGCGACCATGTGCCAAAGGCCGCGAGCGAGATCGACGGCATAGGTCGGCGAGCCGTGCTGGTCTGCGATGACGCGCACCTGGGGCTTCTCGCGCCCGAGACGAATCATGGTTTTCATGAAGTTGGCGTTATACTCGGAATACAGCCACGAAGTTCTCACGATCGTCGAGGCGATCTTTTCCGCCATCAGCGCGGTTTCACCCGCGGCTTTGCTTTCTGCATATACGCCGATCGGGTTGATCTTTGCGCTTTCGTCGATCGGCCGGTTGAAGGCGCCATGGAAAAGAAAATCGGTCGAGATGTGAATTACATGACTGCCGGTGTTTTTCGCCGCGAAGGCAAGGTTGCGCACCGCCGTCTCATTGCCGGCGAAAGCCGCATCGCGTTCTTTTTCGGCCTGGTCGACTTTTGTGTACGCAGCTGCATTGATGATGAAATCTGCTCTGTTGTTTGCCAGCCAGCCTTCGATGCTGCCGGCGTCGCAGAGATCCATGTCGGATTTACGGGCGAAAAAAGCCTTGGTTCCCGGGGGCAGCGTTTTGCGCAGACTCTGCCCGAGTTGCCCTGCCGCGCCGGTGATCAGTACCAATCGTTCGGTAGCCATAGTTAATCGAAAAGCTCCGCATCGCGAAACAGCGGCAAAATACGGTCTTTTTCTGAAACCTGTATTTGCGCCACAGCGAGCTGCCAGTCTATCTTCAGCGCCGGATCGCTGAACAGAATTCCGCGCTCATCGGCTTTGGAATAGAAGTTATCCACTTTGTATTGAAAAATGGCGGTTTCCGACAGGACTGCAAAACCATGCGCAAAGCCGCGGGGCACGAACAGCTGGTGCTTTTTTTTGTCGTCGAGAATGTACGAATACACTTTGCCGAAGTCGGACGAACTCTTGCGGATATCGACGACCACATCGAGCACCCTGCCTGTGACGACTCGCACCAGCTTTGCCTGAGCCTTGCCGCCGATCTGGTAGTGGAGACCCCGCAAAATACCGTGGCCCGAAAATGATTCGTTGTCCTGGACAAAAACTTCGTCGATACCCCATTTGTCTTTAAACGTGCGCTGGTTGTGCGGCTCAAAGAAATAGCCGCGGCTGTCGCCGTGCACAGTGGGTTCAATCAGTATCGGCGCGGGGTATTTCAAGTTCACGGTCACTGGGTTTCAGCCAGACGCAGCAGGTATTTGCCGTATTCAATTTTTTCGAGCGGTTTGGCGAGTCTGATGAGTTGTTCTGGCGTAATATACTTTTTCATGAAGGCGATTTCTTCAATGCACGCAACTTTGAGACCCTGGCGTTTTTCCATCAGGCTCACAAAATGGCTGGCATCGAGCAGCGAATCGTGCGTGCCGGTATCGAGCCACGCATAACCGCGTCCCATGAGATTAACGCGCAATTTTTTGTCGCTCAGAAACACGCGGTTGAGATCGGTGATTTCGAGTTCGCCGCGTGCAGAGGGTTTGAGCGCCTTCGCTTTGGCAACGACGCTGTTGTCATAGAAATAGAGTCCGACAACCGCATAGTTGCTTTTGGGCTTTGCGGGTTTCTCTTCGATCGACAGCGCATTAAAATTCTTATCGAATTCCACAACGCCGTAACGTTCCGGATCGTGCACGGGATAAGCAAACACTTCACCTCCGCCGTCTTTTTCCGTGCGCTGTGCAGCCTCGGTGACGAGTTCGGTGAGGTGATGGCCGTGGAATATATTATCGCCCAACACCAGCGCCACACTGTCTGTGCCGATGAAATCGGCACCGATGATGAAGGCCTGCGCAAGACCATCAGGCGAGGGTTGCTCGGCATAACTGAATTTGAGACCGAGGTCGGCGCCGTTGCCCAGCAGTTCGCGAAAACGCGGCAGATCATGCGGCGTCGAAATGATCAGAATTTCGCGAATACCCGCCAGCATCAGTACCGACAACGGATAGTAGATCATCGGCTTGTCGTAGATGGGCATCAACTGCTTCGAGATAACGCGCGTAACAGGGTAAAGACGGGTGCCCGAGCCGCCCGCGAGAATTATGCCTTTCATTTTTTGGAACGTCCTTTTGTCTTCGCGGATTTTTTTCGCGCCGGCACGGCGACAACAGCCGCAGCGGCGGCATTATTTGTTGCAGGGGACGCCGCAGCAGCAAAGCGGCTAATCCGCGCTGCCTGTCGCCAGGTCATCAGCGCAAAACCCATGAGAATCAAGAGCGCAGCAAGCACCGCGTAATAAAGATAGCGAATGCGCTCCGCGGCCACGCGTTCAGCGTTGCGGCGGTACAGTTCTTCGCTCAGCCAGAATATTCTCCGTTCGGAGGTCGCGTGCGATTTTTTGAACTCGTTGGTCACTTTCTGCAGATCGGCATCGCTGAAGGCCGCGATCTGCGCGCGCGCTTCAGCCGTGGAGGTCGACAGAAATTTTTCGGTGCGCGCAGCAAGCCCGCTGCCCAGCGCGGCCGTTTCGAAATCCGCGGCCGTAAGCGCCGCGCAGCAAAAGAAAAAAAACGCCGGCAGGGTATTTTTAATTGGCATTGTCCATTGCTCCCGATATGGCCTTTTCGAGCCTGAATCTTGCGACCAACAATGAAAGAAACAGCAGCGTGAAAGCAGAAAAACTGCCCCAAAAGGCCTTACGCATCACCGGATCCATGATGCCCGAACCCGCTTTCCGCACGAATACAGGTCCCGGATGCGATGCGGTTTTCCAGATGTAGATCGCGGCGACGACGAGCGCGGCATTGAGCAGCGCGAGCAGCGCGAGAATTGCACCGATGCGGGCGGCTTTTTCGAAGTCGGTGATAGTGGCGCGCAAAAGCAGGTAAGCATTATACATCATCCACATTACAAAAAACGAAACGAGTCGCTCGTCGCCCCAGTTCCAGAAAACACCCCACACGGGTTTGGCCCACAGTGGCCCCGTGACGAGCACCGTGGTGGTGAACGCCCAGCCCGTCTTAATAAACGCGCGCGCCCAGGCGTCGTCAGTCAGGCGGCGTCCCATCAGGTAGCGTATGCTCATGACTGCGCCGCCGATAAAGGCCAGAAACGATACCCAGACGAGTGGTACGTGAAAGTAGAAAACCCGCTGCACGTTGCCCTGCATCGCGTCGGCCGGAGCCTGCAGCAGAGCGACGTGCGCCGACCACGCGCCCACAATCAGCGTCGCAAACAGTAACACGTAAAACATATTCTCCCGTGGTGTACCCGGTTAGTCTGTACAGCGAAAACTTTCTACTCGAGCGTGCCTTCTTCGGAGAAAATCGCCGTGATGTTGCTCTGCGGTGTCACATCGAAGCTGTAGTTCAGCGCAGGCACTTTCGGCGCCACGGATTTACCGCCAAATTCGAGTACCTCGGCGGGCGAACGCTCTTCGACGACGATCTTGTCTCCGTTTTCAATCGAATTATCAAAGGTCGATTTCGGCGCCACCACGAAGAACGGAATGCGGTGCGCCTTGGCGAGAACGGAAAGCGAATAAGTGCCGATTTTATTGGCGACGTCACCGTTGGCTGCCACGCGGTCGGCACCGACGAACACGGCATCGATCAGCTTTTTCTGCATCAGATACGCGGCCTGAGAATCGACGGTCAGAGTCACGGGAATTTTGTCCTTTAGCAGTTCAAACGCCGTCAGGCGCGAACCCTGCAGGTATGGTCGTGTCTCGTCTGCGTAAACCATGTTGATTTTGCCCTTTTCATGCAAAAGCCGGATTGCTCCCAGTGCAGTACCGATACCGCCGGTCGCGAGTGACCCTGTATTACAATGCGTCAGGATATTGTATTTCTCTTTCGGGTATTTTGTGACGAGATATTTCACTGCATTATTCGACATCGCGAGGCAGCGCTCCGCATCGTCGTTGTGGATCTCCAGAGCTTTTTCATACAGCGCCAGCAGAAGTTTCAGATTCGCGTCTTTCGCTTTTGCAGCTTCGCTGGTGAAAAAACTACTGGCGGTCACCAGCATCTGGCTGGTCGCCCAGGTCAGGTTCACTGCCGTCGGGCGCGCAGCATCGAGCACCTGTTTCTGTTTCTTGAAAACATCAGTGCCGAGCTTCTTGTTTTTTTTCGACATCTGCCATGCGGTGAGATACATGCCATACGCGGCGCTGATGCCGATAGCCGGTGCACCGCGGACGACCATATCTTTGATCGCCTTCGCGACATCGTTGCCATTGCTGCAGGTGACGTATTCGAGTTTATGCGGCAGCAGCAGCTGGTTTACCAGCTGAATCTTGTCGCGCGCTGTCTTAATAAATGAAAGATTTGTCTTCATATCCCTCCTGAATATCCGTTGGGTGTTATTTTACGCCTTGGTTATGTCGCTGTCCTGCCGCACGGGCCTGAGCAAAGGAAACAAAATGACGTCCTTGATGCTGCTTTTGTCTGCAAACAGCATCACGAGGCGATCGATACCGATGCCGAGTCCGCCTGTCGGGGGCATACCGACCTTGAGTGCGGTGACAAAATCGGTATCGGTCTCCATCGTTTCTTCGGCGCCGCTGGCCTTCTGCGATGCCTGTTCGAGAAAGCGCCTTTCCTGTTCGAGCGGATCGTTGAGCTCGCTGAAGGCATTTCCCATTTCCCGCCCCGTGATGTATGGTTCGAAGCGTTCGACAAAATGTTCGTTGCCGGGAATCGATTTTGCCAGAGGTGAAATTGCCTTCGGGTAGTGCATAACGATTGTCGGCTGAATCAGCTTCGGTTCGACCTTTTCCGAAAACACCAGGTCGACGACTTCCCAGAACGTATGCAGCCCTTCGGCTCTGAGCCCGATCGAAGCAGCCATTTTTTTTGCCTCAGCGGCCGACGGCTCTGCGTCGCCGAGAAATTTTTCAAAATCGAGACCGGTGGCATCTTTGATGCTTTCCAGGTAACCGATTTTTTTCCAGGGCTTTTTCACTGAGATCGTGTGCTCGCCGTAAGGCAGCTCCGTCGAGCCGATGAGCCTGATCGCGAGATGTTCGAAGATATCCTGCGTGAGTTCCATCATCGTGTTGTAATCGGCATATGCCTGATAAATCTCGATCATCGTGAACTCAGGGTTGTGCTTCGTGCTGATGCCTTCGTTGCGGAAGTTACGGTTCATCTCGAAGACTTTTTCGTAGCCGCCGACGATTAGCCGCTTAAGATAGAGCTCGGGCGCGATACGCAGGTGCAAATCGATGTCGAGCGCGTTGTGGTGCGTTTTGAACGGCCGTGCCGCGGCGCCCGAAGCGATCGCCTGCATCATCGGTGTTTCGACTTCCATAAAGCCGCGGTTATGCAACAGGTCGCGAATTTCGCGCAAGATTGCCGAGCGCAGCGCAAAAGTGTTGCGCGCGTCGTTGTTGACGGCCAGGTCGATGTAGCGCTGGCGATAGCGTAGTTCGATGTCGCTGATGCCGTCATAGGTTTCGCCGTCTTTTTCTTTCACCACCGGCAGCGGAGCGAGGTTCTTGCTGAGTATCTTCAGTTCGCCGGCATGGATGCTGGGTTCGTTTGTTTTGGTACGAAACGGCCGGCCTTTGATGCCGACAATATCTCCCAGATCGAGTTGCGTGAGAACAAAATAATCTTCTTCGTTCAGCGTTTTGTTGCCGGCGTAGATCTGCATTTTGCCCGATTGGTCCTGAATATGCAAAAACTGTGCTTTTCCCATGTCGCGAATCGCGACAACGCGCCCGGCCGCACTCACCGCTGCCACGTCTTCGGCGGGGGTCAGATCGTTCGCCGGGCCGAAATGCTGCTGGCGGATGGCGGAAATATCCTGCTTATCGGGAAACCGCACGGGATAAGGATCAATCCCCTTCGCTTTGAGTGTCGCGAGTTTGGCCAGGCGTTGTTCTTCCAGTTCGCTCGTCCCGGCTTTGGTCAGGGGGTTCAGGTCACTCATTTTATGCCAAAATGGATGTTTTTGACAGGGTGTAAAGGCACCTAAATGCCCGTGACGCAGCCGGGCTAAGACCCATGCCGCGCTGCATCACTTTTTTTCAGCCATTTTGTTCAGCACGATGGGCAGATAGAAGAAATCCTGGCCGAGAAAACGCAGTATTTTCACGTGATAAAGGTACGAAATTTCGCTTTCGACATACATCCCCAGCGTGCGCACGTCGTGAATGTTCAGTGCACGCACGAGCGCCGGGTCTTTCTTGATCTTCACCAGCAGGCGCAGCTGGTGCTCCTGCCATTCGCGCCGGATCTGGTCGAGCAGTTTTTCATATGCAAAGTAGTTATTGCGGTCAACGCGACTGACCTGCATGTATATATTTTCATCCCACCAGTCTTTGAGCACGTATTTGACATATTCGAACGGTAATTCGCGCACCATCTGGTTGCGCTTGATGTGGCGGTGTACATAACCGGTACGGCCGATGCGCATAAAATGCGTACAGATCTTGATGAAAAAGACGGGGCCGAAATGATAAAGGAAAAAATTGTGTTCTTCTTCGGGCAAAGCGGGCTGCTGCATCAGAATCGTATCGCGTGTGAACTGAAAATAGCTCATCAGAAACGTGCGGTATTCGCCGACGCGGTCTTTGTTGCGCGCGGCGGATATAAACTTGCGGATGAGATCCTGACGTAATGCTTCATCTTCCGCGCCCAGATGCGTCTCGACGTAGATCGAACGTTTCACTTTTGCTTCTTCAAGAGCGAAACGCGACTGGTTGATTTCGAGCACGTACGCATGAGTCTGGTTGAACTGTTCGCTGCCGCGCGTGTCGAGCAGGTACGGCGACTTGATCGAGGTGTCGCGAATCTCGCGCGCGGGTTCGGCGTTGCGGCCTTTGGTCTCTGCTTTCGCGACACTGGCAAAACCCTCGATGATCGACGCGAGATCTTCGCGGAAGACAGCCGAGTAGGTGTACTGTATCTGGTTCGTGTATTCTGCTTTGACGGAAACTTTGCCGCCGATCACCTGTTCCGAATGGGTGCGCAGCAGATAGCTCAGCCGGCGCAGCAGCAAATTGGTCAGGCTGCACAGATCGATGCGGGGATACACACGGTAAATTAAGACCTGTTCGAGAAAATGTTTCTCTGAGCTCGGTGGATTGAAAGCTTCGAAAATATTTGCCACTTTCCACCACTGTTCGGTGATTTCTGTGTTGAATTCCTTGATCACTTCATAGGCGCGTACCAGTTTAACGAAGTCCATTTTCTGATCTTCCATGTCGGGATCGGTGAAGTGATTGTAGTATTCGCGCTGAGCGGCGGTTTCCAGTGCGCGCGAAGACAGTTCGCTTTCGATGTGGCCGTAAAGACGCATAATGGCGACGAGCGCGCCGTCGATCGCCTTAATGTTTTTGTTGATTTCTTTGCGCGTTTCGGGCGGTGCGCTGGCGAGGAACTTCTGTACGTTGTCTGCATTGACGAGGTGAGCTTCGAGACCTTTGAGAAATCCGCCTTTAAAAGGCAGCAGGTGTTTGGTGATCTCAATAGAGTCTGAAGCATTGACTGCATCGTAATTGAATTCCGGCTGATAGCTGTAAGTGCTCATAACAGACTGATCCTGAGTTTCATTTCAGTTTGTCTGCGCAGCCGGGCTTGTATAGACGCTTGCCTCGTTCGAAATCCGCTGGAAGAATTCCGGAATATTGATGCGGCGGTTATTGTATTCTTCGGGATGCGGGAGTACGGTTTCCAGCACGCCGCTCGTCATGGGAATGTGCGTGTAGATAAATCCCTCTCTGACACTGATGTCGATACGCGCAGGCTTGGCCGCGATTCCCGCAATATTACTGATCAGGTTAGTCTGTTTCGGATTCGACGCCCGCATTACCATCTGCGCAAACTCCGGGCCGATTCGGTAGACCGAAAGGTACCCGCTCAGATTTTCCACAGGTTTGTCGAGCCGGTTTCCCGTGAACAGCATGTCGATGCGCAATTTTCCGTCGGTAATGGTTTCAGCTTTGTCTTTTACCATCAACGGTTTCAGGTCGATATCTTTGATCTGAATGGTCGATGAATATTCCATTTCACGCAGGTTGAGCCGGCCGAGATTGAACAGCGTGTCTGAAACGGTCACGACTCCATTGAGCATGTACAATTGCATCACCGGCATGACAAAAACGTTGTCCTTATATTCCATCGATGCGCCGACCGCCGGGTAGGTGCCGCGTGAGTAAATGAGCTGCAGCCACTCTTTGCCGTTGTTTGGGTTGGGAATATCGACGCTGCGGATCGAAAAATTATAGGCCTTGTTGAAGCTGTAGTTCTTGATGATACGTTCTTTGTTGCCGGCACGCAGGTTCAGGGTTTTTTTCAGACGCCGGTCGTGCTTAAAGGGGAAATCAAGATTCACTGCGTTGATGCGTACCTTCGGATTTCTGAAGTTCAGGTCTTTGATCTTGAAGTAACCGGCGATGATATCCCCCTTTGCCGTACCGGTTAACGAAAGATCTCCCACAAGAAAGGTGTCGTTGAG
>CAYHJO010000007.1:0-16031 GCA_964356715.1 uncultured Turneriella sp. | reverse complement strand
GAATCTCGCTTTCCTCGTTTTTGGCGATCGAGAGGCGGTACTTGATGTCGGGCGACATTTCCATGCTGCGCATGAGTTTGCCTGTCACCGGGTCGGGGCGATTCTCGACCACATTTTTCAAATGCCCCGACGCGCCGGCAAATAATGCCTGCCTCAGGCCGGTTAGCGCAAATTGGTCGATACGTATTTGGGCCGCGTTCATGCGCAGCTTTGCATTGATTTCGATATCGTCGACTTGTGCGTCGGGCAGGGCGATCCGCGTCATATGGATGATCGCGGTATCCCCGTCGGCGATTGTCACCGCGGTTTCACCGTCTGCGCGCAGCGTGCGGCCCGGATCGAGAAATTTCACCTGCACGCCGAATTTTTCCTGCTCGGCAGCCGGCAGTGTGCCGAGCAGTTCCTTGAAGTGCAGCTTCAGCGCATCGAGCCCGTAGACGATGTGCATGTTTTCGGCCCGATCCACTTTCAGGTGCGATTTTATTTCCAGCGCGGGCTGGTATTCTTTGTCCTTCTGGCTCAAGCTAATCAGCGGCAGGTGAATTGCATTCTGGCTGAAGTCGGCGTTGCTTTTGACATCCCCCCTGAGGTTGAAGTCAAGACGGTTGACGCCTGACTTGCCGCGGT
This sequence comes from uncultured Turneriella sp., assembly GCA_964356715.1. Classification (GTDB taxonomy): domain Bacteria; phylum Spirochaetota; class Leptospiria; order Turneriellales; family Turneriellaceae; genus Turneriella. Next base: position 15,404 of record CAYHJO010000007.1, on the reverse strand, counting down.
CTATAAAATACTGTAACTGCGGCGAAAACACACGCAGCGCAATCGCAAGGTTTTGCGGCGATTCGCCGATTGCGCTGAATGTGGTGCTGATGCTGCCCTGCACCGAGCCCGTGGTAAACGACCCGGGGTTCAGCCCCCGCACGGAAAGATTTACATTGGTTTGGCGCGACGGCCCGAGTTCGGCATCGAGGCTCACCGGCGCGCCGTTAAGCACCGCGCGCAGTTTCGCCTTACCGGTCTTGAGCGGTATGGGTTTCAGCGCGGTATTAACCAGTGCGCTGTGCTCGAGATCGAAGACCGGCAAAGAAATGTTCGTGTTCCCCTGGCGAAAAATCACGCGTTCGAGTTTTAATCCGCCCTGATTATCGATTTCGTTATTGTGCATCACGATGCGCGTGGGTTTGATCGAGAAAAAACCCGCATAAAAGGTATCGCGTTTGCCCGTGAGTTGGGCGACGATATCGTGTACGCGGCCGAGATTCACGCGCGAATTGTCCGTCTGCAGTCTGATGGTACGCGCCGCCGTGAGCACTTTGTCTCCGTCACCGGTGAGCGCGAGCAGGGTGTCGCCGAGAAACTTGATATTGAAACTGTCGAGCCTGAACTGGTCGGCTTTCGCGTCATATTCCGCGCGGTGATCGATCAGAAACGAAATATTTTGTTTTGTGCCGCGCGCGAGCGCGACCGGAAACTGCTCCTGCCCGATATGCATGCGCGATTTGAATTCGGGGCGCACCGATTGCCCGTCGTAGAACAACAGCCACGACAGCTGCAGCGGCGAAGCGAGGCTGGCCTTGGGGCCTTCGTACGCGACGTCGATTTTGTTCTGCGGATTGAGTTCAATGACGAGTGCGTTCAGCAGAGCGACGATGCCCGCATAGTCAGAGATATCTACCTTGTTGAACTCGCGCGTCAGCAACGAGAATTTGAGCGAAAAATTACGGAGATGCGCATATTCGCGCACAGTGTTCGACGTATCGCGTGCGTCGTAGGTAAAATGGAGATTGTCGAGCAAAAACCGCGTGAAAAGCTGGATGTCGAAGAACCACGAAAATCTGGTTTGGTCGGATTTTTCTTTTTCGACCTCAGCTTTGCGCGGCGACGGTTTGAGCAGCGCATTGATATTCAGTATGTTTTTCTTTTTCTCAATGTGCAGCTTCGGTTCGCGCAGCCCGATTTCATGCACGCCGAACCGGCCGCGGAAAAAACCATAGAGGTTGTAGAGCAGCGTGATCTCTTTGGCGGCGAACAGCGGCGTCTGCGAATAGCCTGCGGGCGAGTGCACGACGACGTTGCTGAATCTGAAACCGCGGAAGAGCGAAGCCTGCTCAATTTTGAGATCGATCGTGCCATTCGTGCTTTGCGCAAACTGTTTTTTTACCAGCGGTTCGAGAAAGGCCGGCCGCATTGCATAGTTGTACGCGACAACCATCGCGACGATAATGGCAATGAAGGTGTAAAGGACGGCGTGCGTCCGTTTGCGCATCTTAAAGCGCGGCTGCGACGGAGTGGCGCTGTCTGCAACGGTTCCGTCGGGAAATTCAGGCATTTACATCAATTGTTGAGCGGGTTTTCGATGATCTGCGCACCGGCGGGTTTGTAGTTAAACATCGCGCCCGAAATACCTGCATCGATTGTCATGCCCGAAAATGAATAAGTGATCGATTCGTCGCCGCGTTTCATGCGCACGCTGCGCACCATGCCGCCCGCAACCTGCACGACGATTTCTTCAAACCGCGCTCCCTTCTTTTTAAATATGTAAGTATTTCCCTGAATCGTGCCTTCGTAAGACGAAAGCACTCCCAGAATGCCACCGCCGACGCCGCCGACATCTTGCCTTGCGCAGAGCGACGAACCTTTATTGTGCACCCACAGGTGCTGTCCATTTGTAGCGATCACGCCGGTGCCGGTTTCGACCCGCAGTTTACCCGGATACTGGTACAGGATTTTACCCGATTGCACCGAGCCACCCGACGAGGTCACGGCAAAAGACGCCCTGAAAGATGAGTATAATCCCTTTACGTTGGCTTTCAGAGACTCAAAGGCGGCGTCTGCAAACACAGAAGACGAGGACAACAGCAGCGCCGAAGGCAGCAGCCACAGTTTCCGGAACAAGGCGCGCGAGCTTACGCGCAAAAATGTTTCTCCCCTGTAAAGTTTTGTGCCGTTCATAAGGATACGAAGGCTTATATCGTTATGATCGCCTGTAAAGCACGATTCATATTGCAGAAATTCCGCTTTTTTGCCCTATTGCTGCTGGTTTTGCCTGCCGGGGCGGGATCACACGATTATATATACCAGCCGATCTATGAGTTTGACCGTGGCCCCAGGGATTATACCGGCAAGTACCTCAGCGACACAGTGCGCACCTTGCTATTTCAATCGCAGTTTAAGGTGAAACAAACCGGCTACGCCAGCAACTCAGGTAACCTGACGAACCTGCAATTTGTCACCGATTTCTCACAGTTCGCGACCTCGAGGTTTTCGGGGGTTGCCCCCGACGAAATTGACCGCGACCTCTATAATGCAGAGCGCTTCGCCGTACATTTTTATGAAAGCCTCGCGCGCCGCTGGGACAGGCTCAATCCGATTCCGGGCCTCTATTACGGAGTGATAATCCGCAGCCCGGCCTATCCGTTTATCGTTCTCGACGGCATGAACAACTATGCACTCGATCTCGGCACGTTCCCGTTTACCGACGACCAGCGCTTCCGGCAGACGATGCTGTGGCAAAGACAGTACGGTTTTGAGTTTCGGATTATTTTTTGACTGATCAGAACTTCAATACATCCAGGGCAAAACCGCAGGCGCCCGCTTCGATGTCGGCGTAGCGTTTTACGAGATGGTTATACACACCGCCGCGCGCCATCGGTTCGGTGAAACCCGGCACATAGGTTTCAAAAAACAGGCCACTGTAATAACTGCTGCGCGGTTCGGTGAGCGGCTGCCAGTAAGCGTCGACGCCGCTTTTTTGCAGCGTGGCAATCATGTCGCCGGCAGCCAGGGCGGATTGATCCAGTTGCCGGCGGATTTCAGCCGGTAGCGAAGCTGCCGCTCCCGGAATTTTCTGCGAATCTGATGCATAGAACAACCAGACCGCGAATTTGCCTGCGTCTGCCGCCGGGACTTTCATGCTGCGTTCGAGTATTTGCGCGAGATGCGGCGCGTCGCGCCTGCGCTCGGCGTCGATGTATTCGTTGCCGGCAAGCGCGGCGAATGCATTGCGCAACTCAACGTCGCTGATTTGCGTTGCCGAGGAAAATTGAAATACATCGCGCAGAATTTTTCCGCTGATTTGAATCAGCGACGCGAGTTCTGCTTCGGCATGTTCGCCGATCACTTCGCAGCCGATTTGGTGTATTTCGCGCGGCATCGGGTAATTCTTACGCACGTCCTTGTACACGGGTGCCGCATAGTAGAATCTGCGCAATTTCTGCTCGGCGCGGCGCTCAATCTGGCGCACATAACCCTTAATTACCTGCGCGGTGATGTCGTTACGCAGCGCCAGCCTCTCTCCGCTGTTGTCTTTCAAGTTAAACATTTCGGCGTGCGAGTTCTCAGAAAACGTATCGGGAAAATCGATCGTCGCGGGCATAATGCGCTCGAAACCAAACGCACGCACGATTTCCTGCGCGGCGCGGCTGGCCCGTTCAAGGCCCGCAGTCGCTTCGACATCGAACATGCTGAAGCCATAGGGCGATGAAACCTTTCTGTATTCTGCGTCGGAATTTACCCTGAGCGGAGTCGAAGGGCTCATGATAATTGCTCCAGGTCGAGCAGGCTGTTCACTGCGGACAAGGTATAGGCCAGTAGTGCCAGCCTGTTAGTGCGGATTTTCGCGTCGTCATGGTTCACCATAACCGAGTTGAAAAATTCATCGACGGTTATTTTGCCGGCGGCAAACTCGGCGAAGATGTTGCGGTAGTGGGCCAGTGGATCGGTGGTCTTTTCGGCGGCGAGTTTGTGCAGCTTTTCTGCCAGCGCATACAGGCCGTTTTCTGCGGCCTCGGTGAAAAGCGCGGCATCGGGATTCGTCGCTGTTTTCTCCGTGCTGATGTTCGCCATACGTTTGAAAGCCGTCAGCAGCGCGTCAAAATTGGTGCGGTCCTTTTCGGCGATGTCGCGCAGGGCTGAAGCGCGCGCGTACAGGTCAAAGGCATCATCGGAGCCCGAGAAGATTGCGGCGCGCGTGAGCTTTTTATCGAAGCCGTCGGCTTCAAAGATCGTCGCGAGCCGGCCTTTGAGGAACTGCAGAATTTTGTCCTGCACGGCGGCAGCGTCGGCGATTTTTGCCGTTGCATCGGCGCTGAGGATCTTCAGCGATTCCGCGATAAACGCCGTCAGTGGCAGGCTGATTTTCTGTGCCACAAGAATCTGTATGAAGTACAGCGTCTGCCGGCGAATCGCGAACGGGTCTTGCGATGCGGTGGGTTCTTTGCCGAGCGCAAACGCCGCGACGATGTTATCCCATTTGTCGGCGAGTGACATCAGAGCGCCGAGTTTGCTCGCGGGTAAACTGTCGCCCTGGAAGCGCGGCAGGTAGTGTTCGTGTATTGCCGTGCAGATCTCGGGTTTGAGCCCCGCGCGCTCTGCGTAAACTGCGCCGATCTCACCCTGCAGGTGGTCGAATTCATAGACGAGCGCGGTCGTGAGGTCGGCCTTGATGAGCTTCGCTGCTTCGGTGAGTGTCGCTTCGGGCACTGAGCTTTTGGCGAACAGCGCGGCAAATTTTGCAATGCGGCTGCTTTTTTCGAGCAGCGTGCCCAGCCCGTCATGGAACACAATCTGTTTCAGGTCGCCGACGCGGTCGGTGAGCGGGCGCTTGAGGTCTTCGTCAAAAAAGAACGCTCCGTCTGACAAGCGCGCGCGCAATACACGCTCGTTGCCACTTTTGATATTGGCCACGGTGCCTGCTGCGGATGTATCCGCGTTGGCAATGATCAGGAATTTATTGCTGAGCTTAGTATTTGATTCTCTTAAACCAAAGTAGCGCTGGTGCTGGTTCATCTCTGACAGAATTACACCGTCGGGCAGGCGCAGGTAATCGGCGGAGAAAGAGCCAACAACCACCTCGGGTCGCTCGACGATGAAATTCACTTCGTCGAGCAGAGCGGCGTTTTCAATCAAAGTCAGCTTTTCTTTAGCGGCCGCGTCTTTCAGAATCGCCGCAATTTTTTCCCGGCGGCTTTTGGCATCGGCGATGATGTGGTGCTTCGAAAGCGCTGCGGCATATTGCGCCGCGTCGTCGATTTCGATCACATTCTTGTCCAAAATAAAGTGCCCGCGCACAGGGCGAAAAGGTAAATGTTCCAGTATCGTGCCGGCGATTTCGCCGCTGGGGAGATCCCACTTTGTCTTGCCATATTGCAGATAGTAGCCCGCGACAGGGCGCGCATAGACTGTTGGCAGATCGGCCCAGCGCATCGAGCGCGGAAAACGGAACTGGCTTAAGAGTTCGTGCAAAAGTTTCGGCAGCGTCTCGCGCAGAGTTTTGCCTTTGTGCGCCACCGTCGCAGTCGCATATTCGCCTTTGCCCGTGTCGCGGAATGTGATCTGTTCGGGAGGCAGGCCGGCTTTTTTGGCAAAACCAATGAGGGCCGGCGAAGGTTTGCCGTCGGCGCCGATTGCCACGCTTTTTGCGGGCCCCTGCAGAGTTTCGCTCGAGTCTTCGCCGCGTTCGGCGATGTCTGATGCCACAAACGCGATGCGGCGCGCCGTGCCGAACACTGCGACAGCCTTAAACGGCAAACCCGTGGCTTTTAGAAGCTGCGGGACGCGTTTCTCCCAGTCGGCGACGAGATTTTTCTGGTACGCGGCGGGTATTTCTTCCGTCGCTAATTCGAAAAGCAGTGATTGAGACACCATGCAAAAATGCGCGCCGAAACACAGCGTAAAGTGCAAAGATATGTGCTCGCAGGCCCATTGCAGCATCGTCCGCTGTCCGCATGGATACCGCACAGATCACCGGCCGCAGCGAAGCGGCAAAATACCGCGTCCGTCTTGCCGCCGGCGCCAATACGGTTTTTGCCGATGAGCCCGCGGACAAGGGCGGCGGCGATACCGGCATGATGCCGTATGAATTACTGCTTTCGGCGCTCGCTGCCTGCACTATCATCACGATTAGGATGTATGCCGAACGCAAGGGTTGGAATCCCGGCGAAATCGGCGTCGATGTTGAGTTCGAAACAGAAAAAGGCGATACGAAGATCATCCGCCACGTCTCTTTCTCTGCCGCACTCGAAACGGAGCAGCGTGACCGCCTTCTGGTAGTAGCGAATGCGTGCCCGGTGCACAAGCTGTTAACTGGAAAAATCGCCGTTGATACTGCGCTGAAATAGCCGTCCGGTTTAACAGGCGGCATGCGTCTTTTTGGGGTTGCGGTTGGCGGTCGAATGCGCCCGTTGCTGCCATGGATATAAGTATTTAAATAGGAGTAGATGATGAAAAAGAATCTGAGATTTCTTATCGTCGCGGCCTGCGCTTTCCAGTTCGCTGCAACCGGACTCGTATTCGCTCAGGAAGCCGAGACCCCGGCGACGACAGAGGCGAACTCAAAAGAGGCAAAGCGAGCTGCGCGCCGCACGGCTGCAATTGTGGAAGTGAAACAACTTCTGAACGATCTCACGGGAGAAACGAACAAGCTGACCGATGCGCTCAACGCGTCGCAAAAAGGCAAAGAAGTCGTGAAAGCGCTCGATGTCTGGGCAACGTACCTCGATGGCTGGAAAAAAAGAGCCAAATCCCTCGAAGGCAAAAAAGGCTTCAAATTCCTCAAGGCCCCGGAGCCGCCGGAAGAACTCAAAGGCGACATGGAAGCGTTCATGGCGTCTGTGACGAAAATGTCAGAGAGCCTGCAGGCAAAAATGGAACTCTATAAAGACAATCCGAAATTCCAGAAGCGCATCGAAGTGGTGCTCGGAAAACTAAAAGACATGTAAAGTTTGCTGCCATTCAACCCGCATTCTGCTTTACAATCGATCTCCGAGTCCATCGCTGTGAGCGATGGCAGAAGGTGATTTCTACGTACTGGCGATCGATCTTGGTACTTCGGGCCCCAAAGTAGCGATCGTCAGCGAACAGGGCGAGGTGCTCGACTGCGAGGTTGAAGCGACCGAGCTTGTGCTTTTGCCCGACGGCGGGGCAGAACAAGACCCCAACGATTGGTGGGATAAAATCTGCCGTGCTTCGCAGAAGCTGATGGCGAAAAATCTTGTGCCGAGCGAAAAAATTTCTGCCGTGGCGGTAACTTCGCAGTGGTCGGGTACCGTCGCCGTCGACCGCGAAGGCAAACACCTGCACAACTCGATCATCTGGATGGACTCGCGCGGCGCAAAGCATGTCGCACGCGCAATGGATGGTCTCGTGAAGTTTCAGGGCTACGATGTCGTTAAGCTCGCGCAGTGGATTTTGCTCACTGCGGGTATGCCGGGGCTGTCGGGCAAAGATTCCCTGGCGCACGTCCTTTATATAAAGAACGAAATGCCCGAACTGTATGCCAAAACATACAAGTTCCTCGAACCGAAAGACTACCTCAATGTGAAGCTGACGGGGAAATTCGCCGCGGCGCAAGATTCGATCGCGCTGCACTGGCTGACGGATAACCGCGACCTCAAAAAGGTCTATTACCACCCGAGCCTGCTCAAGGCGACTGGTATCGATGTGGCAAAAATGCCCGACCTGTACAGTTCTACCGACGTGCTCGGCAATATTCTGCCGCAGGTAGCCAAAGAACTCGGTGTGCCTGAAAATGTCAAAGTCGTGCTCGGCACTCCTGATGTGCAGTCGGCCGCGCTGGGCTCGGGCGCCGTCGACGACTATGCCGCGCATCTCTACATCGGTACATCGTCATGGCTTACCTGCCACGTGCCGTTCAAAAAAACCGACGCCGAACATAACATGGCAACGATTCCCTCGGCGATTCCGGGGCGTTATCTGATCGGCAACGAACACGAAACCGCCGGCTACTGCCTCACTTACCTGCGCGATAAAGTATTCTACCCGAAAGATGCAATCACTCCCGATGGCGCGCCGGCCGATGCGTACCAGAAATTCAATACTCTGGCCGAGTCGATAGGCGCGGGCAGCGACAAACTGATTTTCACTCCCTGGCTCATTGGCGAGCGTACGCCCGTCGAGGACCATACGATCCGCGGTGGATTTTTTAATATGTCGCTGAATACCACGCGCGCGCATATGGTGCGCTCGGTATTCGAAGGCGTGGCATACAATTCGCGCTGGCTGCTCGATGCGGTTGAAGAGTTTATCGGCCGCAAGGTGCAGTTCATCAACATGATCGGCGGCGGTGCGCGCTCCGATCTGTGGTGCCAGATCCACGCCGATATTCTCAACCGCGAGATCCGCCAGGTGCAGGACGCCGTGCAGGCCAACGTGCGCGGTGTCGCGCTTCTGGCCGGTGTGTCGCTCGGGCGCTTCAAATTCAAAGATATTACCGATCGTGTGGCGATTGCAAAAACCTACAAACCGAACCCGCAGAACCGCAAGATCTACGACGAACTTTATACAGAGTTCAAGAATGTGTACCAGGCACATAAGAAAATACATGAGCGTCTGAATGGCTCAAAGCATTAATTTGTACCTCGTCCAACCCGGATTAGCGAGCAGCGCTAATCCGGGTTGGACAAATAAATTTCACGGCCTCATTGGGCCGGCAAGGCACAAGGAGTAGTTATGGATCCCGAAATCATCGCAGAGTACCAGAAAAAATTCCCCGAACTTTTTACCTTCATCGAAGGAGTGCTCGAGCGTTTCCCCGAACTCGACCGGTTGATCAAGTCGCAGGGCGTCGTGAAGTCTCAGCTCGCAGCGCAGACGAAACAGGTTATGGAAACCGTCGCGAAGGATATGAAACCCTACCGCGACCAGTATGAGACATTCCGCGATCTGCCTAAAGACGGACGCCCGCGCGCCGATGTTCTGAAAGAACTCGAAGAGATGCGCGATATCGAGCGCAAAAAGTGGCACGACGGTTATGTTTCCGGTGCGGTCTACCATGGCGACGATGGCCATGTGGATTTTATGAATAAAGCTTATACGCTCCATTCGCAGGCAAACCCGTTGCATTCAGACCTGTGGCCGAGTGCGAGCAAGTTCGAAGCCGAAATTATTTCGATGACTGCCGGCATGCTGTCTGACGGCGCTCCGGCAGACGTCAGGGCGGGGCTGTGTGGTTCGGTGTCATCCGGTGGCACCGAGAGTATCATGCTCGCAATGAAGACCTACCGCGACATGGCATTCCATGAAAGAGGAGTGCGTAATCCCGAAATGGTGTTGCCGACCACGGCGCACGTCGCGTTCAATAAGGCGGCGCAGTACTTCAAAATCAAAATCCGTCCGGTAGCATTTGATTCGTCTTTCCGTGCCGATGTCAATGCCGTGCGCAAAGCGATCAACGGCAACACGATTGTCGTGGTCGGTTCTGCACCGGCGTTCCCGCACGGTATGGTTGATCCCATTGCAGAGATGTCTGAAATTGCGCGCGCGAAAGGCATTCCATTCCATACCGATGCGTGCCTCGGCGGTTATATTCTGCCATGGGCAAAGAAACTCGGTTACCATGTGCCCAAGTTTGATTTTTCGCTGCCGGGTGTGACGTCGATTTCGGTCGATACGCACAAGTACGGCTACGCGGCAAAAGGCACTTCGGTGATACTCTACCGCAACGAGCAGATCCGCCACCACCAGTTTTTCACGGCCACCAGCTGGCCGGGTGGCATGTATTTTTCACCGACTTTCGCAGGTTCGCGCCCCGGCGGTCTCAGCGCAGCTTGCTGGGCTGCGCTGGTGTCGATCGGCGAGAAGGGATATCTCGACGCGGCAAAAAAAATTCTCGGCGCAGCCGATTACATCAAGGCCGAAATAAAGAAGATCCCGGAACTGAAAGTTCTCGGTGACCCTCTTTATGTGATTGCGTTTGCTTCTGATTCTCTCGACATCTACAAAGTCATGGAGCAGATGACGCACAAGGGTTATTCGCTCAATGGCCTGCACCGCCCGGCATGCGTGCATATTGCGCTGACACTGCGCCACGCAGAGCCGGGTGTGAAAGAGCGTTTTATCCAAGATTTGAAAGAAGCAGTGGATTACGTCAAAGCGCACCCGTCAGAGAAGGGTAGTTCGGCGCCAATCTATGGCATGGCGGCGACATTGCCGGTGCGCAGCGTGGTGGGAGATATACTGAAAACGTATATGGACGCGTATTACAAAGTTTAACTAGCACGGGCCTTAAGGCCCGTGCCAGTTAAAGTGCTATATTTAGTTAGCCATGGGCTTAAGCCCGTGGCTAACGTCGCGTTTGAATTCCACCTTCTCACCTGCTTCGAGCAGAAAGATTTTTTCGTCTTTGCCTGAAATCGCGATCGCATCTTTGATCATCTCCATCTCGCGGCCGCCGCGGCGATAGAATGTGCTGTGGTGAATCGGGATCATATAACGCGCGCCGCAATCGCGCATGATCTGAATTGCGCCGTAGGGGTTGACGTGTACTGCGTTACCGAGGCCGCCGCCAGTACCAAAACCGCCCGCCGGGCCGACTGGAATCAGCGCCATGTCGATTTTGAAATAGTCTTTGAGTTCGCGGAAGTATTCTTCATGGTAGCCCGTGTCGCCCGCGAAGAAGACGGTAATTCCCCTGTACTGAATCACGTAACCCGTGTAGGGTTCACCGTCCCAGAGGTTGTCAACGAGCAGCCGGCCGCCGAAGTGGCGCACATTCACCGCGGTAATTATTAATCCTGCTTCTTCATACGAGTAGCCGGGGCTTGCCCGGTGTTCATAACGGGCAACCGCGCGCGGCGCGTAATTGAATCCGCTCGGCGGCGCAAACAGGTGGCGCGAGCCCCTGAGTTGAACGAGTGAAGCCGCATCGAGATGGTCAAAGTGGTTATGCGAAATGACGATTGCATCCACAGGTTTCACCGCGGCAACGTCGATGCCCGGTTCTGCCAGCCGTTTGACCACGGTGCCGGTGCGCATCGAGAAATTCGGGTCGGTGATAATCCATTTATCATAGAGGTGCATGAGCACGGTAGCATGCCCAACCCAGTAGAATTCAATCCTGTCTTTCGCAGTCGATAACTGCGGTTGCGGCTTACCGGTTTTGACGGTGGCGTTGAAATTGCCGCAGGCGGAAAGCAGCAGCGAGGCGACTAAATATCCGGGTGCAATTCTGCTCACGAACACCGTAACGCCAAATTACAAAGTTTTGGCGTTTGCGGCAAGCCCGCAGAAGGGAAAATTGTTATTCCAGCCCGATGCGCTGCATGCCCGAATACCGGTAGAAGCCTTCGGCTTCTTCCTGCGCGATCGAATCAGCCTCATTGCCAAAAGTCTTTTTGCGCAACTCTGAGAGTTGGCCTTCGGCATCGTTCTGCCCGCTTTTCAGAATTCTGTCGCGTTCCGCGGTGTAGGCTTTTCCCGAGTTCCAGCGCTGTTCGCGCTCGTGGTCGAGGTTATCCCAGCGTTCGAGAGTCGCCGCGTCCATGCCCATTTCGCTGCGAATGGAGCGCAATGCGTGGCGTTGTTGCGTCGGCGACATGCCGCGCAGGTCTGCCTGCACCGAATCCACTATGGCATTGGTGAGCTCCTGCTGGTGTCGTTCGATGTATGCCTTCGCCTGATCGCCGTAGTTTTCACGCAGGACATCCTTAAAATATCCCATTTTGGCGTTTATATCTTTCCCTTTTGCCTCTTTCAGCTGGTCGAGCGCCGCCTTGATATTCTCGGCCTTTGCCTCGGCCGCCCAGATGTCTTTGGCATTGTCTTCGCCAAACAGGCCGTTGCGCATTTCGGCGAGCAGTTTTTGCCGCTCTTGTCGGGTCATCTTATCGAGACGTTCTTTATTGCGCGTCAGCCAATCGTTGTATTTTACCAATGACGAGAGCTGGTTGAACAATTTTCCGGCGAGTTGAGGAAACGCCGCGGCTGCAAGTTCGTTAACGCAGGCAACCCAGTCGTTCGGCTGCTCTTTCTGGCACAGGTTGATCAGCTCTTCGAGCATCTTGATCTGGATGTATGGCCGCTGTATGTGCTTACCCCACTTCTCACGAATCAGCGCAAGCTTCTGCTCAAAGGTCAGTTCGCCGGCAATGCGCTTGTTGCCGCTTTCTGTCAGCTCATAGCGTATTTTCTCAACCGCAGATTCTTCATACGTGCGCACGGATCGTGGCTTTGCTTCGAGGCGCTTCAGCTGTTTGATGGCATCGGAGTCGCGCGTGAGGAAAAGATAAGCCCCTACAATGAGCGCCACGCCGGCGATGGCAATAAATAAATTCCTCTTGCGGCCAAAAAATTCCATGTTGCATCATGCATGCGGGGCATCAGCGTGTAAACCCTGTAAGTCGCTGAGAGCAAAAAAAAAGCGCAGCCACTGGCTGCGCTTTTTGCCCACTGTACGGCGGCTTAGTCTTTCACGGCGATAAAATCAATTATCGCTGCGTAGAATTCCATCTCATCAAATGTGTCCGGTGGTACACCGACAACATCGAGGTGATCCTGATCGATCACACTGGAGGTGGATGTCATTTGGGTTGATGTCGGTGCGTTCAGATTGCCGACATAGCCGGTGTTCGCATCTTGTGTGATGTAATCCAGGCAAAGCGTGCATGAGTTATGCTTCAGGCGATAACCCATCTGCTGAGAGTTGATACCTACCAAACCGTCGTCATCCCAATCTGTTCGTGTGCCGTTGCCCTGACCTGCGGCACCGTCGTTGTCGCAGTCGTCTACGCAGTAGCCGTTGCCATCTATGTTGTAGAAACCGTTTCTCAGCAGAAACAGCGCCGGATTAACCGACAGGCCGGTCTGCGCAGTCACGAACGATCCGTAATACGCAGCATAGCTTGCGCTCACCGGGTTGTTGGTGTTGAAGAGTTTTGCACCTGTGCTCAACCCGTCGGTCGCGCTGTAATCGTTGTACACCAGCTGTTTTGCGCCGGCGTAAGCATCGTTACCGCTGCGGTAAATGGAATTTCCGTAAATCGTCGCCAGCGCGGAAACCACGCTCGATACACCCGGACCCAGGTCGAGAATGTATTTTGCAACGGGCGAACCGCGGTGGGGTGAAGATATCGAAATCAGCACCTTCACAACCTGACGGCCTTTGCGCTGATACAGCACTTTCGCCGCCTTACGGATGTCCATACCGCCCTGTGAATGACCGACAAGATTGATATAGCTCGAACCGGTGGAGGTCATATACGATTCAATCTGGTTCGCAATATCGAGGCCACGCACTTCCGATGACTGAAACGGATAGGTAGAGGTCTGGTACGCTTTCTGGCCGCTATTGATATTGCCATTGCAGCTGACTTCGAGAAATGCATCGCACGGATCGCCTACGAATACGCCATAGTCGTCACCCCAGTATGAGTAACCGAGAATGTCGTCGAACCCTGCCATGCCATGCGCAAAGACCACCGGGTAAGTGGTTTTTGCGGCCGCGCCGAAAGTTGCGGTTGGAATGACCACCGCACCTGCAATCAGAAATGTGATTAACAATTTCCGCATTTTGAATTTCTCCCTCACGAATTGGTTAACGCCATGTAGTGATCGTCAGAGGGGATGTGGGGGCGCCAAAAAAAGGGTGAACAAGCGTTCATCTGCGCGGAATTGCATAATGCTTTACGTTAGGTGTTCCAGGGTGCCGGCATCCGTAAATCGTGCTGTCAATCCACCGTATAGCCTATCTGAGGGTGGTTGCAGGGGTTGTTTTTCAATCCATGCTCTCTGCGCAAAATGCGCCCAATTTCAAAACTGACAAGGCGATTGTCATTGAATCGGAAAAACCCTCCGGCCTGGCGCCTGCCACAAAGAAGCTGATATTCCTGGATTTTTACAACGAGTCCAATGACGCCAATGTGAAATGGCTGACCGATTCGATCGGTGAATCCATTTTTGAACTGACGAAAAACAAATACAAATATATCCGCATTGAAAATCGGGTCTGGCGCGAATATGCCACGTCGAAAGGTTTTAAACCACAGGATTTTTATGACGTCGAAAAACTGCAGGCGATGGGTTATGCGCTCAAGGTGGATGGTATCATTTTCGGTAAGTTTTCCACTACGGCAGAAAATATCGAGATCAGCGGCAAGATTCTCTCTGTCGTCGATCGCGATATTATCGCCGAAAAAAATGTGACGGTACCGTTTTCGAGCGCGATGTTTGAAGACGTACAGGAGGTTTCTGAAACTCTGGGCAGCCGCATCAAAGATCTTTTCTTCCCTTCTGACCGCGGCGCGCTGTGGCGTTCGTCGCTCTTGCCCGGCTGGGGTCAGTATTACAAGCAGCGAAAGACCTGGGGATATATCTATGGCGGTGTCATCGGCACCGGAGCAGCGTTCACTCTATTCTCTTTTATTATGCTGCAATCTTCCAAGAATGCCTACAGAGACTACAAACCCGAACACGTGGTGACGCAACAGGGCGAATTTGGCATCAAAGACCCCGCGGCGGCGCAGGCGCAATTCGCGACGCTCGAGGCGCGCGCAGACCAATGGTATCAAATCACAATGATCAGCGCGGCCGTGACGCTCGGTTTTTACGTCTGGCATCTGTTCGATGCCTGGTTTTTTGAAGGCAATTATGTAGAGCTCACCAAAGCCACGGCGCTGGATTTCCATAGCAGCGACAGGGCTCTCGGCGCGCATATCCGCATTTCATCAGACCGGGAGCCAATGTCGCTGAAGGTAGGCATTGCTTTTTGAACAGGGCTTTTGCGTGCTTGTGGAGCAGCCGGTCAGATGCAGGCAACCAGTACAAAGGGTGCCAAAAAAAATGCCGGACGCCTGGCCCGTTAGGAGTAAGATTTTCAGAGTTCGATCACCATAAGGCTCCGACCATGCAATCTGTGTTTCGCAAAAAATCCCCCTCTGGGTACCGCCGGTTCGCCGGTTTTACGGCAATTTCCTCTTTAACAGTGTTTGTGGCCTGTTCCGCTCTAAAACTCGATAAGGATTCTAACTGCCTGAATGATAAAGCGGCGTGCTTTAAATCGGACAAAACCGCACCGCGTTTTGACAGCTCGAGCCCGGCAGCGGGTGCGACAAACCCCTATACGGTATTACCCTCCATCGACGTGACCTTCAGCGAAGAAGTGAAGAATGGCGAAGACCCGGCCGCATACTCGATCGACTATAGCCCTAATATTGGCGCATCTCCCAACGGTGGCCTGAATCTGCAAATTGTCTCTGCGCAAAAGACAGGCTCCTATACTTATCGTCTGACGCTCAGCGGCTCGGTGACGACCGGCGTTATCCGGTTGCGGTTTGCCGATATTCGCGATTATGGCGGCAATGCACTGAGTGGCCAAACCTATGTCGATTACCAGGGCAGCGCGAGCGTGGGCATAACGCTGAAAGCCGTGCGTAATGCCACGGCGCTTCCCG